>NZ_JBIWJO010000012.1:0-106947 GCF_044765245.1 Micromonospora sp. NPDC093277
TCTACCGCCGGGCTGGCGGGATGTGATGCCTGTGGAGGCGGTGTAAGACCTCGGCTTGGGTTCGTCCCGGGGGCGATCGCCGATGAAGCAGGAAGGTCCGCCCTGTGAGGGGAGGGAATCCCCCGCATTTTTCGGGCGGGTGGAGGAAGTCAAGATTGGATACCGTTCGCAGGAACACCGGTGGAGAGGGAGGGTCGTCAGGATGGCCGAGGAGATCCGCGCCGAGATGGTGGCGAACGTCTGGAAGGTCGTCGCGTCGGCTGGGGACAGCGTCTCCGAAGGAGACACGCTGGTGATCCTGGAGTCGATGAAGATGGAGATCCCGGTCGTCGTCGAGTCCGACGGCGTCGTGCAGCAGATCGCGGTCAACGAGGGCGACGTGGTGCAGGACGGTGACCTGATCGCGGTGATCGGTTGACCGGCCTCCTGGTTCGTCGGGCGGAGCCGGCCGACCATCCGGCGGTGGCCCGCCTGACGGTCGCCGCCTACGAGGCGGACGGCCAGCTCAAGGGCGAGCACGGCTACGGTGTGGTGCTCGCCGACGTGGCCGCCCGGGCGGAGACGGGCGAGGTGCTGGTCGCCGTCGACGGGGCCACCGGCGAGGTGCTGGGCGCGGTCACGTTCGTGCTGCCCGGCACCCCGTACGCCGAGCTGTCCGGTCCCGGGGAGGCCGAGTTCCGGATGCTCGCGGTCGACCCGGCGGCGCAGGGGCGCGGCGCCGGGGTGGCCCTGGTCCGCGCCTGCGTGGCCCGGGCGGCCGAGCTGGGCTGCTCGGCCGTGGTGATCTGCGTACGCGCCGGCATGGCCGACGCGGCGCACCGCCTCTACGCGCGGCTCGGCTTCGTCCGGGTGCCGGCGAAGGACTGGTCGCCGCTGCCCGGCGTGCAGCTGCTGGGCCTGCGCCTGGACCTCACCCGGGGCTGACCGATGGCGCCGCCGCCCACCCGAATCGGGGAGGCGGGCGCGGTTCAGTCGTCGGAGCCGATCTTCGCCAGCAGTTCGTCGGCCACCTCGAGGGCGATCTTCTGGCGCTCGTCGTCGGTGATGTCCGGCGCGCGGACCGCGAACCAGCTGCTGTGCACGGCGAAGAGGGTCAGCGCGGCCCGCAGCTGGGCGGCCGGCGTGTCGTCGCCCCGGCACAGCTCGTTGGCGAGGCGCATCATCCGCTCCCGCATCTGCTGCCCGGCGACGAGGCTCTTCAGCACGGTCTGGTTCTGCTCGAAGAAGCGCATCACGGCGGTCAGGTCGCTGCCGAACATCGCCTCCGCGTACCGGCCGATCAGCGTCCGGCGGGTGGCCAGCGTGGCGGGCTGGGTGCGGGCCCACGCGATTAGCTCGTCCATCCGGCGCAGCCGGTCCTCGACGAAGCTGCTGACGATCTCGTCCTTGCTCTTGAAGTGGTAGTAGAGGGCGGCCTTGGTCACCCCGAGCCGCTCCGCGATCTCCCGGAGCGAGGTCTTTTCATACCCCTGCTCGGTGAAGAGCTCCAGCGCGACGGCCTGAATACGCTCCCGCGTGCCGCCTGTGCTCTCCCTCACGTGTGTGCACCACCCAACTTGCTTGACCAATCCTTTTGACCAGCTTACCGTACGGCTAGTAAGGAAACTAGCCGGGCGGCAAGTAAGTCGATCACACTTCGGGGGATTTCACCCATGACGCAGCCAGCCCAGGCGGCAGCCCGACCCGGTGTCCGGGTCGTCCTGTTCGGCCTGATGATCGCGATGATGCTCGCGATGCTCGACAACATGATCGTCAGTACCGCGCTGCCGCGGATCGTCTTCGAGTTCGGCGGGGCCGGCCACTTCACCTGGGTGGTCACCGCGTACGTGCTGGGCACCACGGTCTCGACCCCGATCTGGGGCAAGCTCGGCGACCTCTACGGCCGCAAGACCGTCTTCCTGACCTCTGTGGTCATCTTCCTGATCGGCTCCGCGCTCTGCGGCATGTCCGGCTCCAGCCTCCTCGGCGGAGTCAACGACGGCATGATCGAGCTGATCGCGTTCCGCGCCGTCCAGGGCCTCGGCGCCGGCGGCCTGATGGTCGGTGTGATGGCGATCATCGGTGATCTGGTGCCGCCCCGGGAGCGGGGCCGCTACCAGGGCATGATCGCCGGCATCATGGCCATCGCCATGGTGGCCGGCCCGCTGGTCGGCGGCTTCATCACCGACCACCTCTCCTGGCGCTGGGCGTTCTACGTGAACCTGCCGCTCGGCGGCCTCGCCCTGCTCGTCCTGGCCACCACCATGCACCTGCCGAAATACCGCACCGAGCACAAGATCGACTGGCTGGGGGCCGCGCTGCTCTCCGTCGGCATCACCGCGATCGTGCTGGTCACCACCTGGGGTGGCAACGAGTACGACTGGATCTCCCCGCAGATCCTCGGCCTGGCCGCCCTCGCCGCGGTGACCCTGGTGGCCTTCGGCTTCGTCGAGCGGCGGGCGCCCGAGCCGATCCTGCCGCTGGGGCTCTTCGCCAACCGGAACTTCGCCCTCATCTCGGTGATCGGTTTCCTGCTCGGCTTCGCGATGTTCGGCTCGATGAGCTTCCTGCCGCTCTTCCAGCAGACCGTGCAGGGTGCCTCGGCCACCAACAGCGGCCTGCTGCTGCTCCCGCTGATGTTCGGCATGCTGGTGGTCTCGCTGGTGGTCGGCCGCACCATCACCAAGACCGGCCGCTACCGGGCCTTCCCGATCATCGGCGGCGTGGCGATGGTCGCGGGCATGGGCCTGCTGACCCTGCTGGACCTCGACACCAGCAAGACCGAGTCCTCGCTCTACATGATCGTGCTCGGCGTCGGCATGGGCTTCCTCATGCAGACCTCGATGCTGATCGCGCAGAACAGCGTGGCGCAGAAGGACCTCGGCGCGGCCAGCGGCGCGGCCACCTTCTTCCGCTCGATCGGCGGCTCGTTCGGCGTCTCGCTCTTCGGTGCGATCTTCGCCAACCGGCTCGCCAGCTCGCCCGCCGGAGCCGCGTTCGGCGGTGGTGGCGGTGGCGGCCAGCCCGACCTGGAGAAGCTCAAGCAGCTGACCGGGCCGATGCGCCAGATCGTGCTCGGCGGGCTCTCCGACGCCATCTCGAACGTCTTCGTCTGGGCGGTCTTCTTCACCGTCGCGGTGCCGGTGCTCGCCTGGTTCATCAAGGAGGTTCCGCTCCGCTCGGTGAACGAGGCCCCGGCCGCCGCGGCCACCGAGGAACAGGCCGAGGTCGCCCTCGGCAGCGCGCCCACCGTCTGACCCGCAAGCTCCGCGGCCACGCCGAGCCCCGTCAGGGGTACGGCGTGGCCGCGCCGTCTCCGCCCGAGTTGCGGGCGCGAGGGGCGAGGGCGAGGCGTCAGGCGCGGTGGAAGAGGGCGGCCAGGCGGCGCCGGAATCGGCGCCAGGGTGTGGTCGGGGTGTCGGCCGACGCGGCGGCGATCAGCGTGCGGGCCAGGTCGCGGGTGGGCGGGTCGACGTCCGGGGTGGCCAGCGCCAGGTGCGCCAGCGACACCACGATCGGCATTCGGCGCTCCCGGGCCACGGCCGCCGCGTCGGCGAGCCGCTCGGCTATCACCCCGGCCACGTCGGGGCGTACGGCAGGGTCGACCCAGGCGGCGGTGACCAGCGCGAACAGTGCCGCCTCGGTGACCCAGTCCGTCACGTCCCAGACCAGCTCCAGCAGCACCCGACGGCGGGTGGACTCCGGCCACGGCTCGTCGGTGCGGTGGTGCAGCAGGCCCAGGCAGGCCCAGACCTGGACGCAACGCACCCAGAGCGACGGGTCCTGGCCGGCGAGCGCCCGGCCCAGCGCGGTCGGCGGGGCCTCGGGCGGATGCACCAGCAGGCCGAGCAGGTCGGTCAGGTCCAGCGTGGCCAGCCCGACCGCAGCGTCGTACGCGGCCGGTGGGTGGGGCCAGGCCGGGTGGGCGAGCTGCCGGATCCGCTCCGCGGCCTCGGCCGAGGGCTCCGGCAGGGCGGGCGTCGCGGTGGTGCCGTCGTACCGCCAGAGGGGGCGGGTGGGGGCCCGCAGGGGTTCCCGCGGCTCCGGGCCGGTGACCGCGGTCACCTCGACGTCCAGCCCTGGCACGGCCGCCGCGGTGCGCACCGCGCTGGGCGGTTCGAGCGCGTCGACGCGTACGGCGATCCGGCCGGTGCCCTGCGCGGCGACGGCCCGGCGCAGCGCGTCCGGCACCGGCCCGATGGCCGGGGTCAGCTGCCCGAGCCAGGGCCGGGCGCGGCAGCACTCGGCCAGGTCGCCGTGCTCGTGGCTGTCGTCCGGGTGGTCCCGCACGAAGTCGGTCAGGGCCACCAGGTGGGTCACGTCCCCGTCGCGCTGGAAGCGCAGCCGGTGCGCGGTGTGCACCGCGCAGTCGAACGTGGGGTCCTTGGTGAGAGCCCGGTCGATCCAGTCCAGCGCCTCGTCGAGCCGGCCGTGGTCGGCGAGGGTGCCGGCGATGTCGGCGTAGACCGCGAGGTCGTCGGGGTCGTGCGCGACGGCCCGGCCGAGCGCGGCGAGAGCCTCCCGGATCCGGCCGGCGCTGCGGTACGCGTACCCGAGCCAGACCTCGCCGAGCTTGCTGGGCTGTGCGCGTACCCCTCGGGTGGCCCAGCCGACGGCGAGGGCGGCCTCGCCGAGGCGCCGGGCCAGCGCGGACGCCGCGCCGAGCAGCAGCGGGTGGCCGGGGTGCGCGGTGACCGCGTTGCGGGCCAGCGTGAGGTACGGCCGCAGCGGCTCGCGTAGCCGGCGCGGAACCGGGTCGGACACCGCCGCGCAGAGCTGCATGAGGATCCGGGCGGTCCGCTCGGGTTCGAGTCGTTCGGGCAGCTCGGGGGCGATCACCCAGGGCACCCCGGCCCAGTCGGCGTCGGGGGCGTAGCCGGTTGCCGCGGCCAGCAGGTCGAGCCCCTCCGCGGGCCGCCCCGCGGCGGCGAGCAGGTGGGCGCGGGCCACCACCGCGCCGACGAAGGCGCGGTGGCCGAGCGGGAAGAGTTCCAGGTCGCCGCCGCTGGCCGCGGACACCCGGGCGAGCGTCTCGTGCACCTCGGGCAGCGTCGGGGCCTGGACGATGGCGGCGGCGACGTGCCCCGCGGCGTGCGGCAGATCCCCCTCGTCCAGTGCCAGCCGGGCCAACGCCAGCTCCTCCACCGCGGAGAGCGCGGGATCGTCCTCGGGCACGTCGTCCTCTCGGTGGTCGGCCGGTCGGGCAAGCGTAGGGGATCAAGTGTCCACATGGTGATCCGCTGCGCACTACTGTTCGTTCCGTTGCTCGTTGCTGCCGAAAAGTGCAAGACTGAGCATCGATCGCGCGGCAATCGCGCAGGAAGGGGTCTCTTCGTGACGCGTCCAGGGGCCGGGATGGCCGCCGACATCGCCGAGCAGCCGGCCGGCTACGACCGCCTGCTCTCCGCCGAGCACGCCGGGGCGATCGCCCAGGTCGCGGCGGTGATCGCCGAGCGCCGGCCCCGCCACGTGGTGTTCACCGCCCGGGGCACCTCCGACCACGCGGCGCTCTACGCGGCGTACCTGACCGAGATCCGGCTCGGCCTTCCCGCCGGCCTCGCCTCGCCGAGCACGATCACCGTCTTCGGCGCCCGGCCCGACCTCTCCGACGCCCTCGTGGTCGGGGTCAGCCAGAGCGGCGGCTCGCCCGACCTGGCCGAGGTGCTGCGGGTGGCCCGCGCCTCCGGCGCGCTCACCCTCGCCGTCACCAACAACCCCGACTCGCCGCTGGTACGCACCGCCGAGCTGAGCGTCGACATCGCCGCCGGGCACGAGCGGGCGGTCGCCGCCACCAAGACGTACACCGCCGAGCTGCTCGCGTTGCTGATGCTCGTCGAGGGCGTACGCGCCGGCGACGGTGTGCTCCCCGCCGAGGAGCGAGAGGCCCTCGCCCGCCTGCCCGAGCTGGCCGAGCGCACCCTGTCCGACGCCACCCCGGCGCAGCTCGCCCCGCGCTACCGGTTCGCCGCCCGGCTCGTCACCACCGGTCGGGGATACGCCTACCCGACGGCCCGGGAGGCGGCGCTGAAGCTGATGGAGACCTCGTACCTGCCGGCGCTCGCCTTCTCCGGCGCCGACCTGCTGCACGGCCCGCTCGCCATGACCGACCCCAACGTGCCGGTGCTCGCCGTGGTCGGGTCCGGCCCCGGCGGGCAGGCGATGCGCGAGGTGCTGCCCCGGCTCGGCGAGCGCCGCGCCGACGTGGTGGTGGTCGGCTCCGCCGACGTCGAGGCGACCGCCCGGATGCCGGTGCCCGAGGTCGACGAGCGGTACGCCCCGCTGCTGGACATTCTCCCGCTCCAGCGACTCGCGCTTGCCCTGGCGCTGACCCGCGGCGAGGACCCCGACTCACCGCGCGGGTTGAAGAAGGTCACCGCGACGATGTGACGCCCGGCGTGGCACGCTGTTCAGCGTGTCCACCCTCCGTGAGCTCGCCGAGGAGCACACCCAGCTCCGGCCGGCCGACATCGACCACCTGCACCGGATCGCCGGCGACTGGCAGCTCCTCTCCGACATGTCCTTCGCCGACCTGCTGCTCTGGGTGCCGGTGGACGGCGACGGCACGTTCCTCTGCGTGGCCCAGGTCCGCCCGACGACCGCGCCGACCGCGTACCTCGACGACCAGGTCGGCCGGATCATCGGCGGGCCGGAGGTGGCGCACCTGGAGGTCGCCCACCGGCAGGGCCGGATCTGGCGGGAGGGCGACCCGGTCTGGTACGGCGACGTGCCCGCCCGGCACGAGGCGATCCCGGTGCGGCTGCGCACCGCCGACGGGGAGTCCGGCGAGGTCATCGCCGTGGTCGGCCGGGACACCAACCTCTCCACCGCGCGGACGCCCAGCCAACTCGAACTGAACTACCTGACCACGGCCGACGACCTGGCCCAGATGATCGCCGACGGCACCTTTCCGCCGCCCCGGCATCCGGGCGAGACCACCTCGGCGCCCCGGGTCGGCGACGGCCTGGTGCGGCTCGACGCCAACGGCAAGGTCACCTACGCCAGCCCGAACGCGCAGTCCGCGTACCGGCGGATGGGCTACGCCTCCCATCTGGTGGGGGAGGACCTGGCCAAGCTGCACCGCCGGCTGGCCGGCGACCCGCTCGAAGGCACCGACGCGGGCAACGCGGTGCTGGCCGCGCTGCGTGGCGAGGCCCCGCCCCGGCGGGAGATCGACGCCCGGGGCGCGACCGTGCTCACCCGCGCGCTGCCGCTGATGCCAGCCGGCGTGCCGATCGGCGTGCTGGTGCTGGTCCGCGACATCACCGAGGTACGCCGACGCGACCGTGCCCTGATCACCAAGGACGCCACCATCCGGGAGATCCACCACCGGGTGAAGAACAACCTCCAGACCGTCGCCGCGCTGCTCCGCCTCCAGGCCCGCCGGGTCGGCATGCCGGAGGCCCGGGTCGCCCTGGAGGAGTCCGTCCGCCGGGTCGCCTCGATCGCGCTGGTGCACGAGACGCTCTCCATGTCCAGCGACGAGGCGGTCGAGTTCGACGGCATCGTCGACCGGGTGGCCAGCGCGGCCACCGAGGTCGCGGCCACCGAGGTGACGGTCGGCATGCGCCGGCAGGGCAGCTTCGGCGTACTGCCCGCCGAGATCGCCACCTCCCTGGTGATGGTCCTCAACGAGCTGCTGCTCAACGCCGTCGAGCACGGGTTCCCGCCGACCGGCGAGGAGGGTCCGGCCAGCCCGGACGGCGCGGGGAGGCCCGAGGTGGTGGTCTCCGCGCACCGGTTCCGCAAGCAGCTGCACGTCTCGGTGGCGGACAACGGACGCGGACTGCCCGAGCAGTTCGACGCCGAGCGCGGTGGCAACCTCGGTCTCCAGATCGTCCGGGCCCTGATCACCGGCGAGCTGCGCGGCACCATCGAGCTCCGCAACGGCGCCACCGGCGGCACCGAGGCCGTCCTGGTCGTCCCCCTGGCCCGCACCCCCACCGACCGCCTAACCCCCTAACCCCCCGCCCCTCCCCCCCGGCCCCCGCCCCCTCCCCACCCCCGCGTGCTCAAGAGCCGCACAAATTCACTGAAAGAGTGGCTTCCCGGCGCGTCGAGGGCACTCTTTCCATGAAGTTGTATGGATCTTGGTGCGAGGGCGAGGGCGAGGGCGAGGGCGAGGGATGGGGTGAGGGTCAGCGGGTGAGGAGGGCGACCGTCAGGCCGGGGCGGGGCCAGACCTGTGCGACGGTGAAGTTGTCGCGGAGGGCGGTGCCCTTGGCGGCGGGAACGGTGGCGAGCGGGTCGGTACGCCGGCCGGCGACCACCAGCCAGACCCGGTTCACGCCGGCCAGGCACGTCGCGGGGCGGGTGCACTCGCTGGCCCAGAGGTCGGCGCGCTGCCCCTGGTCGCGGACCGTCAACACGTCACGGGGCTGCCGCGACCCCAGGTGGTAGGCCATCCCCAGGTCGAGGAAGAGCCAACTGTCCCGGGGCGAGTACACGATCGCGTCGCCCGGCCGCTCGTGCGCGGCGATCACCTGTGCCGCGCCCCGGTAGTCGACGGGGGCGGTACGCGGCCACTCGTGCGTACGGCGCAGCGCCGCCTGGTCGGGCAGGCCGAGCGCCCCGGCCAGCGCCACCACGGCGAGCGCCGGCGCGAGGCGTACGCCGGCCAGCGCCGCCCCGGCCAGCAGGCACGCGAACGGGACGGTGAAGAACAGGTACCGGGCCACCCACAGCGGCACGGCCGTGCCGGCGGCGAAGAGCAGCAGCACCGGCAACAGGACGGCGGCCCCGGGCAGCAGGGCCCGCCGGCCGAGCCGCCCCGCGCCGAGCGTGGCGAGACCGACCAGCAGTCCGCCCAGCACCCCGCTCTGCGCCAACCCGCTGGGCAGCCCGGTCAGGTCGGCGGGGCGGGCCAGGTCCACCCAGTCGAGCTGCCGGGACCGTTGCGACCCGGCGAGCAGCACCAGCGGGGTGACCAGCAGCAGGCCGGGCAGCATCGCCGCCAGCCACCGCCAGAGCAGGCCGGGACGGGCCCACCGCCGGCCCGTCCCCGCTCCGCCCCGACCGGCCGTCGCACCGGGGCCGGTCCGGCCGCCCGGGCCGCCGGCCTCCGCTTCGCCGGGGTTCGCCGACCCGCTGAGGCCGGCTTCCGTCGGGCCGCGCGTCGCGGCGAGCAGCACCACGAGCCCGTGCGCGGTCAGCAGGGTCACGGCGATCAGGTGGGTCAGCCCGAGGGCGGCCACGGCGAGGGCGTAACCGGCCCAGTGCCGCCACGTCGGCCGGCGTAGCGCCACGACCAGTAGGCGGGTGGCGGCCACGGCGAGCAGCGCGGCGAGGGCGTACGGGCGGGCCTCCTGGCCGTACCGGGAGGTGCTCGGGAGGACGGCGAGGAGCAGCCCGGCCAGCAGTCCGGCCCGGGGGCCGGCGAGCCGTGCGCCGAGTTGGGCGGTGAGCGCGGCGGCCCCGGCCATGGCGAGCGCGGACGGCAGCCGCAGCGCGGTCGGCGAGGCGCCGGCCAGCGCGATCCAGCCGTGCAGCAACAGGTAGTACGGCCCGGTCGCGGCGTCGATCGTGCCGGCCAGCCGGACCAGGTCGCCGACCGGGCGCGCGGCGGCGCTCCAGGTCGCCAGCTCGTCGCGCCACGGCTGGGCGTGGCCGATCCCGGTGAGGGTGACCGCCAGCGTGAGCAGGGCCGGCGGGCACCAGACCAGCCAGCCTCGGCGGGCACCGGTCGTCCCGGCCGGTCCGGACTCCGAGGCTGTGCTCACATTCCGCAGCGTCACACAGTGGCCGTGCTCCCGGGCCGGTCCGCCGATTCCCGGCTGATCGACTCGGGTGGCCGCACGCCGCGCGCTCACCGTGCGTCAACGCCCCGCCTGCCGCGCGCTCACCGTCCGTCAACGCCCGACTGCCGCACGCGGAGTGGATCATGGCTGGCTGCGCACGACCGTCGATGGGTAGGGGTGGCCCGTGATGTGGGATCACACTTCCGGCCGTTGGCCGGCAGCCGATCGATGTGGGAGCATGAGCCCATGACCGCCGCTGTCGTCCGCCGCTTCGTGGCCCGTCGCCACGTTGATTACGGCCGCGTGCGCAGCGCGATCTGTCCGGCCCACTGACGACGCCCGACCCATTTGTCTCGGGCGCGCCCGCGCGCCGGCCGTCTCCGACATCGCCGTCCGCGGCCCTTTCCAACAGGGCCGGCCGCCGCGTATGCGCTCCCGGGCACAGGAGACAACGGAGGACGCCGCGATGGCGGTCAGCAGTACCCCCACCCGGTCCGAGAACCCGCCCGCCACCCGGGCGCCCCGCCGTCCCCGGGGCGAGGGGCAGTGGGCGCTCGGGCACCGCGAGCCGCTCAACCCCAACGAGCGGATCAAGAAGGACGACGATCCGCTGAACGTTCGCGCCCGGATCGAGACCATCTACGCCCACCGGGGCTTCGCCTCCATCGACCCGCAGGACCTGCGCGGCCGGTTCCGCTGGTGGGGGCTCTACACCCAGCGCAAGGCGGGCATCGACGGCGGGCGGACGGCCGTGCTGGAACCGCACGAGCTGGAGGACGAGTTCTTCATGCTCCGGGTCCGGGTGGACGGCGGCGAGCTCAACCTGGCTCAGCTCCGGGTCGTCGCGGACATCTCCCGGGAGTTCGCCCGGGACACCGCCGACATCACCGACCGGCAGAACATCCAGTTCCACTGGATCCGGGTCGAGGACATGCCGGAGATCTGGCGCCGGCTGGAAGAGGTCGGCCTGCAGACCACCGAGGCGTGCGGCGACTGCCCCCGGGTCGTGCTGGGCAGCCCGGTCGCCGGGGTGGCCCGGGACGAGGTGCTCGACCCGACCCCGGCGCTCGACGAGATCGTCCGCCGGTACGTCGGTGACAAGCGGTTCTCCAACCTGCCCCGCAAGTTCAAGACCTCGATCTCCTGGCTGGTGGACACGCCGTACGAGGCGAACGACATCGCCTTGCTCGGGGTGGAGCACCCGGAGCACGGCCCCGGCTTCGACCTCTGGGTCGGCGGCGGCCTCTCCACCAACCCGATGTTGGCCAAGCGCCTCGGTGTCTGGGTGCCGCTGGCCGAGGTGCCGGACGTCTGGGCCGGCGTGGTCGGCATCTTCCGCGACTACGGCTACCGCCGGCTGCGCAACCGGGCCCGGCTGAAGTTCCTGGTCGCCGACTGGGGGGTGGAGAAGTTCCGCGAGGTGCTGGAGAAGGAATACCTGGGTCGTACGCTGCTCGACGGCCCGGCCCCGGAGCTGCCGGCGAGGCCGGTCGACCACATCGGTGTGCACGCCCAGCGCGACGGCCGCAACTACGTCGGTGCCGCCCCGGTGGTGGGCAGGGTCTCCGGGCCGCAGCTCGCCCGGCTCGCCGACCTGGTCGAGGCGCACGGCAGCGGCCGGGTGCGGCTCACTCCGTACCAGAAGCTGCTGGTGCTGGACGTGGCGCCGGAGCGGACCGACTCGCTGGTGGCGGAGCTGCGCCGGATCGGCCTGGAGGCGCGGCCGTCGGCCTGGCGGCGCGGCACCATGGCCTGCACCGGCATCGAGTTCTGCAAGCTGGCCATCGTCGAGACCAAGGCCCGCGGCGAGGAACTGGTGGCCCGGCTGGAGGAGCGGCTGCGCGACTTCGACGCCGATATCTCCATCCATCTCAATGGCTGCCCGAACGCCTGCGCCCGCACCCAGGTCGCCGACATCGGCCTCAAGGGCCAGCTGGTGGTCGGCCCGGACGGCCGGCAGGTGGAGGGCTTCCAGGTGCACCTGGGCGGCGGCCTCGGCATGGCGCAGGGGCAGACCGCCGGCTTCGGCCGCAAGCTGCGTGGCCTGAAGACCACCGCCGATCAGCTTCCCGAGTACGTGGAACGGCTGGCCCGTCGCTACCTGGCCGGCCGGGCCGAGGGCGAGACCTTCGCCAACTGGGTGATCAGGGTCGACGAGGAGGAACTCCGATGAGCGGGCGTAGCGAGCGAATCAGCCAGTTCAGCGCCTTGATGGCTCATCGTGGCGCCGAGCGTAGCGAGGTGACCCGATGAGTGATGTCCGATCCGTGCCGTTGTACTGCCCGTACTGCGGCGAGGAGGACCTGCGGCCGAGCGAGGCCGGGCACGGCGCCTGGGAGTGCCACGCCTGCGCGCGGGTCTTCACGGTGAAGTTCACCGGCCTGCTCAGCCGGGGGGTGGCGCGATGAGCGGCCTGGCTTCCGCCGTCGGCCTGGGCCTGGTCGGGGTCGGCGGCTCGGCACCCGCCGACCCGGCGCGGCGAGACCCGGAGGAACTGCGCGCGTTGGCGGAGGAGGCCGCCCGCGCTCTGGCGGACGCCCCCGCGCTGGAGATCGCCCGCTGGGCCGCCGAGACCTTCGGCGACCGGTTCTGCGTGACCAGCTCGATGGCCGACGGCGTGCTGGCCCACCTGGTCTCCCGGGTCGCGCCGGGCGTCGACGTGGTCTTCCTGGACACCGGGCTGCACTTCCCGGAGACGCTGCGGGTGCGCGACGAGGTGGCCCGGCGGCTGCCGGTGAACGTGCGGTCGATCCGGCCGCGGATGACCGTCGGGCAGCAGGACGGCGAGTACGGCCCCCGCCTGTTCAGCAGGTCGCCGGACGAGTGCTGCCAACTGCGCAAGGTCGAGCCGCTGGAGCGGGCGTTGACCGGGTACGACTCCTGGGCGGCCGGGCTGCGCCGGGATGAGTCGCCGACCCGGGCCAACACCCCGGTGGTGGCCTTCGACCCGCGGCGCGGCAAGGTCAAGGTGAACCCGATCGCCGCCTGGACCCAGCGCGACGTGGACGCCTACATCGCCCGCTACGACATCCCGGTCAACGAGCTGTTCGGCCGGGGTTACGGCTCGGTCGGCTGCTGGCCCTGCACCCGCCGGACGAAGGCGGGGGAGGATCCGCGGGCGGGCCGGTGGGCGATGTTCGAGAAGACCGAGTGCGGCCTGCACACCTGAGCGCCGATCCACCGGTGGTGCTGGTCGCGCACGGCAGTCGTGACTCGCGGGCGGCCGAGGCGACCCGGGCGCTGGCCCGGGCCGTGGCGGCCGCCCGCCCCGGCACCACCGTGCTGCCCAGCTGGCTGGACCACACCGAGCCCGGCCCGACCGCCGTGCTGCGGGACCTCGCCGCCGCCGGTCACCCCCGGGCGGTGCTGGTGCCGTTGCTGCTGACCGCCGCGTACCACCGGAGGGTGGACATCCCGGCGGCCGTGGCCGCGGTCGGGCAGGGCGGGCCGGCGATCGACGTACGGGTCACGGACGTGCTCGGGCCGGCGGACGGGCGGGTGGACGGCGCGTTGTTGGGCGGGTTGCGTCGCCGGCTGGCCGAGGTGGCGCCCGGCGGGTACGACGCTCTGGTGCTGGCCGCGGCGGGCACCCGGGACTCCCGGGCGCGCGGCTCGGTGGGGCGGGTCGCGGCGGCCCTCAGCGCCGAGTTGGGCGTCCACTGCCGCGTGTCGTACGCCTCGGCGGCGCCCCCGGGGGCCGGCGTCGCGGTGGCGAAACTGCGGGCCGGCGGGGCGCGCCGGGTGGCGGTGGCCGCCTACTTCCTGGCCCCGGGCCTGTTCCACGACGCCGTGCGGGCCGGTGCGGGTGCGGCTGGTGCGGTCGCGGTCGCCGACCCGCTCACCGACCTCCCCGAACTCGCCGATCTGGTCCTGCGTCGGGTCGACGCCCGACTCGGGTGATCGGTCGGTCGGTGGGGGCGGCGCAGCAAGACGCCCCGGCCGGTGACCCGGCCGGGGCGTGTGGCTTGCGTTGGTGCGATCAGGCAGAGTGAGCGCGCAGCACCCGGAAGCCGCCGCGGCGCTTAACCGCGCGGCGCTCCTCCTCGCTCATCCCACCCCAGACGCCGGCGTCCTGACCGGACTCCAGCGCCCACTGCAGGCAGTGGTCGGTCACCGGGCAGCGCCGGCAGACGGCCTTGGCCTGCTCCACCTGCAGGAGGGCCGGGCCGGACGTCCCGATCGGGAAGAACAGCTCCGGGTCCTCGTCGCGGCAGACGGCATCGTGGCGCCAGTCCATGGCGGCAACACTCCTCATTCTTAAGTGGGTGGCCAGATAAACGCTTTGGTGCTTTCCCGATATGCATCCGCGTTGCCGATTGGTGACGGTCAGCATCCATCAATTCGGCGCTGCGTGAGCGGGCTGCGGGTGTCGGGACCTGCTGGAAGAGCTCAACCTGCCGAGCATATCCAGGCAATGTCCCGGTAACTCAAGTTTGCTTGTGAATACTTTCACGAACTACAGGGATGTCAAGGGTGCCGCTCGGAAAAACTCCGAACAGTGAGCGGGCTCACCACCCTTTTGTCCGGGTTTCAGAGCGCTCTGGTTACCCGGCGTACCACAGTTGAGGATCAATGTAGTACAGTCTGCGTGACATTGCTGACATTTCCGGCACCTTTCGTCGGTGTGGCGGGTCGCCTTGGGGGCGGCGGTAGCCGCGTCAACCGACGGGAGTACCCGAGACCTAACAGATTACTCTCAGTGCGGCCGGAACGGATGTGAATCTGACTTTCTCCCGCTCGCCCAGGTAGTCCCCGTCGAGCTGGAAGGCCAGCGGACGGGCCGAGAGCAGGGTGAACTCCGGCGCGTCGTGCAGCTGGAGCACCTGGCGGCCGTGCGGGTCGGGCCGACTGGAGAAGAATTGCGTCACCGTGCGTGCGGTGCTGCCCACCCGGAGTTGCCGCATCGCGAGCACGTCCAGCCCAAGATCGAATGACGCATCCGGGTTCGGGTTGATCTCCCGCTCACCCAGATAGGTCCAAGGCGCGGTGTTCTGGATGATGACGGTGGCCAATTCGGTCTCCGCGGTTTCGCCCGGGCGCTCCAAGGTGATCGAGGGATGCCGGCGGTCCGAGGCGAGGAAGTACTGGCTCACCGTCGAGCGCAGATAGAGCGCCGGCGTGGACACCCGGCCCCGTCGGCGGGCCTGCTCGACCCGGTGGATCACCGCCGCGTCGATCCCGAAGCCGGCGCAGAAGGTGAAGTAGCGGTCGTCCGCCCGGCCCAGGCCGACGGTGCGGGACCGGCCCAGGCGCAGCCCCTCCAGGATCATGCTGGCCCCGTCGGCCCACTCACGTGGCAGGCCGAGCGCACGGGCGAAGACGTTGGTCGAACCACCCGGGACCGTGGCCAGGGCCGGCAGCCGCTCCGCCGAGGTCGCCCCGGTGCGGAAGGTCGGCGGGTCCGCGGTCATCAGACCGTTCACCACCTCGTTGACCGTGCCGTCGCCGCCGAGCGTGACCACCAGGTCGACGCCCTCCTCGGCGGCCTCCCGGGCCAGGTCAGTGGCATGGTCCCGTCGGCGGGTGTAGCGCACCGACAGGTCGACTTCGCTGCGTAGCGCCCGGACCAGGACGTCCCGGCTGCGCTCGCTGGTGGTGGTGGCCTTCGGGTTGACCACCAGGACGGCCCGCATGGGCGGCACTGTACCGCGCCTACCCACGGGTATCGTGTCGGCCGTGACGATCGACTCCGACCCGGTCCCTGCCGCACTCCGCTGGGCGGTCCGGCTGCTGCGCACCGAAGCGGTGGCGCTCGGCCTGGTCGCGGCGTGGCTGATCTGGTCCGACCTGACCGCGCGCAGCACCGACCTCACCTCGGCGTTGTGGGTGACCGGGTTCGCGGTGGCCGGGGCGGCGGCGCTCTGGGCCCTCGGCGGTGCGCTGGTACGCCGCCGGGCGGGCGCCCGGGCACCGGCCATCGTGCTTCAGCTCATGCTGCTGCCGTTGGGCTGGTACATGATCCAGGGCGGGCTGGGCTGGCTGGGGCTGCCGCTGATCGCGCTCGGCCTCGGGGTCAGCGGGCTGTTGGTGAGTTCCCCGACCAACCGCGCGCTCGGCTTCCACTGATCCGTACCCCCCACGGGGCGGCGGCGGGCCGGTCAGTAGCCGGAGCGGCGGGTCAGCAGGGAGATGGTGGCCCGGCCGTCGGCGGCCCGGGCGGACGCCTCGGTGGTCAGTGCGGTCAGCACCTTCCAGGCGAAGGACGACTGGGAGGGGAGCGCGGCCCCCCGAACCGCGGGCACGGTCACCTCGACGGTGAGGGCGTCCTCGGTGACCGCGAACCGGCACTCCAACTCGGCGTTCCGGGTGGCGATGGCGAGCAGCATCGCGCACGCCTCGTCGACTGCGATGCGCAGGTCCTCGATCTCGTCGAGGGCGAACTGGAGCCGGGCCGCGAGGCCGGCCGTGGCGGTGCGCAGCACGGCGAGATAGCCGCCGTCGGCAGGCACGGTGAGGTGCACGACATCGTCGTCGGTCGTCGGCTGGCCGGTCAGTTGAGTCACGCCTCATCCCCCCGGTCGGGGACTCTACCCGGTCAGGTGTCGGGCTATGTGACGACCGTCGCCTTCCCGGCGAGTTCGTGTAACGCCCCGCCGGTGAGCCGGTACGGGACCCACTCGTCCATGGGCGTCGCCCCGATGGACGCGTAGAAGCGGGCCGCCGGGTTCCAGTGGATCATCCACCACTCCAGCCGCCGGTAGCCGCGCTCGATGCAGATCGCGGCCAGGGTGGCGAGCAGGCGGCGGCCGACGCCGGTGCCCCGGGCGGCCGGCCGGACGTACAGGTCCTCCAGGTAGAGGCCGTGCACGCCCTCCCAGGTGGAGAAGTTGAGGAACCAGAGGGCGAAGCCCACCGGCTGCCCCGTCGCGTCCATCGCGACGTGCCCGAAGAGCGCGGGCGCGCTCCCCGGTGCGGTCGGGAAGAGCGCGGCGGCGAGCTGCTCCTCGGTCAGGTGACACTGCTCGGGGGCCCGCTCGTAGTCGGCGAGTTCGTGCACCATCGCGACGACGGCCGGCACGTCCTCGGGACGCGCCGGCCGGATCGTCGGTGCCTGGTCAGCCAGGGTCACGCCTGCTTGGTCTCCCAGAAGATCTTCGAGATCTCGTCGATCTTGGCGAGCAGCTCGTCGGCCTTGGACGGGTCGGTCGCGCCCTTGGCGCCCGCGGAGCCGGCCAGCTTGGTGGCCTCGTTGAAGAGCTGGTGCAGGTGGGGGTACTTCTCGAAGTGGGCCGGCTTGAAGTAGTCGGTCCAGAGCACCCAGAGGTGGTGCTTGACCAGCTCGGCCCGCTGCTCCTTGATCAGGATCGCCCGCGTGCGGAACTCCGGGTCGGTGTTGGACTGGTACTTCTCGCAGATCATTTTGACCGACTCGGCCTCGATCCGGGCCTGCGCGGGGTCGTAAACGCCGCACGGCAGGTCGCAGTGGGCGCTGACGGTCACACGGGGCGTGAGGATGCGGGGAAGGCGCATCAGGGTCCTCCATGGGATGTTTGCGATGATCCAAGCCGACATTACTCCTGGAGATGCTCCCCGGCGGGCGGGAGGTGAAACCCGGTGGGTGCCCCGAACGGCTCCGCCGCGCCAGTGCTGCGCGGCCCGCTGGCGGCCGTGCTGGTCACCGGCCCCTCCATGGCGCCGACCCTGCGGCACGGGGACGCGGTGCTGG
Source organism: Micromonospora sp. NPDC093277 (assembly GCF_044765245.1). Lineage (NCBI taxonomy): Bacteria > Bacillati > Actinomycetota > Actinomycetes > Micromonosporales > Micromonosporaceae > Micromonospora > Micromonospora sp. NPDC093277. Next base: position 17,380 of record NZ_JBIWJO010000012.1, read on the forward strand.
TGCGTACCGGCGGTCGGGCGGTACGTCCCGGCGACGTGGTGGTCGCGGTCTTCCGCAGCCGCCCCGACCTGCTCGTCGTCAAGCGCGCGGTCCGCCAGCAGGACGGCGGCTGGTGGGTACGCGGCGACAACGACCTGGTCACCGACGACTCCCGGGCCTACGGGGTGGCCGACGTGCGGGGCCGGGTGGTGGCCCGGTACTGGCCGCGTCCCGGGCTGGTCGGCGGTCGTCAGCGGTGGATATGACCCCGCTCACACACGGGTGACGGGTGTCTGACTATGCTCGGAAAGTGCCCGGGTGACCCCCGCACCGCCGCCCCGCTGGCCGCTGACCATCGCGAGCCGAGCCGGCCGGTCCGTCTGCACGACAGATCCTGGAGTCACCATGCCTTCGTCCACCCCGGACCTCGCTGACCCCGTCTTCCGGCTGCACGCCGGCGGCAAGATGGCCGTCACCTCGACCGTGCCGCTCACCAGCCGGGAAGACCTGTCCCTCGCGTACACCCCGGGAGTGGCCCGGGTGTGCGAGGCGATCGCCGCCGACCCCGGCCTCGCCGACGACTACACCTGGATCTCGCACACCGTCGCCGTGATCACCGACGGCTCCGCCGTGCTCGGCCTGGGCAACATCGGCCCGCGCGCGGCACTGCCCGTGATGGAGGGCAAGGCGGTGCTGTTCAAGCAGTTCGCGGGCGTGGACGCGGTGCCGATCTGCCTGGACACCCAGGACGTGGACGAGATCGTCGCGACGGTCCGGGCGCTCGCCCCCTCGTTCGGCGGGATCAACCTGGAGGACATCAGCGCGCCGCGCTGCTTCGAGGTGGAACGCCGGCTGGACGAGGCGCTGTCCATCCCGGTTTTCCACGACGACCAGCACGGCACCGCGATCGTGGTGCTGGCCGCGCTGCGTAACGCGGCGACCCTGCTCAACCGCAAGCTCGGCGACCTGCGGGTGGCGGTGAGCGGGGCCGGAGCGGCCGGCGTCGCGGTGACGAAGATGCTGATCGCCGGGGGAGTGAACCCGGACCAGGTGGTTGTCTGCGACTCCAAGGGCATCATCGGCCGGCACCGCGAGCTGACCGGGACCAAGGCCGAGCTGGCCGAGACCACCAACGCCGACGGCCGGCAGGGCGGCATCACCGAGGCGCTGCGCGGCGCGGACGTGCTGGTCGGCGTCTCCGGCGGGCAGATCCCGGAGGAGGCGGTGGCCGGGATGGCCTCCGGTGGCATCGTCTTCGCGCTCGCCAACCCCACGCCCGAGGTGCACCCCGAGGTGGCCGCACGGCACGTCGCGGTGGTCGCCACCGGGCGCAGCGACTACCCCAACCAGATCAACAACGTGCTCGCCTTCCCCGGCGTGTTCCGGGGCGCGCTGGACGCCCGGGCCACGCGGATCACCGAGGGGATGAAGGTGGCCGCGGCCGACGCCATCGCGGGCGTGGTCGCGGAGACGCTCACCGCGGAGGCCGTCGTGCCCTCGGCGCTCGACCCGCGGGTCGCCCCGGCCGTCGCCGAGGCGGTCGCCGAAGCTGCCCGCCGCGACGGCGTCGCCCGCCGGTAAGGAAGGGCCCCTTCCTAACGCATCTGGTCTAGGAGGGGCCCCTTCTTAACACCCGCTCTCCTTGTTACGGTGCCGATCATGCGTGCTGCCTATGCCTCCGCCTTCGACGACGACAACCCGCTCACCACCCTTGTCGTCGGCGATCGGCCCGAGCCGACCCACCCCGATCCGGACTGGGTCACCGTGCGGGTCCGGGCCAGCTCGCTCAACCACCACGACCTCTGGTCACTGCGCGGGGTGGGGCTCACCGGGGACCAGCTCCCGATGATCCTCGGCTGTGACGCGGTCGGCACCGACCCGGACGGCAACGAGGTGGTCATCTACCCGGTGGTGCCCACCCCGGGCGACCCGCGCGGGATCTCCATCCTCTCCGAGCACTTCTCCGGCACGTTCGCCGAGCGGGTGGCCGTACCCCGGATGAACCTGCTGCCGCTGCCGGCCGGCCTGTCGGCGACCGACGCGGCGTGCCTGCCCACGGCCTGGCTCACCGCGTGGCGGATGCTCACCACCAAGGGTCGGGTGGCCGACGGCGAGTCGGTGCTGGTGCAGGGGGCCGGCGGGGGCGTGGCCACCGCTGCCGTCGCGCTCGGCGTCGCGCTCGGCAAGCGGGTGTACGCGACCAGCCGCGACGCCGCGAAGCGGGAGCGGATCGCCGAGCTGGGCGCGACCGCGCTGGAGCCGGGCGCCCGGCTGCCGGAGCGGGTCGACGTGGTGATCGAGACGGTCGGGGCGGCCACCTTCGACCACTCGTTGAAGTCGGCCGCGCCGATGGCCCGGATCGTCGTCTCCGGCGCCACCTCCGGTCACGAGCCCAAGGTCAACCTGCGCCGGGTCTTCGCGATGCAGCTGGAGATCCTCGGCACCTCGATGGGCACCCTGGACGAACTCGCCGAGCTGCTCGCGTTCTGCGCCGAGCACCAGGTACGCCCGGTGGTCGACAGCGTGGTGCCGTTCAGCCGGATCGAGGAGGGCTTCGCCCGCCTCGCCTCGGGCGACGTCTTCGGCAAGGTCGTGATCGACCACACCGCCTGAGCCCACACCGGTCCCGATCCTCCGGGCGGCCGGCCGGTCACCGTCCGCGCGGGTCCGGCACGCTGCTTCGGAGGCGGGCGAGGTCGGCGGCGTCCTTGGCGCGGCGTGGCCGGGCCGGCATCCAGACCGGGAACATCTCCTTGAACTCGATCTGCGCGGCCACGCCGATGATCGGCGCGGACAGCGGGCCGATGCGGCCCGGCTCAGCGTCGAGCATCCGGTCGGGCAGCGGCGTGCCGGCCCACGGCCCGGCGCCCACCACGACCCGGCCGTCGGCGTCCCGGTCCAGGTAGGCGAAGCTCAGCTCCACGTCGCCCCGAAGCAGGTCGAGTTGGGTGTCGGCGGGCATCCGAGGGTCCGGGCGCCAACCGTGCCCGCCGAGCAGGGCGGCCAGCGCGTTCGCGTCGCGTCGCCAGCAGTACCAGTCGACGTCGACGTGCGGCCGGGTCACCTCGCCGAGGTGGAAGTCCATCGCCCAGCCGCCGCGCAGCCACACCGCGACGCCGGCTCGTTCCGCCAGCCCGGTCACCTCGCGGATGGCGTCGAGTTGCCGCCCTGCCAGCCCCGCACCGTCCACCCGCGCAACGCTACCGCCCACACCTCGCCCGCGCCGCCCCCGCAGCGACCCGGTTGATCATGGAGTTGCGGGTCGGCGGGGTCAGCGGGGGAGGCGGCTGGTGAGGGCGGTGGTGCCGGGGAGCTGGGCGTCGATGGGGAGCCGGCGCAGGGCCGCCCGGTCGTCGTAGAGGGTCCAGCGGAGGAAGTCGATGGTGGCGGCGAGGACCTGGGCGAAGCCGGGGCGGCCCGGGGTCAGGTACTCGCCGTGGCCCTGACCGGGGAGGCTCAGGAAGGCGGCCGGCCCGAGCACGCGGGCGTACCCGGCCCGGCCGACGGACTCCGGCACGATCGGGTCGGCGCTGCCGTGCACGAACAGCAGCGGGGCGACGGGACCGGCGAAGCTGCCGGCCAGGCCACCTCCGGCGATCACGATCCCCGCGCGCAGCCGCGCCGGGTGCCCGGAGGTGAACATGCCGGCCGTGGTGAAGCCGCCCGCCGAGTGTCCGGCCGCGCCGATCCGGTTGACGGCCAGGTGCCCGGCGAGCGGGTCGCCGCGGCGGGCGTCGAGGCGGATCAGGTGGCGGATCAGCCGCCAGCCGTCGGCGGGCTGGTTGCGGACATCGGCCCGGCTGAAGTCCCGCGCCCGCAGGTTGGTACGCGGATAGGTGGGCGCGGCCACCACGAAGCCGGCGGCGGCCCAGCGGGTGGTCAACGGGGCGTGCAGCTCGGGCAGGCTGTGCAGCCCGTGGCTGTAGATCACCACCGGGAAGCGTCCGGCGGCCACCGGCGCACCCGGCCGGACCTCGGGCGGGCCCGGGGACGGCGCGGCTGCGGGTGCCGCCAGCCGAGTGAGCGCGGGGCCGGGTGCCGTTGCGGCCGGGGCGGGCTGCGCGGCCGGCTCCACCGGGTACCAGACGGTGACCGGCAGCGGCCGGGTGCCGCCCGGGTCGACGACGAACTGCCGCATCCCGACGGCGTACGCCCGCTGCGGGGCGGGCTGGCTGGTGGACGGCCCGGGAGCGGCGGTCGTGGCCGGACCACACCCGGCGAGCAGCGCCGTCACCAGCGCGGCGACCAGCCGCTGCACCCTCACCCCTTCACGGTAGGCGGCCGGGTGGCCGGTACGGCCCAGACGTCCGGACCGGGCGTCACCGCCACCCGGCCGACGTGTCTCCACCGGCCGGACCGTGTTGTCGTCTCGGGCACGTCGGGACCGTCCGAGTGGACGAGTTTCGCTAGGGTCACGCGCATGGCTGAGAACTACACCGACCCGAGCGGCAACACCGCGCAGTTCCGTGCCTTCGTCGAGTCGCCGGAGCCGGCAGCGGCGGCGGCGGAGGCCCCCTCCCGGTTGCCGCTGATCGCCGGCATCGGCGTCGCCGTCGTGGTCATCGCCCTGGTCGTTTGGCTGGCGCTGGCCTGAGCCCCCGCCGCCGGGTCCGGGCTGGACGGCCGGACGAACACCGCCCGGTCGTGGTTTGCCGAGAGGCGCCTACCCGGCCCGTTCGCTGCTGCGCGGTCGGGGAGCCGTCGCTGCCTTCGGGCGGCCTGTGTGATCGCCCGCCGGCGGCTCAGCCGGGCTGGCCGAGCACGTCCCGGGTCTCCCGGGCGATCTCGCGCTCCTCGTCGGTGTTGACCACGCAGACCGCGACCTCGGCACCGTCCGGTGAGATCACCCGGTCGCCGCTGCCGTCGTTGCGGGCCGGATCGACCGCGATCCCGAGCCGCTCCAGGCCGGCCAGGGACGCGGCCCGGACCGGTGCCGCGTGCTCGCCGACGCCGGCGGTGAAGGTGACCGCGTCGACCCGTCCGAGCAGGGCGTAGTAGGCGCCCACGTACCCGGTGATCCGGCGCTGGTAGACGTCGAAGGCGAGCACGGCGGCCGGGTCGCCGGCGTCGCGGCGGGCCAGCACCTCGCGCATGTCGTTGGCCCCGGTCAGCCCGAGCAGGCCGCTGCGGTGGTTGAGCAGGTCGTCGATCTCGTCCACGCCCATCCCGGCCTCGCGGCGCAGGTGGAAGATGACCGTCGGATCCAGGTCGCCGCTGCGGGTGCCCATGACCAGGCCCTCCAGCGGGGACATACCCATCGAGGTGGCCACGCTGCGCCCGCCACGGACCGCGCAGGCGCTCGCCCCGTTGCCCAGGTGCAGGGTGATCGTGTTCAGCTCCGCGTACGGCCGGCCGAGCAGCTCGGCGGTGCGCCGGGAGACGTACGAGTGCGACGTGCCGTGGAAGCCGTACCGGCGGACCCCCCAGCGCTCGGCGGTGTCCCGGTCGATCGCGTACGTGGCGGCGGCCTCGGGCAGCGTGTGGTGGAAGGCGGTGTCGAAGACGGCGACCTGCGGGGTGTCCGGCAGCGCCTCCCGGGCCACCCGGATGCCGGCCAGGTTGGCCGGGTTGTGCAGCGGTGCGAGCGGCACCAGGTCCTCGATCGCGGCGATGACCTCGTCGTCGATCAGCACCGGCGCGCTGAACCTCCGGCCGCCGTGCACCACCCGGTGCCCGACCCCGGCCAGCCCGTCGAGGTCGAGCCGGTCGATGATCTCCCGCACCGCGGTCTCGTGGTCGACCGGCCCGCCGCCCGGCTCGCCGATCCGCTCGACAAGGCCCTTGTCGCGGACCTGTTCACCGTCGTACAGCCGGTACTTGACCGACGACGACCCGCAGTTCAGGACCAGGATCCGGTCGGTCACGCGACCTCCTCCGACGGCGCGGCGGACTGGATGGCGGTGATCGCCACCGTGTTGACGATGTCGGGCACGGTGGCGCCCCGGGACAGGTCGTTGACCGGGCGCCGCAGGCCCTGCATGACCGGGCCGACCGCCACCGCGCCGGCCGACCGCTGCACCGCCTTGTACGTGTTGTTGCCGGTGTTCAGGTCCGGGAAGATGAACACCGTGGCCCGCCCCGCCACCGGGCTCTCCGGCAGCTTGGTGGCCGCCACCTGCGGGTCGATCGCCGCGTCGTACTGGATCGGGCCCTCCACCAGCAGCTCCGGCCGGCGTTCCCGGACCAGCTTGGTGGCCGCCGCGACCTTCTCCACGTCCGCGCCGAAGCCGGATTCGCCGGTCGAGTACGACAGCATCGCCACCCGCGGTTCGATGCCGAACCGGGCCGCGGTGTCGGCCGACGAGATGGCGATGTCGGCGAGCTGGGCGGCGTCCGGGTCCGGGTTGACCGCGCAGTCGCCATAGACCAGCACCCGGTCGGCGAGCAGCATGAAGAAGACGCTGGAGGCGACCGAGACGCCCGGCACGGTCCGGATGATCTCGAAGGCCGGCCGGATGGTGGCCGCGGTGGTGTGGGTGGCCCCGGAGACCATGCCGTCGGCGTGCCCGGTCTGCACCATCATCGTGCCGAAGTAGTTGGACTGGGCCACGATGTCGTAGGCCAGTTCGAGGCTCAGGCCCCGGTGGGCGCGGAGCCGCGCGTACTCGGCGGCGAACTCGTCCCGCCACGGGCTGGTCACCGGGTCGACCACCTGCGCGTCGCCGATGTCCACGCCCAGCTCCCGGGTACGCCGGGCGATCTCGTCGGGGCGACCGAGCAGGGTGAGGTCGGCGACGCCCCGGCGGAGCAGGATCTCCGCCGCGCGCAGGATCCGCTCCTCCGCGCCCTCCGGCAGCACCAGCCGCCGGCGTCGCGTCCGGGCCCGTTCGATGAGGTCGTTCTCGAACATCAGCGGGGTGACCCGTTCGGAGCGGCTGACCCGCAGCCGGCCGGCCAGGTCGACGGTGTCCACGCAGCGTTCGAAGGCGCCGATCGCCGCCTCCACCTTGCGCGGGTTCGCCGTGCTGGGGCGGCCCTCGATCCGGCTGGACGCCGCGACCGTGTCGTAGCTGTCACTGGTCACCGAGAGCACGGCCAGTCCGGTGTTCAGCCGCTCGACCAGCCGCATCGCCCGCGGGTCTGGCTGCTCGCCGAGGGTGAGCACCAGGCCGGCCAGGGAGACCTGCCCGGCCACGTGCGCGGCGCCGGCCGCCACCAGCAGGTCGGCCCGGTCGCCAGGGGTGATCACCAACGCCCCGTCGGTCAGGTGGTCGATCAGGGTGGGCACGTGCGCCGCGCCCACCACGTAGTCGAGCACGTCCCGTTCGAGCGCGGCCTCGTCGCCGGAGAGCAGGGTGGCGTCGAGCGCCGCCGCCACCTCGGCCACCGTCGGCGCCGACACGGCCGGCACCTCCGGGATCGCGTACGCGGGGACGGGCAGCTCGGGCAGCTCCATCGGCCCGGGCACCCGGTTGGCCACCACGGCCACCACGGTCGCGCCCAGGTCCTGCAGGTCGTGGTACGCCCCGCGCACCGCCGCCGCGATCGCCTCGGGCTGCTGCCCGAACCCGTCGACCACGGGCACCACCACGCTGCCGAACTCGGTGGCCAGCCGGGCGTTGAAGGCCAGCTCGCGGGGGCCGGCACCGTCCCCGTCGGCGAAGTCGCTGCCCACCACGACCACGGCCGGGCAGCGCCGCTCGACCTCGCGGTAGCGGGCCACGATCCGGGAGATCAGCTCTCCCCGCCGCCCCTCGGCGACCAGCGCGGTGGCCTCCGCGTACGTCGAGCCGTGCAGCTCGTCGATCGGCACTTCCACCCGGTAGCGCTCGGTGAGCAGGGCGAGGATCGGGTCGGGGCCGGTGCCGGGGACCAACGGCCGGAACGCGCCGATCCGCTCGACCTGCCGGGAGAGCAACTCGGCCAGGCCGAGCGCGACCGTCGACTTGCCACCGCCCGACCCCACACCGGTCAGGTAAACGCTGCGTGCCACGACCACACGCTACAAGATCGCGGTGCCCTCCGCCCGGGTCCTTGTGCCCGGGGCCGACGGCCCTTTCCTGGTCAGGGCGATGCCGGTGCGGCGGGCCGGGTGTCCTGCTCCGCGTTACTCCCGTCGATGGACTCCGCGGCCCGGAACAGCGCGTCGCTCTTCGCCACCCAGGCCGCCCCGAAGGCGAACACGGCGACCGTCTCGCACCACAGCACCGGCTTGAGCGCCTGCCGTACCTCCTCGGAGAGCTGCGTACTCGCCAGCGCGACCGTGATCGCCGCCAGGATGAGCCCGCCGCAGACGCGGTAGAACCGGACGGCCGTCCGGGACGGCGGCACCCCGACCCGGTCGGGTCCGGTGAAGAGGAAGAGGCAGAAGGCCGCGAGGAGCACGAAGAGCGCCGCGGCGGCGACCTGGTGCACCATGCCGACCGTCTCGTCGCGGTGGCTGATGGTGCCGGTCGGTGCGCCCACCGTGGTGGGGAAGAGGGCCACCGCGACCGCCAGCACCCCGGCGACGGTGCCCAGCACGTCGTCCGGCCGGCGGTACCGGTAGGCGATCAGGAACACCCCGACGGCGCACAGCGAGCCGACGAAGACGTCGCGCATCTCGGTGTGGTAGTAACCGCTGAGCGAGTCGAGCAGGGTGAGCCGGCGGGTCGCGACCAGGTGACCGACCACGAGCACGACCGGCAGTGCGATGCCGACGGATCCGATGCCCAGGCGTAGGTGACGCACGGTCACCGCGTCCTGTGGCGGCTTGCGGGATTCAGGATTCATCTCCGCCTCCCTGGCGTCGGGCGGCGTGTGGTCCGGCGCGTCCTCGTCGGACCCTGGACGCTGCCTTCCAGTGGACGCCAGGGAACGGCCCGCCGTCAATGGTCGGCTCACCCGCCGGCCGGTGCCAGCTCCCGCTCGTACACCTGCCCGGTCAGGTCCACTCCGAAGCTGTGGTGGGGCTCCTCCTCGATCAGCCGGAACCCGCGGGAGAGATAGATCCGGCGGGCGGCGACCAGGGGGTGATTGGTCCAGAGCCGCATCCGGGAGTACCCCGCCCGCCGTGCGAAGGTGAGGCACTCGTCGACGAGCCGGCCGCCGACCCGGCGTCCCCGGGCCGCCGGGTCCACCAGCAGGATCCGGAGCTGCGCCGTCCGCTCGTCCGCCGCGACGCAGAAGACGCAGCCCACCCGCTCGCCGTCGACCTCGGCGATCCAGGCGGCCTCCCGGGTCGCGTCGTGACCGGCGGCGTAGTCGGCCACGATCCGGGCCACGAGCGCCTCGAAGCTGGTGTCCCAGCCGTACTCGGCGGCGTACATCTCGCCGTGGGCCATCACCACCCAGCCCAGGTCACCGGGACGGCCCAGCGGACGAATGAGGATTTCCGAGCTCATCGACACCCCTCTCCAACTGAAACAGTCGTTTCAGTGGCAGAGTAGCGCTGTGACCGAGCAGAAGCGACCCCCCAGCGCCCGCCGGGACGAACTCACCGAGCGGGCCTACCGGTACGCGCTGGAGCACGGGCTGACGGAGCTGTCGCTGCGCCCGCTCGCCGCCGCCATCGGGTCCAGTCCCCGGGTACTGCTCTTCCTCTTCGGCTCCAAGGACGAGCTGATCCGCGCGCTGCTCGCCCGCGCCCGCGCCGACGAGCTGACGGCGCTGCGTCGGGTCCTGGAGGCGGGAGGGCACGACGACTTCGCCGCCGCGGTGCGGGCGACGTGGCGGTGGCTCGTGGATCCGGCGCACCGATCGTTGCTGGTCCTCTGGCTCCAGGCGTACGCCCGCTCGCTCAGCGAGCCGGACGGGCCCTGGGCGGGCTTCGCCCGGCAGACAGTGGAGGACTGGCTCGGCCTGCTGGCCGACGCCCACGGCGAGGCTGGCGGCGACCACCATGCCGGCGATGCCGATCCTGCCCTCGGTCTGGCGCTGCTGCGCGGTGCGCTGCTCGACCTACTGGCCACCGGCGACGCCGAGCGCGCGACGGCGGCCGTCGAGCGGTACCTGGACCTGACCGGGGCAGCGGCCCGGTAACCCTGGCCGGCGTGGTCGGCCTACTCCTCGTCCTCGTCGTCGAGCCGGGCCAGCCAGGTGGCGAAGCGCTCGATCGGGGTCTCGAACTCGGGGTTCAGGTCGACGAAGTCGCGCAGCCGTTCGCCCAGCCACTCCAGGGTGACCTGCTCGTCGCCCCGGCGCTCGACCAGCTCCTCGATGCCACGGTCGGTGAAGTACAACGGTTCGTCCTCTCGGAAGGCGACGCCACACGAGGCGGGGCAGCGGCCGTCGTACGGTCGCTGCCCCGGTGTCTCGCGGTGCGGTCAGATCACGGGCGGGGGAGAGCCGCCTCGATCAGGGCGGTCTGCTCGACGTCGTGCATCTTCGCCGAGCCGACCGACGGGGCGGCGGCGGCCGGACGGGAGATGCGGCGCAGCCGGACGTCGCTCAGGTGCTCCAGCAGGTTGAGCGCGACGAACGACCAGGCACCCTGGTTGGCCGGCTCCTCCTGCACCCAGGCGAAGTCCTCGGCATTCGGGTACTGCGCCAGGGCGGCCCGGATCTCCTCGACGGGCAGCGGGTAGAGCTGCTCCATCCGGATGATCGCGGTGTCCGTGACCCCCCGCTCCTGCCGGGCCTGGAACAGGTCGTAGTAGACCTTGCCCGAGCAGAGCAGCACCCGCTTCACCTGCTCCGGCGCCGGGGCGGCGGTGTCCCGCAGGACCGGCTGGAAGGTGCCCGAGGTGAAGTCCTCCACCGGCGACACGCAGAGCTTGTGCCGCAGCAGCGACTTCGGCGTGAACACCACCAGCGGCTTGCGCTTCGGCGACAGGGCCTGGCGACGCAGCAGGTGGAAGTAGTTCGCCGGGGTGGTCGGGATGGACACCCGCATGTTGTCCTCGGCGCAGAGCTGGAGGAACCGCTCCGGACGGCCGGAGGTGTGGTCCGGGCCCTGGCCCTCGTGGCCGTGCGGCAGCAGCAGGGTGACCGCGGAGCGCTGGCCCCACTTCACCTCGCCGGAGGAGATGAACTCGTCGATCACCGACTGGGCGCCGTTGACGAAGTCACCGAACTGGGCCTCCCAGCAGACCAGCGCGTTGATGTTCTCCACCGAGTAGCCGTACTCGAAGCCCATCGCGGCGTACTCGGAGAGCAGCGAGTCGTGGACGAAGAAGCGGGACCGTTCGCCGTCGGCGGTGAGCGACTTCAGCGGGAGGTAGTCGTCGCCGGTCTTCGCGTCGACGATCGAGGCGTGCCGCTGGACGAAGGTGCCGCGCCGGGAGTCCTGCCCGGCGAGCCGGACGGTGACCCCGTCGTTCAGCAGCGCGCCGAACGCGATGATCTCGCCGAAGCCCCAGTCGATGCCGCCCTCGACGGACATCTTGGCCCGCCGGTCCAGCAGCTGCTGGATGCGCTTGTGCGGGGTGAAGCCCTCGGGGAGGTTGACGTGCGCCTCGCCGATCGCCTTGACCACGGCGGCGTCGGTGGCGGTGTCGACCCGCGGCTCCGGCTCCTCCTCGCGGTTCGGCCGGCTGAGCTGGCGCGGCGTGGTGGCCGCGTCGCGGGTGGCCTTGAAGACCCGCTCCAGCTGCGCCTGGTAGTCGCGCAGCAGCTCCTCCGCGTCCTCCACGGTGATGTCACCCCGCCCGATGAGCTCCTCGGTGTAGAGCTTCCGGACCGACCGCTTGGAGTCGATGATCTGGTACATCTGCGGGTTGGACATCGACGGGTCGTCGCCCTCGTTGTGTCCGCGACGGCGGTAGCAGACCATGTCGATCACGACGTCCTTGTTGAACGCCTGGCGGTACTCGAAGGCGAGCCGGGCCACCCGGACGACGGCCTCCGGGTCGTCGCCGTTGACGTGGAAGATCGGCGCCTGGATCATCCGGGCGACGTCGGTGCTGTAGAGGCTGGACCGGCTGTATTCCGGGGCGGTGGTGAAGCCGACCTGGTTGTTGACCACCACGTGCACCGTTCCGCCGGTGCGGTAGCCGCGCAGCTGCGACAGGTTGAGCGTCTCGGCGACCACGCCCTGGCCGGCGAAGGCCGCGTCACCGTGCACCGCCAGCGGCAGCACGGTGTAGCCCTCCAGCTTGAGGTCTATCCGGTCCTGCTTGGCCCGGACGATGCCCTCCAGCACCGGGTCCACGGCCTCCAGGTGCGACGGGTTCGCCACCACCGACACCTTGACCGTGTGCTCGCCGTTCGGGGTGGTGAACTTGCCGTTCTGGCCGAGGTGGTACTTCACGTCGCCCGAGCCCTGGGTGGAGCGCGGGTCGAGGTGCCCCTCGAACTCGGAGAAGATCTTCTCGTACGGCTTGCCGACGATGTTGGCCAGCACGTTGAGCCGGCCGCGGTGGGCCATGCCGATGACGACCTCGTCCAGCCCGGCCTCGGCGGAGGACTCCAGCACCTCGCCGAGGAGCGGGATCAGCGACTCGCCGCCCTCCAGCGAGAAGCGCTTCTGGCCGACGTACTTGGTCTGCAGGAAGGTCTCGAACGCCTCGGCGGCGTTGAGCCGGTTGAGCACGTGCTTCTGCTCGTCCCGGTTCGGCTTCTCGTACTTGCGCTCTATCCGTTCCTGGATCCAGCGCCGCTCCTCCGGGTCCTGGACGTGCATGTACTCGACGCCGACCCGGCGGCAGTACGAGTCACGCAGCACGCCGAGGATCTGGCGCAGCTTCATCCGCTGCTTGCCGGCGAAGCCGTTGACCGGGAAGACCCGGTCCAGGTCCCACAGGGTCAGCCCGTGCTGGAGGACGTCCAGGTCCGGGTGCTTGCGGATCTTGAACTCCAGTGGGTCGGTGTCGGCCATCAGGTGGCCGCGCACCCGGTACGCGTGGATCAGCTCGTGCACCCGCGCGGTCTTGTTGATCTGGCCCTCGGAGTTGACGGCCACGTCCTGCACCCAGCGCACCGGCTCGTACGGGATGCGCAGCGAGGTGAAGATCTGGTCGTAGAAGCCGTGCTCGCCGAGCAGCAGCTCGTGCATCACCTTGAGGAACTCGCCGGACTGCGCGCCCTGGATGATCCGGTGGTCGTACGTGCTGGTCAGCGTGATGACCTTGCTGACCGCCAGCTCCGCCAGGGTGGCCTCGCTCATGCCCTGGTAAGGCGCCGGGTACTCCATGGCGCCGACGCCGATGATGGCGCTCTGGCCCTGCATCAGGCGCGGGATCGAGTGAACCGTGCCGATGCCGCCCGGGTTGGTCAGCGAGATGGTGGTGCCGGAGTAGTCGTCCATGGTCAGCTCGTTGCGGCGGGCGCGCCGGACCACGTCCTCGTATGCCTGCCAGAACTGCCGGAAGTCCATCCGCTCGCAGGCCTTGATGGAGGGGACCACCAGGGTGCGGGAGCCGTCCGGCTTGGCCAGGTCGATGGCGATGCCCAGGTTGACGTGCTCGGGGCGGACCATCGCCGGCTTGCCGTCGACCTCGGCGTAGGAGTTGTTCATCTCCGGGTGCTCGACCAGCGCCCGGACCATCGCGTACCCGATCAGGTGGGTGAAGCTCACCTTGCCGCCGCGGCCGCGGGCCAGGTGGTTGTTGACCACGATGCGGTTGTCGACCAGCAGCTTCGCCGGGACCGCGCGGACGCTCGTGGCGGTCGGCACGGCGAGCGAGGCGTCCATGTTCTGCACGATCTTGGCGGCGACGCCGCGCAGCGGGGTGGTGCCGGCGGCGCTGACGGTCGGGGCCTTGGCGACGGGCTTCGCGGCCGGCTTGGCGGCGGGCTTCTCCGCCGGCTTCTCGGGGGCCTTCGCGGCGGGGGCCGGCTTCGCCGGGGCCGGCTGCTGGGTGACGCTGGCGACGGCCTCCTGCTGCTCAGCGGGCTCGGGACGGGTGGCCGGCTTGGCCTTGCCGTCGGGGCGCGGGGTCGCGGCGCCCGGGGCGGGCCGGTAGTCGGCGAAGAAGTCGTGCCAGGCCGAGTCCACGCTCGAGGGGTCGGCGAGATAGCGCTGGTACATCTCCTCGACGATCCACTCGTTCGGGCCGAAACCCGCCAGTGGGTTCTCCTGCGAAGTTTGCTGGGTCGACACGGCCGCTGATCGCCTCTTTCACGCGGGTTCGTATGCACGCGGTGTCCGGCGGTGCCCGGAAATGGGCGCACGGACGGATCCCAGGCTACGCCGTACGAATCCTGTGGGCATTGTCGCCTCCGGCGGGTGGCCCGATTCACAGAAGATGCCAGAAGTTCAGCAAACCCTGCGTGTCCGTTCCGGTGGTGATAAGCGACGGCGGCCCTGAGTGGTGACACAGGGTCACCGCTCAGGGCCGGTCGAGGGTTCGGGGTCAGGAGATGTCGCGACGCCGGATGGTCAGAATCCCGATCACGCCGGCCACGACGGCGTACCCGATCAACACCGCGGCTCCCGCCCAGCGTGGCGGGTTGCCGGGAATCTCGGCCCCGCTCACCATCAGGCTCGACGCCAGCGAGGGGACCAGCAGCTGGAGCTTGTTGATCCACTCGCCGAACTTCGCGGCCAGCACGCTGATCACGATGGCGGCGCCGATGGTGCCACCCAGGTAGAGCAGGATGCCGGTCACCGTGGCGCCGATCTGGCTGCGGATGAGCACGCCGATCCCGACGCCCAGCACCGACCAGAGCAGGTAGGCCAGGCAGTTGAGGCCCACGGCCCGCCAGGCCGCGTCGTTGCCGAACTGGGAGCCGATGTCCACCGCGTTCAGCACCAGCGGGGCGGCGACCAGGTTGAGCAGGGTGGTGCCCAGCCAGAAGAGCAGCGCGAGCACACCCGCGGCGGCCAGCTTGGCCAGCATCACCGCGGCGCGGTGCGGCGCGGTGAGGAACGTGGTGGTCACCGTCTGGTGGAAGAACTCGCTGGTCACCACGACGATGCCGAGCAGCATCACGATGAGCAGGCCGAAGAACTGGCCGCTGGTGTAGAGGTTGGCGGCCAGGCTGTCCACGCTGGCGACCGCCTGCACCTGGTCGGCCTGATCGGCCGGCACCTCGCCGATGTTTCCGCTGGTCAGGGCGTCTGCCTGCAGCCAGTTGAAGAGTACGGCGAGGGCCCAGAGCGGCAGGGTGATCAGCCCGAAGATCCACCAGGTGCTGGTGGTACGGATCTTGAGCAGCTCGGATCGAACCAGGTTCATCGGATGCCCGCCTTTCCGGCCGTCAGTTCGAGGAAGACACCTTCCAGGTCGGGGCGCTCGGTGGTCAGCTCGTGCAGCTCCACCTTCGCGGCCAGGGCCACCCGGCCGACGGTCGGGGCGTCCACGCCGGTGACCAGCAGCGCGCCGTGCTCGCCGGTGGCCACGGTGGCCGCCTGCTCGCGCAGCGCGGCGGTCAGCTCGTCGGCCTGCGGGGTGCGGACCCGCACCTGGGCGCCGTGTGTCATCGAGCCGAGCACCTGCTCCACGGTGCCCTGCCGGACCAGCTTGCCGGCCGCGATGATCACCACGTCGTCGGCGAGCAGCTGCATCTCGGAGAGCAGGTGGCTGGAGACCAGCACGGTCCGCCCCTCGGCGGCCAGCCCCTTGAGGAAGCCGCGCATCCAGCGGATGCCCTCCGGGTCGAGGCCGTTGGCCGGCTCGTCGAGGATCAGCACCTGCGGGTTGCCGAGCATCGCGGCGGCGATGCCGAGCCGCTGCTTCATGCCCAGCGAGTAGCCCTTGAACTTGCGCTTCGCGGCCGGGGTCAGCCCGACCAGCGCGAGCGCCTCGTCGGCCCGCTCGCGGGGCAGGCCGGCCGCAGCGCAGATCACCCGCAGGTGGTTGATCCCGGTACGGCCCTTGTGCGCGCTGGACGCCTCCAGCACCGCGCCCACCGAGTGCAGCGGGTCGGTCAGGTCGGCGTACCGGTGGCCGCCGATGGTGGCCTCGCCGGCGGTCGGCGTGACCAGGTTGAGCAGCATGCGCAGGGTGGTCGTCTTACCGGCGCCGTTCGGGCCGAGGAAGCCGGTCACCCGCCCCGGCTGGACGGTGAAGGACAGATTGTCGACCGCCCGCACGTTCTTGTATTGCTTGGTCAGCCCGGACACCACGATCTGGCCGGTCCCGGCGCTGGGGCTTGACTGCCCGTCGGACATCGTTCTCCTCTCCTGGCGCGGCGCGCGGGCGCGCCGCTGGGGGCACCGTCGCGAACAGCGCCGTGGCACAGCCTCGCAACCGCGCGCAACAGGGTCAATCAGGCGGGACGCGTACGTCCTCCTCCGTCGGGGGCAGGAGGCGATCGTTCTCAGGGAGGAGAGGTCAGGCCGGCGGCAGCGCGATCCAGGTGGCCCGGGCGTAGCCGAGCAGGGCGCCGTCGGGGCCGTAAAGGCTGGAGTGCACCTCGGCCTTGCGCCCCTCGCCGCCGACCATCGCGCCGGTCACCACGCACTCGTCGCCGGGCCGCGGCAGCGCCGCGACCACTGCGGCGATCCGACCCAGGACGTACGGGCGGCCGGGCGCGATCACCGCCCAGCCGCCGGGGCAGTCCAGCGCCGCCCAGACCGTCGCCGGCACCACCCCGGCCGGGGCGCGGAACGGCGCGGCGGTCCGGCCGTCCGGCAGCCGGCCCGGGAAGATGCGCAGCCCGTCCGGATTCTCGGGGCCGCAGACGTAGCAGCCCGGGAAGGGGTGCTCCACCAGCCCCGGGTACGTCCGGGCGGCGGCCTCGGCCGTCGGCTGGTCCACCGGTGGCACCACGGCGCTGAACTCGTCGACCCGGCGTACCTGCGCGATCACCTGGCCGTCCGGGTCGTGAACCGAGCCGTCGACCGCGGTCAGCGGGGTCTCCAGTGGGGGCGGTTTGCGCAGGGTGACCTCCACCGGCCCCCGGCCGTCGACCACCGCCGCGAAGATCCCGGCGCTCCAGCCGCCGTTGCCCGAGCCGGCGGGCCCGTGGAAGCGCGACTCGATGATCATGTACGTCCTCCAGGCTGGTCCGGGCCCGGCCCCCTTGCCGGCCCCGCCCGGCAGCCTCGCACGCCCGACTTCGCCGGCTCCACCCGCCCGATCCCGGCGCGGGGGTGAACGCCGCAGGTGGGGGGCGGGACCGGAGCGCCGACCGGCGTTCACCGGATCGACACCCCTCATCCCCATGGCCGGCAACCGCGCCCCTTACACAGATACCCATGGCCGTTCTGCACGCCGCTGGCGCACCCCTGACGACCAGTGGCTACACCCTGCTGATCGCCGACGACCCGAACCTGGTCGCGGCCGCGCAACGCCTCCGCCACGAGGTGTTCGCCACCGAGCTCGGCGCGACCCTGCATCCAGGGGCCGCCGGGCTCGACACCGACGAGTTCGACGCGCACTGCGACCACCTGGTCGTGCTGCGGGAGGGCACCGACGAGGTGGTCGGCACGTACCGGCTGCTGCCGCCCGGTCGCGCGAGTCGCCCGTATTCCGACGGCGAGTTCGACCTGACCCCGCTCGCCCCGCTCCGGGACGGCCTGGTCGAGGCGGGTCGCTCCTGCGTGCACCCGGACCACCGCTCCGGCGCGGTGATCAACCTGATGTGGGCGGGCATCGCCCGCTACCTGCACCTGCGCGGGTCGCGCTGGCTGGGCGGCTGCGCCTCGGTGCCGGTCGCCGACGGCGGCCTCGCGGCTGCCGAGGTGTGGGCTCAGGTCACCGCCCGGCACCTGGCCCCGCCGCCGATGCGGATCACGCCCCGCCGCCCGTGGTTCGCCGAGGCGCCCGCCGCCGATCCGGCAAGCCTCTCGACCGCTGAGCGTCGGGCGTTGATCCCGCCGCTGCTCCGCGGTTACCTCCGGCTCGGCGCGTGGGTCTGCGGGGAGCCGGCGTACGACCCGGACTTCGCCTGCGCCGACTTCTACGTGCTGCTCTCGCTGGACCGGATGAACCCGCGCTACCTGCGGCACTTCCTCGGTGGGGAGCCGTCGTGACCACCGACGACCTGTGGCGGCCCTCGTCGGGCTGCGGGCCGGCGTGCCTGCCGGCCGACGCCGGGCCGGCCGTGTCGCTCCCGCGCCGGGTGGGGCGGCTGCTGGGGGTGTTCGGGATGCTGCTGGCGGGGGTCGGGCTGGCCGCATTGCTGCCGCTGCTGCCCGCCCGGGACCGGGGGGCCGCGCTGCGTGGCTGGGCCCGCGGCACCCTGCGGGCCCTCGGCGTGCGGCTGGTGGTCCGGGGCCGGCTGCCGCGCCGGCGGGCGCTGCTGGTCGCCAACCACCTCTCCTGGCTGGACATCCTCGCCGTGCTCGCGGTCGCGCCGGCCCGGATGCTCGCCAAGCAGGAGGTGCGGGAGTGGCCCCTGATGGGGCCGCTGGCCGCCGCCGGTGGCACGGTCTTCGTGGACCGGTCCCGGCCGCGTGACCTGCCGGCCACGGTCGGTCGGGTGACCAGCGCGCTGCGCGCCGGACACTCGGTGGCGGTCTTCCCCGAGGGGACGACCTGGTGCGGCGAGGCGGCCGACTGCCGGCCCGGGCGGGGCTTCCGGCCGGCCATGTTCCAGGCCGCGGTGGACGCCGGCGCGCCGATCGTGCCGCTGCGCCTCACCTACCGGTACGCCGGCGACCCGACCACCCTGGCCGCCTTCCTCGGTGAGGAGACGCTCTGGGAGTCGGTACGCCGGGTGCTGTCCGCCCGGGACCTGACCGTGTCGGTGGTGGTGGCCACCGCGCTGCACCCGGACGTGGAGGCGGACCGGCGGGTGCTGGCCCGCGCCGCCGAGTCGGCGATCCACCTGACCTCGGCCCGGCCGGTGTCCGCCGGTCGGCCCGCCCCGGTGCTGGACCTCTCGCCGGCCCGTTCGGGCGATGCTCCCACGATGTCGACCGATCGGGAGGTGGCGCTCGACCTGGCCGCCTGACGCTCTCGCGACATATCTCGCGACAGTCTTGTTCAGTCGCGATGTATCGCGTTATGCTTCCCCCCGGTCACTCGACGTGCCGTGGCTCGGCACGTCGCCGAGGGGAGGACGCCATGCCCAGCTGGACGGTCGACAGCCCACAGCGGCTCACCCTGGACGAGCCGGTCACCCGGCTCGACGTACGGCTGGTCACCGGCCGCCTCAACGTGGTCGCCACCGACGGTCCGGCCCGGATCGACATCACCCGGGTCAGCCGCCGGCCGGTCGTGGTGGAGCAGCGCGACGGTCGCCTCTTCGTCGGGCACGAGCGGCACCCCCGCTGGCCCGGGTTCCTCTGGTGGCTCGGTCAGCTCGGCCGCCGGTTCCGGGCCGAGGTCTCGATCGCCGTACCGGCGCACGTGCTGGCCGACCTGCACCTGGTGGCCGGTTCGCTGGTCGCCTCCGGCCTGCGCCGGGACACCCGGGTCGACGTCACCTCCGGTCGGGTCACCCTGATGGGGCTGCGCGGGCACACCACCGCCAAGGTCACCTCGGGTCCGGTGGAGGCCCTCGGCGTGGGCGGCGACCTCAACCTGGAGACGGTCTCCGGCGAGCTGATCCTCGCCGACAGCGCGCCCGAGCGGGTCCGCGCCCACGCGGTCTCCGGGTCGATCACCTGCGACCTGGACAATCCCAAGGGGAGCGACATCCGGCTCAGCGCCATCTCCGGCAGCATCACCGTGCGGGTCCGTGAGGACAGCGACCTTACCGTCCACCTGCACACCACCTCCGGCCGGATCACCAGCGGCTTCCCACTGACGGGCGGCGGCGGCTTCGGCTCCGTCAAGGACAGCCACGGTGTCCTCGGCACCGGCGGCGGTAAGCTCTGGGCGTCCGCGACGTCGGGCAGCATCGCGCTGCTCGCCCGGCCCGTCGAGGACGCCGACGACCTGGAGGAGCTGCCGTGACCGCCGTGTTCAGTCACGGGCGGCTCCGGCTCTATCTGCTCAAGCTGCTCGACGACGGCCCGAAGCACGGCTACGAGCTGATCCGGCTGCTGGAGGACCGCTTCCTCGGCCTGTACGCGCCGAGCGCCGGCACCATCTACCCCCGGCTGCAACGCCTGGAGGTCGAGGGGCTGGTCACCCACACCGCGGCCGGCGGCCGCAAGGTGTACGAGATCACCGAGGCGGGCCGGGCGGAGCTGCGGCAGCGCGCCGACGAGCTGGCCATTCTGGAATCGGACATCACCGCCTCGGTCGAGGACCTGTCCGCCCTGGCCGGGGAGATCCGCAGCGAGGTACGCGGCTCCGTGCGCGACCTGAAGCGGGAGCTGCGCGATGCGGCCCGGCAGACCCGGCGGGGACACTGGGAGCCGCCGCCGACCCGGCCCACCACCAACGGCGGCCGGGCGGCGCACGGCGAAACGCCCCTGCTCGCCGAGTTCGACCAGCGGCTGGCCGCGTTCACCGTCGAGGTGGGCGCGCTGGTCCGCGCCGGCCGGCTCACCGACAGCCAGCTCCGGACCGCGATCCGGCTGCTTGACGGCGCGCTGGACGGGCTGCGCCGGCTGCTCCGCTGAGCCGCCTCCCAGGCTCGGCCCGCTCACAGGCTGTTTTCAGCATCCACCCAGCGGGACCGCAGCCGGGGCGCGGATGATGGGCGACATGGTGGCTACCCAGACCGAGGCTCGTCTGCTCGTCGTCGAGGACGATCCCAACATCCTCGAGCTGCTCTCCGCGAGCCTGCGTTTCGCCGGCTTCGACGTCGCCACCGCGACCAGCGGCAGTGCCGCGCTGACCGCCGCCAAGGACCACCGGCCCGACCTGGTCGTGCTCGACGTGATGCTGCCCGACCTGGACGGCTTCGAGGTCATCCGGATGCTCCGTGAGGGCGGTACGCGTACCCCGGTGGTCTTCCTGACCGCCCGCGACGCCACCGACGACAAGATCCGCGGGCTCACTCTGGGCGGCGACGACTACGTCACCAAGCCGTTCAGCCTGGAGGAGTTGACCGCCCGGATCCGGGCGGTGCTGCGGCGTACCGCCACCGGTGATCACGCCCCCTCCCGGCTCACCTTCGCCGACCTGGAGCTGGACGAGGAGACCCACGAGGTGCACCGGGCCGGCCAGCGGGTGCAGCTGTCGCCGACCGAGTTCAAGCTGCTGCGCTACCTGATGCTCAACGCCAACCGGGTGCTCTCCAAGGCGCAGATCCTCGATCACGTCTGGAACTACGACTTCCGCGGCGACGACAACATCGTCGAGTCCTACATCTCCTACCTGCGCCGCAAGGTCGACAACACCCAGCCGCGACTGATCCACACCTTGCGCGGGGTCGGCTACGTGCTGCGTAAGCCGGCGGCGTGAGCGCCGTCCACGACGCGAAGGGCCACCTTCGGACCATCCCGCTGCGAGTCAAGCTGGTCGCCGCAGTCCTGGCCCTGGTCGCCGCCGCGCTTCTCGTGATCAGCGCGCTCACCGCCTACTTCCTCCGCAACTACCTGATCGGGCAGGCGGACGACCAACTCCGCAGCGGCGCCGCCGGCGTGGCCCGGGAGCTGGAACGCAGCGAGAATCCAGTGCAGGTCGGTATCCCCTCGGACTACGTGGCCTCCAAGGCCATTCCCGGTGGAGTTTTGGCCGAACCCGTGCGCTATCACGGGCTTAGCCCGGAGGCACTGCCGCCCTTTCCCACGGACTACGCCGGCTTCCAGGCCAACGTAGGTGATCCGTTTACCGTCCGCTCGATCGATGGCCGGACGCGCTGGCGGATGCTCTACACGGATGTCGGGGGCGGTCAGGTCGTTGCCTTCGGGCAGCATCTCACCGCTGTCGACCAGGCCGTGAAGCAGCTGGTCTGGATCGACCTGCTGGTCGGTGGGGCGGTGCTGATCATCCTGGCGTCGGTGGG
Source organism: Micromonospora sp. NPDC093277 (assembly GCF_044765245.1). Taxonomy (NCBI): domain Bacteria; kingdom Bacillati; phylum Actinomycetota; class Actinomycetes; order Micromonosporales; family Micromonosporaceae; genus Micromonospora; species Micromonospora sp. NPDC093277. The sequence goes on from NZ_JBIWJO010000012.1 coordinate 38,953, forward strand.
CGCGGGAATCGTGCGTACCAGTCTCAAGCCGCTCGTGGAGATCGAGCGGACGGCGGCGGCCATCGCCGGCGGCGACCTGAGCCGGCGGGTGCCCGACCCAGAGGAGGGCCGGGCCTTCCCGACCTCCGAGCTGGGCCGGCTCTCCCGGGCGCTGAACGCGATGCTCGCCCAGATCGAGGCGGCCTTCACCGCGCGGGCGGCGTCCGAGGCGGCGGCCCGCAGCGCGGAGGTCAGCGCCCGGGACGCGGCCGCGCAGGCTCAGGCGTCCGAGGCGCGGGCCCGCCGCTCCGAGGAGCGGATGCGGCAGTTCATCGCGGACGCCTCGCACGAGCTGCGCACCCCGCTGACCACCATCCGGGGCTTCGCGGAGCTCTACCGGCAGGGCGCGGCCCGGCAGCCCGAGCAGACCGCCGGCCTGCTGCGCCGGATCGAGGACGAGGCGGCCCGGATGGGGCTGCTGGTGGAGGACCTGCTGCTGCTCGCCCGGATGGACCGGGAACGGCCGATCGCGCTGGCCCCGGTGGAGCTGCCGGTGCTCGCCTCGGACGCGGTGCAGGCGGCCCGGGCGGTCGACCCGGAGCGCCGGGTCGAGCTGGACATCGAGCCCGGTGCCGGGCCGCTGGTGGTGCTCGGTGACGACGCCCGGCTGCGGCAGGTGATCGGCAACCTGATGACGAACGCGCTCACCCACACCCCGCCGGACGCCTCGGTGACCCTGCGGCTGCGGGTCGAACCCGGCAACCTGGCCGTGATCGAGGTGGCGGACACCGGACCGGGCCTCACCACGGAACAGGCTGAGCGGGTCTTCGAGCGGTTCTACCGGGTGGACGCGGCGCGGACCCGGCAGGCCGGCGGGCCGACCAGCACCGGGCTTGGGCTGGCCATCGTGGCCGCGCTGGTGGCGGTGCACCACGGCATGGTCGAGGTAGTCGAAACACCGGGCGGCGGGGCCACATTCCGGGTCAAACTGCCACTGCTGCCCGAATCCCCGGAGCCGGGCGACTGACTTTCAGAAAACATACAGGCGTATTCCAGGCTGATTGCAGTGCCAGCGGAGAAGGTGGATACATGACCGACCACGAGACCGACCCGCAGCGGTCGCCGGCTCTCGCCGACGCCGAGCCGTCGCATCCCACCGCCGAGCTGCCCCACGCCGGGAACGGGCCCTCGGACTCCAGCCCCACCCCGGCCGTCGCGCCGGTTCCGGCCGACTCCCCGGCCGCCGGGACCGCCGCCGGCGCCGGCCGCGCCGACGCGCCGGCCACCACGGACTTCGGCCGCGCCGACGAGCCGGCCACCACGGACTTCGGCCGTAGCGAGGCTCCGGCCACCACCGAGCTCGGCCGCACCGACGAGCCGGCCACCGTCGAGGTCAGCCGCCTTGACGCGCCGGCCACCGCCGAGTTCGGCCGTACCGACGCCCCGGCCGCCTTCGACGCCGGTCGGGTCGAGTCGGAGCAGGCCGCCAGCCCGTACGCCCGGCCGACGGCGACCCCGTCCGCGCCGCCGTACCCGGTCTCCGGGCAGCCGCAGCAGCCCGGCCCCTGGTACGGGGGGCAGCAGCCGTCCGGCTGGGCCGCCGGCACGCACCAGGGCACCGGCGCGCACTATGGTGCCGGCCCGCACCAGGGTGCCGGCGCGCACTACGGTGCCGGCTACCCGACGGCGGCCGGCGGGGCCGTTCCGCCGTACCAGCCGCACCAGCCGTATCCCGGCGCGCAGCCGCACCAGCCCGGCCAGCCGGTCCCGCCGTGGGCCTCGCCGCAGTCCGGGCCGCGGCCGAGCCGAGCGGGCAGGTTCCTTGGCGTGGGGGCCCTGGCCCTGGCGCTGATGCTGGGCTCCGGGGTGGCCGGCGGCGCGCTCGCGCTCGCCCTGAACGGCAACTCGGGCACCACCATCACCCGCAACTACTCGGCGGCGCCCGTGATCAACCCCGCCGACCTGCCGAAGATCGCGGCCTCCGTCCAGGACAGCATCGTCACGATCATGACGAACAGCGGTGAGGGCTCCGGGGTGATCCTCAGCGCCGACGGGTACGTGCTGACCAACAACCACGTGGTCGCCTCCGCCAGCGGTGACACGGTGAAGGTGGTCTTCGCCGACGGCAAGAACGCCGATGCGAAGATCGTCGGCACCGACCCGAAGACCGACCTGGCGGTGGTCCAGGCCAGCGGGGTGAGCGGTCTGAAGGCGGCCAAGTTCGGCGACAGCGACGCGATGCAGGTGGGCGACCAGGTGCTCGCCCTGGGCAGCCCGCTCGGCCTCCAGGGCTCGGTCACGGCCGGCATCCTCAGCGCCCGCGACCGCACCATCCAGGCCGGCGAGGGCGGCCAGCAGCAGATGGAACCGCAGCAGGGCGCCAGCTCGATCTCCGGGCTGCTCCAGACCGACGCCCCGATCAACCCGGGCAACTCCGGCGGCGCGCTGGTCAACACCCGGGGCGAGGTGATCGGCATCAACACCGCCATCGCCACCGCCGGACAGGGCAGCAACGGCAACATCGGCGTCGGCTTCGCCATCCCGAGCAACAAGGCCAAGGACGTCGCCGAAAAGCTTCAGCGCGGCGAGAAGATCAGCCACCCGTCGCTCGGGGTCAGCGTGAACGCCGCCGAGGACGGTGGCGCGCTGATCGCCGCGGTCGTCCCGGGCAGCGCCGCGGAAAAGGCCGGGCTGCAGCGGGGCGACGTGGTCACCCGGTTCGGCGACAAGGTGATCAAGGATTCGAACGATCTGGTTGGTGCCGTCCAGTCGGGCAAGGTCGGCGACCGGGTCGATGTGCAGTTCAAGCGAAACGGATCGGACCAGACGGCAACCGTGACGCTCGCTGAGACGTCCTAAGGGATACAGACCTGCCTCCTCCACTGGCGGGGGGGGGGGGGGGGGGGGGGGGGGGGGGGGGGGGGGCCCCCCCCCCCCCCCCCCCCCGCCGCCGTCCCGGATCAGCTGTTGATCTGCCGGAACACGTGCAGCAGGGTGTCCCGGCTGTGCTTCTCCAGGAACTCGCTGGCCATCAGCTCCTGGACCTGAACCACCCGGCCGTCGTGCAGGGTCAGGGCCGCCTTCAACGGCACCTCCCGCTGCACCTCGACCGAGGTGATCTCCTCGTACGGCAGGTACGGGTACCGGGTGGCCACCTCGCTCACCGGCTCCGCGCGGACCAGCGTGGTGAGCCGCTGCTCACCCTCACTGGACTTGCCCGGGTCGGGGATCAGGACGAGGCCGTTGTCCAGCACGAGCACGTCGTGCTCCCGGCCGTCGATCTTGATGTTGGCCAGCCCGCCGATCAGGTCGGCGTCGCGCGCGGACGCCCGGGCCTGCACCACCGTCGCCTGCGCCGGGTCGACGCCCCGCTCGGCGAGGCGGGCCAGCGCCTCGTCCAGGGTCTCCGGGGACACCGCCAGCTTGGCGATCTCGGCCAGGTCCCACGGCTCGCCGGTCGAGCCGACCAGCCGGGCCGGCCCGGACCAGGAGAGCTGCCAGTGTGCCCGCCCCGAGCGGATCGCCGCGTTGTCGAGCAGCGTCTCCATCGGCCCGGCGAAGGCGACCGCCGCCTCCCTCCGGGTGGCACCGGAGATGAACTGCTCGGCGAGCTCGCCGAGCCGGCCGGCGCGGACCAGGTCCAGCACCGTGGGCAGACCCGGCGTCGCCACACCGGTGAATCGGCCGGCCGCCCGGTAGATGCGGTCCGCCTGCTGCTGGGTGGACGTGGCCATCCACTCGGCGACGAACTCGGGCCAGGGCAGAATCTGGCGCGACCCGTGCTCGACCACCATGCTCTGGAGCTGCCGGCCGGCGCCCGCCACGTCGGCGAGCGCGATCCAGGCCGGCCGGTCGTCCGGCCGTACCTGGACCACCGGCGTCTCGGCCATGGCGGCGACCCGTACGCCGATCGGCGGGTGGGTGTCCCAGCGGGACGCCTTCCGCTCCGGCGCGTTCTCGCGCATCTCGTCGATCTCGTCCCGGCGCGCGTCGAGCAACCGGGCGAAGCCGCCGAACAGGTCGTCCGGCAGGAGCCCGGCCGACCAGCCCGGCTCGACGTACTGGCGCATGTAGAACGCCCAGGCCGCGTCGAGCGCGGGCAGCGTACGCAGCGCGGAGCTGGCCGCCTCGTGGCCGGCGAGCCGCAGCGACGCCCGGTCGGCCTCCAGCTCCTGCCGGCGGGACGCCGCGTTGTCGACCATCAGGTAGAGCATCGCGTAGCCCTTGAAGACCCACCCGACCGGATTGCGCGGGCTGATCCGCTCGACGGTCTCCGCGATGGCCAGCCGGCCCCGGTAGGCGACCGCGCCGAGCCGGGTGTGCTGGCCGGAGTAGTGACCCAGCTCGTGCGCGAGCACCGAGCGCAACTGGTCGACCCGCAGGCCCAGGAGCAGCGGCAGCCCGACGTAGAGGGTGCGCCGGCCGCCGAGCAGGCCGAGCAGCCGGCTCTGCTCGCTGACGGCCGCGTTCACGTCCGGCAGCAAACGGATCTCGTCGGGCGCGCGGGTGCCGACCGCGGCGGCCAGCTCGCGTACGGTGGCCCAGAGCTGCGGCGCCTCCCGCTCGCCCAGGATCGGGCCGGGCATCGGCTCGTTCTTCGTGCGGATCGCCTTCCAGAGGCCGACGCCGACCGCGCCGAGCGCGACGAGCAGCGGGAGCAGCAGCTTGCCGGTGAGTACGCCGCTGGTGCGGCTGAACAGCCAGACGCCGAGCGCGGCGACGGCGACGAGCTGGAGCAGCGCGACGACGTAGAAGCCGATCAACATGACCACCGAGGCGAGCGCCCGGTATGTCGCGGACATGGATTTCCCTTCCCCCGTAAGAGGTGCCCGCCTCTCTCTGCCGGGCGGGCCGTCGGGGGACCGTACGACGCGAGGGCTCTTCGGACAAGTCCCTTCCGCCCCCATCCGCCGAGCCCATACGATCTGCGCCGACACTGCGGGGAGAGGAACGAGGCATGTGGCCATTCCGGCTTGGTGGGCGGCTGCGGGTTGATCCGGCGATGGGCGACGACACGGCGCGCGCCCTACGCGAGGCGCTGCTGCGGCGGGACTGGCGGGCGGGGCATGACCTGCTGACGGCGGCCACCGACCCGGACGATCACGCGTTCTACGTCTCGATCGCGGCGGACGTGCCCGGGGTGCAGGACTGGATCGGCGAATGGATCGACGCGGAGCCGGGGTCCACGCTCCCGGTGCTGGTCCGGGGCGCGCACGCGGTCCACTGGGCCTGGGAGGCGAGAGGCGCGGCCTCGGCCAAGCGCACCAGCCAGGAGCAGTTCCAGGAGTTCCGGCGCCGGCTCAAGCTGGCCGAGAACTGCCTCGACGAGGTCGTGTCGCGCAACCCGGACGACACCACCGCCTGGACGTTCCTGGTGAAGTCGGCACGCGGACGGCAGGTGGGCCGACCCGAGGCGCAGCGCCGCTTCGACGAGGTCGTCGCCCGGCACCCCGGGCACCGGATCGCCCACGAGCAGATGCTCCAGTACAACTGCGCGAAGTGGTTCGGCAGCCACGAGCAGATGTTCGCGTTCGCCCGCGACGCGGTGGCCAAGATGCCGCCGGGTTCTCCGCTGGGGGCCCTCATCCCCAGCGCGCACCTGGAGATGTGGCTGGACCTGCCGTCGGGGCGCGATGACGAGTACCTGCGCGGCGCCGATGTGGTGGCCGAGGTGAACGCGGCGGCCGACCAGTCGGTACGCCACCCGGACTACCGGCGACGCCCGGGTTGGCCCGTGGCGCACAACTACTTCGCGCAGCTGTTCGCCCGGGCCGGCGACCACCGCTCGGCGGTCGAGCAGTTCGAGGTGATCGGCGACCGGGTGACGGAGCTGCCCTGGTGCTACAACATTGGCACGCCGAGCATGGCGTTCGCCCGCTGGCGGCGGAAGGTCGGCGCCGGGCGAGGCTGAGCCCCGGCGGTCCCGGGTGGAGGGCGAGCGCGACCGTGCCGACCCCCGGGGACGATATCCTCGGCGCGAGGGTGGAGCGGCGACGCCGACGTACGAGCGGACCGAGGTGACGGTGGGCGCAGCCAACGGGCAGGCACGGGTGGCGGTGCTCGGCACCGGCCTGATCGGTGGCTCGGTGCTGCTGCGGCTGCGGGACGCCGGGCTCGACGTGGCGGGCTGGGATCCGGACCCGGCGACCCGCCGGTACGCCGCCGAGCGGGGCGTCGTCGTCCCGGATGCCCTGGAGGAGGCGGTCGCCGGCCGGGACGTGGTCTTCCTCTGTGGTCCCCTGCCCACCCTGCCCGCGATGCTGACCCGGGTGGCCGGCGTCACCGACGACCGATGCGTGCTCACCGACGTGGGCAGCACCAAGGCGGACGTGTCCACCGCCGCCACCGCGCAGGGGCTCGGGCACCGGTTCGTGCCCGGCCACCCGATGGCCGGTGCCGACCGGGCCGGCCTCGCCGCCGCCTCCCCGGCCCTGCTCGACGGGGCCGCCTGGGTGCTCTGCCCGGCGCCGACCGGGATGGCCGCGTTCCGACGGCTCGCCGCGCTGCTCATCGACGTCTTCCACGCCCAGGTGGTGCCGATGTCCGCGCCGGAGCACGACACCGCCGCGGCGCTCGCCTCGCACGTGCCGCACCTGCTCGCGGGCGCGTTGGCCGGGGCCGTGCAGCGGGCGGCGCTGCGCGACGCGGTGCTCGCGCTCGCCGCCGGCAGCTTCAGCGACGGCACCCGGGTGGCCGGGGGGCCGCCGGCCCGGACGGCGAACATGCTGCTCGGCAACCGCGACCGGGTGCTGGCCGAGTTGGGCGCGGTCCGGAACGTCCTCGACGAGCTCGCCGAGGCGCTGGCGGCCGGGGACGCCGGGGCGCTCGCGGCTCGGCTGGACGAGGCGCGGGCGGCCCGGGCCGCGCTGGGCGCCCGCTCGTACACCACCCATCGGTGTGAGTTCCCGGCCTCGGCCGAACACGCGGGGGAGTTGGCGTATCTCCGGGAGCTGGGGGCGGCCGGTGGCCACCTCACCGGCTGCCGGGTCGAGGCGGGCGCGGTCACCTACACGGCGCACCTGCCGACCGGCCCGACACTAGGGTGAGGAGCATGGCGGACGCACCGGTCGTGGTGGTACGCGGCGAGGCGTACCGGGAGGTCGCTCCTGAGCTGGCCCGGTTCACGGTCACCGCGTCCGCCCGGGACCGCGACCGGGAGACCACGCTGACCCGGTTGGCCGAGCGGGCCGCCGCCGTCCGGGTGCTGCTGGACGCGGCCGGGCCGGCAGTGGAGCGGCGGGAGACCGGCCAGCTCCGGGTCTGGCCGGAGACGAAACGGTCCGGCGAGCGGGTGGTGGCGTACCACGGCAGCGTCACCACGGCCGTCACCGTCGCCGACTTCACCGCGCTCGGCGATCTGATGCTCCGCCTGGCCGAGCAGGACCAGGTCGAGGTGGCCGGTCCCGCGTGGGCGCTGCGGCCGGACAGCACGGCGTACCGGGAGGCGCGGCACGCGGCCATCGCGGACGCCCTGGCCCGCGCGAGGGAGTACGCGGAGGCGCTCGGCGCCAGGGTGACCGCCCTGGTGGAGCTGGCCGACACCGGCCTGGCCGCCGCCCCGCCGATGCTGGCGAGAGCGGCCTACGCGGGGGCCGACGACGCCCCGCCCGAGCTGGAGCTGGATCCGCAGCCGCAGCCGGTGCAGGCGGCGGTCGAGGCCCGGTTCACCATCAGCGAGCCGGTGCTCGGCTGATGCCACCAGCCCAGGTGCTCCCCCTTGGCGAGCTGGTGGAGCGGGCGCGTGCGCTGGCCGGCGCCGGTCCGCGACAGCTGCTCGGCATCGCCGGCGCGCCCGGCGCGGGCAAGTCCACCCTGGCCGAGCGGATCGTCGCCGAGGTCGGTGCGGCCGCCCGGCTGGTGCCGATGGACGGTTTCCACCTGGCCCAGTCCGAACTGGTCCGGCTGGGCCGGGCCGACCGCAAGGGTGCCCCGGACACCTTCGACGCCAACGGCTTCGTCTCCGTCCTGCGTCGGCTGCACCGGTTGGAGCCGACCTCGGTGTGGGCGCCGGCGTTCCGCCGCGACCTGGAGGAGCCGATCGCCGGGGCGATCGAGGTGCCGCCCGAGGTCCGGCTGGTGGTGACCGAGGGCAACTACCTGCTCCTGCGTGACGACCCGTGGGAGGAGGTGCGCCCGCTGCTGCACCAGGCATGGTTTCTCGACCTGGACGCCGAGCTGCGGCTGAGCCGGCTGGCCGCCCGGCACGAGGCGTACGGCAAGACCCCGGAGCAGGCGCGTGCCTGGGCGCTGGGCAGCGACGAGGCGAATGCAGCCCGGGTCGCCGGCACCGCCGGCCGCGCCGATCTGGTGGTCCGACTCACCGATCCCCTGCCCGGGTGACAGCGCGGCCAGGCCTGTTTTCGCGGGTCAGGTGGTCTGCTCCAGGGTGCGTACCGGTCGAGCGGGATTACCCACGGCCAGCACATCGGGGGGCAGGTCCCTCGTCACCACCGCGCCCGCTCCGACCACGGTGTTCGCCCCGATGGTGACGCCGCCCAGCACGATCACCCCGCCGCCGAGCCAGGCGTTGTCGCCGATGTTGATCGGCTCGGCCGATTCCCACTTGGCCCGTCGGGCGGCCGGACCGAGCGGATGGGTGGCGGTGAGGAGCTGCACGTTCGGTCCGATCTGGACGTCGGCGCCGATGTTGATCCGGGCGACGTCGAGGAAGACCGCGTTGAAGTTGACGAAGCAGCGCGGCCCGAGGTGGGTCTGCCAGCCGTAGTCGCAGTGGAACGGCGGCCGGATCCAGCTGCCCTCGCCGAGCGTGCCGAGCAGCTCGCGGAGCGCGGCGAGCCGGCCCTGCGGGTCGTCGACGGGGCCGGCGTTGAAGCGTTCGGTGAGCCGGGCCGCCCGGTCCAGGTCGGCGGCGATCTCGGGATCGTCGGCGAGGTACAGCTCGCCGGCGAGCATGCGTTCCCTCATGGTGGTCACCGGGAGATCATGCCCGGTTTGTGCCGGGGCAGGTGCCGGATCGGAGACGGACCCGGGCCAGAGCGTCCACCCCGGCTCGGGCCCGGTCGCCGCGTGACGCCCCGGTGCGTCAACCGGCCGGGCCGGTCAGTCGTTGGCGTGCAGGGCGGCGTTCAGCTCGATGCCCCGGCCGGTGCGCGGCTTCGTCTCCAGCGCCCCCGTCACCGAGTTGCGCCAGAAGAGCAGGCCGTCCACGCCGGAGAGCTCGCGGGCCTTGACCACCCGGCCGTCCGGCAGGGTGATCTTCGAGCCGGCGGTGACGTAGCAGCCCGCCTCCACCACGCAGTCGTCGCCGAGCGAGATGCCGATGCCGGCGTTCGCGCCGACCAGGCTCCGCTCCCCGATGCGGACCTTCTCGGTGCCGCCGCCGGAGAGGGTGCCCATGATCGAGGCGCCGGCGCCGATGTCGGAGCCGTCGCCGACCACCACGCCCTGCACGATTCGCCCCTCGACCATCGAGCTGCCCAGCGTGCCGGCGTTGAAGTTGCAGAAGCCCTCGTGCATCACGGTGGTGCCCGAGGCCAGGTGCGCGCCGAGGCGGACCCGGTCCGCGTCGGCGATCCGGACGCCGGAGGGGACCACGTAGTCGGTCATCCGGGGGAACTTGTCGACCCCGTAGACGGCGAGGTGGCGGCCGGCGGCCCGCTCGAGGACGCGCAGCTCGTCCACCCGCTCCGGCGGGCACGGCCCGGCCGAGGTCCAGGCCACGTTGGCCAGCTTGCCGAAGATGCCGTCGAGGTTGAGCTCGTTGGGCCGGACCAGGCGGTGGGAGAGCAGGTGCAACCGGAGGTACGCGTCGGCGGCGTCCTTGATCGGGTCGTCGAGCGAGCCGATCACGGTGACCACCTGGACCGTACGCAGTCCGGGCAGCGCCCGCCCGCCGACCGCGCCGGGCGGCAGGTCGAGGACGTCGGCCTGGTCCTCGCCGGGGACGAGCGGCAGCTCGCCGAGCCCGAGCTTGCCGGTCGGGTACCAGGTGTCGAGCACCAGGTCGTCAGCGGTGGTCGTGGCCAGACCGATGCCCCAGGCCGAATCGGACGTCACAGCTCTACCTCTCGTTCGCGGCTACGGTGGCTGCTGCTGCTCGCGACCGCGGGGCTCGCAGGGTCACTCCTCGTGCTCGCCGAGGTGCTCGCAAGCTCGCTCCACGCGCTCACCAGTGCTGACGGTACCGTGCGAGGCATGCAGAACCCGCTGACCCCCGAGGTCCTGGCTGATCCGGTGGCGCTTACCCGCGCACTGGTCGACATAGAGTCCGTCTCCCGAAACGAGAAGGCGATCGCCGACTGTGTCGAGGAGGTGCTGCGGGGCGTACCGCACCTGACCACGTACCGGCACGGCAACACGGTGATGGCCCGCACCGATCTCGGCCGGTCGCAGCGGGTGGTGCTCGCCGGCCACCTGGACACCGTCCCGCTCAACAACAACTTCCCGTCGACCATGCGCGGCGACCTGATGTACGGCTGCGGCACCTCCGACATGAAGTCCGGGGTGGCCTTCGCGCTGCATCTGGCGGTGACCCTGCCCGATCCGCGCTACGACGTCACGTACTTCTTCTACGAGGCCGAGGAGATCGAGTCGCAGTACAACGGGCTCACGCTCGTCTCCCAGGCCCACCCGGAGTGGCTCCAGGCCGACTTCGCCGTGCTGCTGGAACCGACCTACGGGATCGTCGAGGCCGGCTGCCAGGGCACCATGCGGGCGATCGTGTCGACCACCGGCGTCCGGGCCCACTCGGCGCGCTCCTGGCACGGTGTGAACGCGATCCACGCCGCCGGGGAGGTGCTGCGGCGCCTGACCGCGTACGAGGCGCGGCGGGTCACCATCGACGGCTGCGACTACCGGGAGGGCATGAACGCGGTGCGCATCCACGGCGGGGTCGCCGGCAACGTGGTGCCGGACCGGTGCGAGATCGAGGTCAACTTCCGGTTCGCCCCGGACCGTACGCCGGAGCAGGCCGAGGCGCACGTGCGGGAGGTCTTCGCCGGCTTCGAGCTGGCGGTGACCGACATGGCGGCCGGCGCGCTGCCCGGGCTGGCGGCCGCGCCGGCGCGGGAGTTCCTGGAGGCGGTGGGGGCGGCCCCGGTCGGCAAGCTGGGCTGGACCGACGTGGCCCGGTTCGCGGCCCTGGGCATCCCGGCGCTGAACTTCGGCCCGGGCGACCCGAACCTGGCCCACCACCCGGACGAGCACGTCGAGCTGACCAAGATCCGTGACGGTGCGGCCACCCTGCACCGCTGGCTCGCCCCGGCCTGAGCCCGGACACGCGACCGGGGGGTCGCGTCGGTGACGCGGCCCCCCGAGGTCGGTCCGGCGGAGCCTCAGACGGTCGTCGTCAGTGAGGTGTCCGGTTCGGCGGACTCGCCGGTGAGGTCGGTGTGGTGGGCTTCCATCATGCGGGCACGGCGGCGCTCGGCCACCACGTCGCGGATCCGCCGCTGCATCTGCCGGCGGATCCGGATCATCTCGGTGTTGCTGATCAACGCTGGCTCCTCCCCCGAAAGCTCGCGCCGGGGCATACCCCGTATGTGAATAGTAAGACGTCCGGGCGAGCGATTTAGTTGCCTAAGATCGCCAAGAACTTCGCGCGCTCGCCCGCCTCCGCACCGGACCGCCGTAGCTCCACTACGGTGGCCCCATGAGCGAGCGCAGCGGAGTGCCGTCATGAGCGAGCGCAGGCGAGCGAATCATCAGTGCAGCGCGTTGGTGCCTCATGGCGGCACGCAGCGCAGCAGAGTGCCGTCATGAGCCAGAGCAACGGGCGGCAGCCCGGCCGTGGCCCACGCGGTGTGCGGCACCGGGGTGCCGTCACACTGCGCAACCAGGCCATCCCGACCAGCACCGCCGACCAGCGGCTGTTGGACTCCCGGGGCCGGGGCGACTGGAAGACCAAGGACGCCTGGCGGGCGCTGCGCATCCTGTCGGAGTTCGTCGAGGGCTTCGACACCCTCGCCGACCTGCCGCCGGCGGTCAGCGTCTTCGGCTCGGCCCGCAGCATGCCGGACAGCCCCGAGTGCCGGATGGCCGAGGAGTTGGGCGGCGCGCTGGCCCGGGCCGGGTACGCGGTGATCACGGGCGGCGGCCCGGGGGTGATGGAGGCGGCCAACCGGGGCGCCAGCGAGGCGGGCGGGCTCTCCGTCGGGCTCGGTATCGAGCTGCCGTTCGAGCAGGGCCTCAACGACTGGGCCGACCTGTCCATCGACTTCCGCTACTTCTTCGCCCGCAAGACCATGTTCGTCAAGTACGCACAGGCGTTCGTCGTGCTGCCCGGTGGCTTCGGCACCATGGACGAGCTGTTCGAGGCGCTGACCCTGGTGCAGACCGGCAAGGTCACCCGCTTCCCGGTGGTGCTGATGGGCCTCGACTACTGGCGGGGCCTGATCGACTGGCTGCGGGACAGCATGGTCGCCGAGGGCAAGATCGGCCCGTCCGACCTGGAACTGATCTGCCTCACCGACGACGTCGACCAGGCGGTCCGGCACATCGTGGAGGCCGAGGCGGTGCTCTCCGCCGAGCAGGAGGCCATCCGGGAGGAGGCGGTCGCCCGGGTCGCCGCCGACCAGCAGGCCGCCGCCGAGGCCGCGCCCGATCCGGCACCCGACTCCCCGGCCGAGGCCGCACCCGCGTCGCCGGCCGGGGCCACCGACGAGCCGGTCGAGGCCGCGCCCGAGCCACCGGCGGGGGACCAGCCCGGGTCCCGCCCGGCGGGGCGGGGCTGACCGGTGGCCGCGATCTGCGTGTTCTGCGCGTCCTCGCGTACCCTCGACCAGCGCTGGCTGGACCTGGCGGCCGAGACCGGTGCGGAGCTGGCCCGGCGCGGACACACGCTGGTCAGCGGCGGCGGCTGCGTCGGCATGATGGGTGCGGTGACGGACGGCGCACGGGCCGCTGGTGGCCGCACCGTCGGGGTGATCCCGCAGGTCCTGGTCGACCTGGAGGTCGCCGACCTGGCCGCCGACGAGCTGCTGGTCACCGACGGGATGGCCAGCCGCAAGACGCTGATGATCGAGAAGTCGGACGCGTTCATCACCCTGCCCGGTGGGCTCGGCACCCTCGACGAGCTGTTCGAGGTCTGGACCACGGCCACCCTGGCCCTGCACGGCAAGCCCATGGTGCTGGTCGACGCGGACGGCTTCTACCGGCCGTTGCTGGACTGGCTACGCACCCTCGCCGACCGTCGCTTCCTCAAGCCCGCCGGCCTCGACCTCCTACTGGTCGCCGACACCGTCCCCGCCGCCCTGGACCTCCTCACCCCCCACCTGACCTGACGCCCCCACCCCCACCCCCCGTCCGCGGTGATCATGAAGTTGTTGCCCCGCGCATCGGCGTGTCGTGACGACAACCTCATGATCGACGTGGGCAGGGGTGGGGTGGGCAGGGCAGGGACGCGTGGGTGGGGTGGGGGCGGTGGGGTGTCGTAGGGGCGTGGTGGGATGGGGTGATGGCGTACCGGTTGGTGCGTCGGTCCGCCGGGGCGGTGACGGGGGTCTCCCGTGCCGGCGGGGCGGGGCAGGGGGACGGTCCTGAAGAGACCGGGGCGGAGCCGCGATCCGGGGGGTCGGCGGGCGATGCCGCATATCCGCCCTCGCGCCGGCCGGATGCCGTGCAGGCCGAGGTGGTCGCGCACACCGACGGGCCGATGCTGGTCGTCGGAGGGCCGGGCACCGGCAAGACCAGCACGCTGGTCGAGGCGGTCGCCGCACGGGTGGCCGAGGGCACCGACCCCGAGCGCGTCCTGGTGCTCACCTTCGGCCGACGCGGTGCCACCGACCTGCGCCACCGGATCGAGGCGCGGATCGCCGGCGCCGGCCATCCGCACGAGGGTGGACAGGCGGCGGGCGGCATTGCGACCTGGCCCGCCCGGGTGCTCCGCGAGCCACTGGTCCGCACCTTCCCGGCGTACGCCTTCGGGCTGCTCCGCCGGGCCGCCGCCGAGCGGGGCGAGCCGTCGCCCCGGCTGCTCACCGGGCCCGAGCAGGATCTCATCATCCGCGAGCTGCTCGACGTGGTCGGCGAGGAGCCGGATGACGACCCGGTCGGCTGGCCGGAGGACCTGCGGCCGGCACTGCGTACCCGGGCGTTCGCGCAGCAGCTCCGCGACCTGCTGATGCGCGCCGCCGAGCGGGGCGTCGGCCCGATCGAGCTGGCCCGGCTGGGGGAGAAGCTGGGGCGCGCCGACTGGCCGGCCGCCGCCCGCTTCCTACGGGAGTACGTCGCCGTCCTCGCCCTGCGCGACGTGAGCAACCGCGGCTCGATCGCGTACGACCCGGCCGAACTGGTCCGGGCCGCCACCGGCATGCTGCTCGACGACCCGGAGCTGCTGGCGGCCGAGCGTCGGCGGCTGGCTCACGTCTATGTCGACGAGCTCGCCGACACCGACCCGGCCCAGCTCGACCTGCTCGCCGTCATCGCCGGCGGCGGCAAGTCCCTGGTCGCCTTCGCCGACCCGGACTCCTCCACGTACGCGTTCCGGGGCGCCGACCCGGCGGGTGTGGCCACCTTCCCGCACCGGTTCCGTACCGCCTCCGGGGCGCCCGCCGCGCAGGTCGTGCTGACCACGTCGTACCGGGCCGGCCCGGAGCTGCTGGCGGCGACCGCCCGACTGGCCCGCCGGCTGCGCGGGCCGGCGGCGCACCGGCGGCTGCGCCCGCTGCCCGACGCGCCGCCCGGCACGGTCGAGGTACGCACCTTCCGCTCGGCGACCAGCGAGTCCGCGTGGCTGGCCCACGCCCTGCGCGAGGCGCACCTGCTCGACGGGGTGCCCTGGTCCCGGATGGCGGTGCTGGTCCGCTCCACCGGCCGTCAGTTGCCGTCGCTACGGCGTGCCCTGCACACCGCCGGCGTGCCGACCGTGGTGCACGGCGAGGACCTGCCGCTGCACCTCCAGCCCGGGGTGGCTCCGTTGCTGCTCCTGCTCCGCTGCGCGCTGGAACCCGACCGGCTGGACGAGGAGGCGGCGGTCGCCCTGCTGCACTCGCCGCTGGGCGGCGCCGACCCGCTCGCCGAGCGGCGGCTGCGCCAGGGGCTGCGCGCGCTCGCGCTGGCCGCCGGTGACCGCCGCCCCTCCGGCGAGCTGATCGTCGAGGCGCTGCGCGACCCGGCCGAGCTGGCCGCCGTCGAGCGGCGCTGGGCGGAGCCCGCCCAGGCGGTGGCGCACCTGCTGGCGACCGCCCGGCAGGTCGCCGCCACCCCCGGGGCCACCGCCGAGGAGGTGCTCTGGGCGGTGTGGCAGGAAAGCGGGCTGGCCGAGCGTTGGGCCGGTGCGATCACCCGGGGCCGGGCGGCCACCGGCGAGCACGAGACCGCCCAGCGCTGGCGCGCCGAGGCCGCCGACCGGGACCTCGACGCGGTGCTGGTGCTCTTCGACGCGGCAGCCCGGTTCACCGACCGGCTGCCCGGTGCGCGTACCGAGGTCTTCCTCGACCACGTGCTCGGCCAGGACCTGCCGGCGGACACCCTGGCCGCCAGCGCCGACCGGGGCGACGCGGTACGCCTGCTCACCGCGCACGCCGCCAAGGGCCTGGAATGGGACCTGGTCGCGATCGCCGGGGTGCAGGAGGGCGTCTGGCCGGACCTGCGGCTGCGCGGCAGTCTGCTCGGCTCCGAGCGGCTGGTCGACGTGCTCGCCGGCCGGGCCGACGGCACCGGCGTACGGGCCAGCCTGGTCGGGCAGACCTCGGCGCTGCTCGACGAGGAACGCCGGCTGTTCCACGTCGCGGTCAGCCGGGCCCGGCACCGGCTGCTGGTCACCGCGGTCGCCTCGGCGGCGGTGGGCGGCGACGACCACGAGGAGCAGCCCAGCCGCTTCCTGCACGAGCTGGGCGGCACCGAGCCGCCCGCCGTCGGCGGCGGGGGAGCCGTCCCGGCGGGACCCGGTCCGGGACCGGGCCATCCGGATTCCGCCGGCCGGGCCGCGCGCCGCGTCGCCGGCGGGGACGGCGGTCCGGTGCGAGACCGCCGTGACCGGGGCGACGGCGCCACGCCGGCCGTGCCACCGGCGTCGGACGGGCCGGTGCCGACGATTGACGATCCGCAGGACGCCGCGCCGGCCGCCCTGCCGGTCACCCTGCCGCCGCGCGGGCTCACCCTGTCCGCGCTGGTGGCGGAGCTGCGCACCGCGGTGGTCGACCCGGCTGTGCCGCCCGCCCAGCGGCGCGCGGCGGCGGCCGAGCTGGCCCGGCTGGCCACGGCCGGGGTGCCCGGCGCGCACCCGGACGACTGGTGGGGGCTGCGCGGCCTCTCCGACGACCGGCCGCTGGTCGACGAGGGCGAACCGGTGCGGGTCACCCCGTCGGCGATGGAGAGCGCGCTGCGGTGCAGCCTGCGCTGGCTGCTGGAACGGCACGGCGGCAGCGCCCCGGCCAGCGCCGCGCAGGGGGTCGGCAACCTGGTGCACGCCGCCGCGATGCTGGCCGAGGACGCCAGCGTGGACCGGACCGCACTGCTGGAGTACGTGGCCGCCCGGTTCGACGCGATCGAGCTGGCCGCCCGCTGGATGGTCGGCCCGGAACGCACCCGGGCCGAGGCCATGGTGGACAAGCTGCTGCGCTGGCTGGCCGGCAACCCGCGCCGGCTGCTCGCCATCGAGCACGAGTTCGCGGTACGCCTCGACGACCCGCGCCGGCCGGTCGAGCTGGCCGGCCGGGTGGATCGGCTGGAGGTGGACGCCGAGGGGCGGCTCGTGGTGATCGACCTGAAGACCGGCAAGTCCACCGCGGTCACCGAGCGGGAGGTGGCCGAGCACCCGCAGCTCGGCGCGTACCAGGCGGCGGTGGAGGCGGGGGGGTTCGCCGAGTTCGGCGACGAGTCCGGCGGGGCCGCGCTGGTGCAGCTCGGCACGGGCGCCAGGGAGGCCAAGGAGCAGACCCAGGCCGCCGCCGGGGAGGGGCCGGAGGCCGGCTGGGCCACCGCGCTGGTCCGGCGTACCGCGGATACGATGGCCGCCGCCACCTTCGCCGCGGTCGCCAACTCGAAGTGCCGGGTCTGCCCGGTCCGGACCAGCTGCCCGGTATCCGGGCAGGGCCGCCAGGTGGTCGAGCCGCCGACCACGCCTCGTCCGGAGCAGCCGTGACCCAGCCCGCGCTCTTCGGTGCCGCCGCCACCCCGGCGCCCCGGACCGCCGACTCCGGCCCCCGCTACACCCCCGTGGAGCTGGCGAAGCTGCTGCGGCTGCCGGCGCCCACCCGGGAACAGGCGGCGATCATCGCCGCGCCGGTGGAGCCGCTGCTGGTCGTCGCCGGCGCCGGGTCCGGCAAGACCGAGACGATGTCCGCCCGGGTGGTCTGGCTGGTCGCCAACCAGTACGTGCGGCCCGAACAGATCCTCGGCCTCACCTTCACCCGCAAGGCCGCCGGCGAGCTGGCGCACCGGGTGCGTACCCGGCTCGACCAGCTCATCCGCCGGTTGGGCCGCCCACGCCGGGACCCGCACGACGACCCGCTGGCCGGCGAGCCGACCGTCTCCACCTACCACTCGTACGCCGGCCGGATCGTCACCGAGCACGGGCTGCGCGCCGGGTACGAGCCGAGCACCCGGCTGCTCACCGAGGCGTCCCGATGGCAGCTCGTCGACCTGCTGGTCCGCAACTACGACGGCGACATGTCCGAGGTGGACCGGATGCCCAGCACGGTCACCGACGCCGTGCTGTCCCTCGCCGGGGAGCTGGACGAGCACCTGGTCGGCCCGGACGCGCTGGCCGCCTGGACCGGCCGTTTCTTCGCCGAGGTGCAGTCCCGTCCCGGCCGGGTCTACGCCGACGTCAAGAAGGCGTTGCAGCTCCAGCAGACCCGGCTGAAGCTGCTGCCGCTGGTCCGCGCGTACGCCCGGCGCAAGGACGACTTCGAGGCGATGGACTTCGCCGACCAGCTCGCCCGGGCCGCGCGGGTGGCCCGGGACCACCCCGGTGTCGGGCTGATCGAACGGGACCGGTTCCGGGTGGTGCTGCTCGACGAGTACCAGGACACCAGCCACGCCCAGGTGGTGCTGCTCAACGCGCTCTTCGGCGGCGGCCACCCGGTCACCGCCGTCGGCGACCCCTGCCAGTCCATCTACGGCTGGCGCGGTGCCAGCGCCGGCACCCTGGACCGGTTCCCCACTGAGTTCGCCCGCGCCGAAGGCACCCCCGCCGACGTGCTCAGCCTCACCACCAGCTGGCGCAACCGGCCGGAGATCCTCGGCGTCGCCAACGCGCTCTCGGTGCCGCTGCGGGCGGCCGGTGCCCGGGTGCCGGAACTGCACGCGGCGCGCAGCGTCAGGGACCCGATCCCGCACCGCAGCCCGCGCGGGCAGGCCGCCGGCACCGTGCACTGCGCGCTGCTGGAGACGTACGCCGACGAGGCCGAGTGGATCGCCGACAGCGTGGTCGCCGCCTGGCGCGGGGCGGCCGGGATGTCGGACGCGTTGCCCGAGCGCATCCCGGTGCCGCACCGCCCCACCACCGCCGTGCTGGTCCGGCTGCGCAGCCAGATCCCCGCCATCGAGTCCGCGCTGCGCGCCCGGGGCCTGCCGGTCGAGGTGGTCGGGCTCGGCGGCCTGCTGGACACCCCCGAGATCCGCGACGTGGTCTGCACGCTGCGGGTCCTCGCCGATCCCACCGACGGGGCGGCGCTGCTGCGGCTGCTCACCGGGGCGCGCTGGCGGATCGGGCCGCGCGACCTCGTCGCCCTGCACCGGCGGGCGAAGGGCATCGCGAGGGCCCGCCGGGAACTGGCCGGCGACGGGGGGCCGGAGATCACCGTGGACGTCCTCGACGAGGCCACCCTGGTCGAGGCGCTCGCCGACCTGGGGCCGGCGCAGGCCTACTCCGCGGAGGGGTACGCGCGGCTGCGCTCGTACGGGATGGAGCTGGCGCTGCTGCGCTACCGGCTGGACCAGTCCCTGCCGGAGTTGATCGCGGACATCGAGCGGACCATCGGCCTGGACGTGGAGGTGGCGGTCCGGGCGGGTCGGGACGGCACCGGCGACGCCGGCCTGGCCCGCGGGCACCTGGACGCGCTCGGCGACGTCGCGGCCCGGTTCAGCGGTGAGACGCCCGGTGCGACCCTGGCCGGCTTCCTCGCCTACCTGGCCGCGGCGGAGGACGAGGAGCGCGGCCTGACGCCCGGCGAGGTCGAGGTGGTGGAGGGCGCGGTGCAGATCCTCACCGCGCACGCCGCCAAGGGCCTGGAGTGGGACGTGGTGGCGGCCGCCGGGCTGACCCGGGGTGTCTGGCCGGGACCGGTGCGCAACTCCGACCACTGGCTCGGCGGGTTGGGCGTGCTGCCGTTCCCGCTGCGCGGCGACGCCGACGGGCTGCCCGAGCTGGGCCTTCACGGGGCAGAGGACCAGCGCGGGGTGGCCCGGGCGCTGGAGGATTTCGGCGACGCCTGGCGGTCGCACGACGAGCGGGAGGAGCGCCGGCTCGCGTACGTGGCGGTGACCCGACCCCGGCGGCTGCTGCTCTGCTCGGGTTACTGGTGGGGGGAGGGGACGAAGCGGTTCCGTGGCCCGTCGGTCTTCCTGGGCGAGGTGCACGACGCCTGCCTGGACGGCGCGGCCGGGCATCTGGTCGACGAGTGGGCGCCGGAGCCGGCCGGGGACGCGGTGAACCCGACCACCGAGGTCGTGCTCCGGGCGGAGTGGCCGGCCGACCCGCTGGGCGCCCGCCGTCCGGCGCTGGCCGAGGCCGCCGCGCTGGTCCGCCGCTACCTCGCCGACCCGGAGTCGGCCCACCGCGAGGCGACCGGGCTCGCGCTCGCCGGGCCGACCGCCGACACCGGGGCGACGGAATCCGGGCCGGTGGGCGGCCGGACCGGGACCGAGCGGCCGGCCGGTGGCACCCGGGTGGTGCCCGGGGACGACGGCACCGGGAGCCGGGCGGACGATCCCGAGGTGGTCCGGTGGCGGCGGGAGGCCGATCTGCTGCTGGCCGAGCGGGCGGAGCTGGCCCGCCGGGCCGAGTCGGTCGAGATCGAGCTGCCCGAGCATCTGTCGGTGACCCAGTTGGTGGCGCTGCGCCGCGATCCGGGGGCTCTGGCCCGGGCGCTGCGCCGGCCGATGCCCGCCGAACCCAACCCGTACGCCCGGCGCGGCACCGCCTTCCACACCTGGTTGGAGCAGCGCTTCGGCGCCGACCGGCTGCTGGACGTGGACGAGCTGCCCGGCGCGGCGGACGACGACGCCGCGCCCGACGAGGCGCTCACCGAACTGCAGGAGCGCTTCCTGGCCAGTGAGTGGGCCGAGCGGGTGCCGGTGGAGGTCGAGGTGCCGTTCGCCACAGTTCTCGCCGGCGTGGTGGTCCGGGGCCGGATGGACGCCGTCTTCGCCCGCCCCGGCGGCCGGTACGACGTGGTCGACTGGAAGACCGGCCGGCAGCCCACCGGGCGGGAGGCCGAGGCGGTGGCGGTGCAGCTCGCGGTCTACCGGCTGGCCTGGGCCGAGCTGGCCGGTGTGCCGGTCGAGTGGGTCGGTGCGGCCTTCCACTATGTCCGGGACGGGGCCACCGTCCGGCCGGCCGACCTGCTCGACGCCGAGGGGCTGACCGCCCTGATCGCCGGCGTGCCGGAAGCTCCGGCGGGGGCTGGCACATCCCGCCGGCCGTGATACCTTGACGACGTTGCAGTTTTGGTTTCCAGAGACTCTGTGTGCGCCTGGCGGATTGTGGCCCCAGGCGCACTTTGTTGTGTCCGGAATGCTCCGGGCGGGGCGACCAGCAGCGACAGGTGCGCCGGGTGGCGCACCATCACTCCGGCCTGCGACAGGCGTGGGCCGGAACGTTCCGTCAGAGGAGACGAACAATGGCTATCGGAACCGTCAAGTGGTTCAACGCTGACAAGGGCTTCGGCTTCATCACCCCGGACGGCGGCGGCGCCGACGTCTTCGCCCACTTCTCCGCCATCCAGTCGTCCGGCTACCGCAGCCTGGACGAGAACCAGCGGGTCGAGTTCGAGGTGACCCAGGGCCAGAAGGGCCCGCAGGCGGAGAACATCCGCCCGCTCTGACCTTCACCCGCCGCCCGGCGCGCCCGCCCCAACACCCACGGGTACGGCAAGCCTGAGTCGGAGATCCGCGCGAATGGCGTCCGAAAGACGACTGTTCCGCGGCTCAGTCTCGGGTGATGCTGTTATCCGGGGGAAGAGGCCGGGCGTGCCTGGCGGGCGCGGGAGGGGGGACCATGGCGGGCGAGGCCCACTCGGGGGCGGCGCGTGAGCTGCTGCTGGTCCTCGCGGTCGCGGGGCTGGGCCTGGTGCTCGCCATGCTGGCCGCGTTCGGCCCGTGGCACCCGGCCTCCGCCGGTTCCGCCCGGGCCGGGCTGGTCGAGCTGCACAGCCCGGCCGGGCGGTCGGTCGGCGCGACCGCCGGCTGAGGGCCACCGCCCCGGCATCCCGCCTGGTCAGACCGTCGGCGTGCGGTCGCCCAGCAGGTCGGCGAGGGTGGTCCGGTCGACCACCAGCGCGATCGCACCGTCCACCGCCAACCAGACGTCCCGCAGTCCGACGGCCACCCCGTGGTAGCCGGCCCGATCGGCCGGCAGGCCCCGGACGCTGGTCAGCGCCCCGCCGACCGCGCGCAGGATGTCGCCCACGCTGATCTCGGCCGCGGGGCGGGTGAGCGCGTATCCGCCCTCGGTCCCGCGGTGGCTGTTCAGCAGCTCGGCCCGGCGCAGTTCGAGCAGGATGCCCTGAAGGAAGCTGAGCGGGATGTCCTGGCTCTCGGCCAGGGCCGCCGCCTTCACCAGCTCGTCGCCGGCCTCCCCGTCGCCGGAGGACCCGGCGGCTGCGACGGCGAGCATGGCCCGGAGCGCGTAGTCGGCGCGCGCGGAGACGTACACGGCGTCAGTTGCCGGCCTGGTCCAGCACGCCCCACCGGCGGCGGATCGCCTTGTCGGCCGCGCCGAAGGCGGCGTCCACGCCGAGCCCCACCACCAGGATGACGATCATGATCGCCATCAGCCGGGGCGCCTCGCTGAGTTCACGGGCATAGGTGAGCTGCGCGCCGATCGAGGTCCGGGTGGCGATGACCACCAGCAGCTCGCCGGCCATCAGGCTGCGCCAGGCGAATGCCCAGCCCTGCTTGAGCCCGGCCACGATCGCGGGCAGCGCGGCTGGCGCGATGACGTACCGGTAGAGGTTGAGCCCCCGGGCGCCGAGGTTGCGGCCCGCCCGTACCAGCAGCGGCGGCACGTAGTCGACGCCATGGATGACGCCGTTGGCGACGGACGGCGCCGCGCCGAGCACGACCACGAAGAAGATCGCTTGCTCGCTGAGTTGGAAGAGCAGGATGGCCAGCGGGAACCAGGCGATCGACGGCATGGTCTGCAGTGCGGTGATCATCGAGCCGAGGGCGGCGCGGAGCACCCGCACCCGGGCCACGGCCAGGCCGAGCACGAGCCCGACGGTGACCGCGGCGGCGAAGCCGACGGCGGCCCGCCGGCCGGTGGTGGCCAGGCCGTCCCAGAGCGCCGAGCTGACCAGGTAGTGGCCGAGGTCCTCGAACACCGTCGCCGGGCCGGGCAGGGCCCACGGATCCTTCCAGCCGGTCCAGACCACGGCCTGCCAGAAGGAGATGACCAGAGCCAGGGCGGCGAGCTTCGGCCACAGTGCCGACCAGGCCCGGCGCAGTCGGGTCGGGCCCTGTTCGCGGCCCGCGATCTCCAGGGCGTCCAGGCCGGTGATCTGCGCGTCGGTACGCGTCGACCCGGCGAGCGTGTCACTGGCCATGGCGGCCCACCTCCGTACGTAGCCGTTCGGTGACCTCGGCGGCGATGGTCGCGATCTCCGGGGAGTCGATCCGGCGGGGCCGGGCCACGTCGACCCGAGTGGACCAGATGATCCGGCCGGGCCGGCTGGAGAGCAGGATGATCCGGTCGGCGAGGCGGGCCGCCTCGCGGACGTTGTGGGTCACGAAGAGCACGGTGAGCCTCCGCTCGGACCAGATCCGTTCCAGCTCGTCGTGCAGGATGTCCCGGGTCATCGCGTCGAGGGCACCGAACGGCTCGTCCATCAGCAGCACCGGCGTGTCCAGGGCGAGAGTACGGGCCAGCGCGACCCGCTGCCGCATGCCGCCGGAGAGCTGGTGCGGGCGCTTGCGACCGAAGTCGGCCAGGTGGACCGTGCGCAGCAGTTCGGCGACCCGGGCGCGGCGCTCGTCCCGGGGCAGCCCGCGCAGCTTGAGCGGCACCTCGACGTTCGCCTCGACGGTGAGCCACGGGAACAGGGCCGGCTCCTGGAACATCAGGCCGGGATTGATCTCCTCGCCGAGGTCGATCTGCCCACCGCTGACCCGGTCGAGCCCGGCGACCAGGTTGAGCAGGGTGCTCTTGCCGCAGCCGGAGGCGCCGACCAGGCAGACGAACTCGCCGGGGGCGACGTCCAGCGACACCCCGTCCAGGGCCAGGACGGCGTGCTCGCCCTGGCCGTACACCTTGGTCACGCCGCGCAGCGCGACCGAGCCGGTCGCGCTGCGCGGGACGGTCGTGGTCGACGTCACGGCTGGGTTACCTCGGGCTTGCCCTGCGCCTTGAGCACCTCGTTGAGGTACGTCAGGTCGTAGAGGCCGGTGAGGTCCACGGGAGCGGTCAGTTCGACGGCGACCGCGTGGTCCAGGCCGACCTTCAGCGAGGACGGGATCGGGTCGTTGGTGAACTCCAGGGTGGGCCACGCCTGCTTGATCAGCTTGAGGTCCAGCGGCTTGCCGGTGATCTTGCCGATGTGGTCGGAGATGGCCTGCTGGGCCTCGTCCGGCTTGCTGTTGACGAAGTCGTTCGCGGCGACCTGCCCCTCGACCAGCTTCTTCACCACGTCGGGGTGGGCCTTCAGGAACTTGGTGCTGACGATCAGGTTGGTGATCACGAACTTCTTGTCCGGCCAGAGGTCGCGCTCGTCGACCAGGACCTTGCCGCCGGCGTTGACCAGTCGCGAGACGAACGGCTCCGGCACCCAGGCGCCGTCGATCGTGCCGCTGGTGAAGGTCTCCAGGGTCTGCGCGTTCTCCTGCGGGACGACCTTGACATCGCCGCCGCCCTCCTTGGTGGTGGCCAGGCCCTTCTCCTTGAGCCAGTAGCGCAGCGCCACGTCCTGGGTGTTGCCGAGCTGCGGCGTGGCGATCTTCTTGCCGCGCAGCTGCTCGACCGAGGTGATCTCGGGCTTCACCACCAGCGCGACGCCGCCGGAGGCGGCACCGGAGATGACCCGGACCGCCTCACCCTTCGACTTCGAGAAGGCGTTCACGGTCGGGTTCGGGCCGATGTACGTGGCGTCGAGCGCGCCGGAGAAGAGCGCCTCGATGGCGGCCGGCCCGGCGTTGAAGGTCTTCGTGTCGAGCTTGACGCCGCTGCCGAGCTTCTCGGTGAAGATCCCCTTCTCCACGCCGACCACCGCAGGCGCGTGGGTGATGTTGGGGAAGTAGCCGAGGCGCAGCGTCACCGGACCGGACCCGCCGGCGGCGTCGGTGTCGTCGCCGCAGGCCGCGGTGGTGCCCAGGGTGGCCGCGCCGACCACGGCGAGGGTGGCGACGGAGAGTAGCCGGCGGAAGGGAAGCCGTCTCATCGTGTGTCCAATCCACAGTATTCCTACTTAGTTGGTAGGAAGACTGGGGCAAGCCGGGAACGGCGTCAAGGCCCATCCACGATCCGGGAAGGTCGACCCGGAGGTTCTTGACATTTCCTACCGGTTCGGTGGAGTAAGCGGTGCTGGTCGGCCCATCGCCACGACGGCCGTCCGGAGTGCCGGGCCACACGGCCGGTGCGGCCGGTGCGGACACGTTAGGGTCGATCCGTGCCGCCGAGAGCGAGAATTCCAGCGACGAAGTATCCGGTCGAGCGGTTCACCCTCGACAACGGCCTGCGGGTGGTGCTCACCCCCGACCGCAGCGCCCCGGTGATCGGGGTGGCGGTGGTCTACGACGTCGGCATCCGGTCCGAGCCGGAGGGCCGCACCGGCTTCGCCCACCTCTTCGAGCACCTGATGTTCCAGGGCTCGGAGAACCTGGAGAAGCTGGCCCACTTCCGGCACGTCCAGGGTGCCGGCGGCACCTTCAACGGCTCCACCCACCTGGACTACACCGACTACTTCGAGACCCTGCCGAGCAACGCGCTGGAACGGGCGCTCTTCCTGGAGGCCGACCGGATGCGCGGCCCCCGCCTGACCGAGGAGAACCTGCGCAACCAGGTCGACGTGGTCAAGGAGGAGATCCGGGTCAACGTGCTCAACCGGCCGTACGGCGGGTTCCCCTGGCTGACCCTGCCGCCGGTCATGTTCGACACCTTCCCCAACGCGCACGACGGCTACGGCTCCTTCGACGACCTGGAGTCGGCCACCGTCGCCGACGCCGCCGACTTCTTCCGGCGCTACTACGCCAGCGGCAACGCGGTCCTCGCCGTCAGCGGGGACATCGACGTGACCGAGGCGACCGAGCTGATCGAGCGGCACTTCGGGGACGTGCCGGCCCGGCCCGCCCCGCGCCGGCCCGACTTCGCCGAGCCCGACCTGACCGGGGAGCGGCGCACCTCGTACACCGACAAGCTGGCTCCGCTGCCGGCGGTGGCCGGAGCCTGGCGGGTGCCCGACCCGGTGACCGACTTCCCCGGATACCTGCCGTACGTGGTGCTGGCCGAGGTACTCACCGACGGTGACGCGTCCCGGCTGGTCGAGCGGCTGGTCCAGCGGGACCGCACGGTCACCAGTCTCGGTGGCTACCTCGGCTTCATGGGCGACCCGTTCGACGTGCGCGACCCCACCGCGCTGCTGCTCCAGGCCCACCTGCCGCCCGGCGGCGACGTCGACAAGGTGCTGCGCACCATCGACGAGGAACTGAACCGGCTCGCCACCGACGGGCTGACCGAGGGGGAGCTGGCCCGCACCCAGGCCCGGATGGCCACCCACCTGCTGCGGGACACCGACGCGGTGCTCGGCCGGGCGCTGCGGATGGCCGTACTCGAACAGCAACGCGGCGAACCGGGCCTGCTCAACGAGCTGCCCCGGCTGGTCGGCGAGGTGACCGAGGAGCAGGTCCTCGCCGCCGCCGCCACCCTGCGGCCGGAACGCCGCGCGTCCATCGAGGTCATTGCAGGAGGTAGCCGGTGAGCGCGAGGAGTGAGCCGGGTTTGCGAGCCCCGCAGTCGCGAACGAAGACCGGCCCGGTGAGCGCGAGGAGTGAGCCGGGTTTGCGAGCCCCGCAGTCGCGAACGGAGGAAGGCCGGTGACGGCGACGGTGGAGACCGGGACCCGACCGCTGCCGCCACTCGGGCCCACCCGCAGGCTCAAGGTGCCGACGCAGGCAGAGCGCACGCTCGCCAACGGACTCACCGTGATCGCCGTACGCCGGCAGGCGATTCCGCTGGTCGAGCTGCGGCTGTGGATGCCGTTCGGGCGTACCCACCTGGCACGCGGCGCGATGCTGGCGCAGACCATCCTCTCCGGCACGGCGACGCACACCGCGACCCAGATCGCGGCCGAGCTGCAGAAGGTCGGCGGCGGTCTCTCCGCCGGGATCGACCCGGACCGGCTGATGCTGTCCGGGGCCAGCCTGGTCACCGGCCTGGGCCGGATGCTGGAGCTGCTCGCCGACGTGCTGACCGGGGCCGTCTACCCGAACGACTGGGTGGAGACCGAGCGGGACCGGCTGGTCGACCGGATCCAGGTCGCCCGGAGCCAGCCCGCCCACCTGGCCCGGACCGCGTTGCTCAAGCGGATCTACGGCAAGCACCCGTACGCGGTGCAGACTCCCGAGCCGGACGAGGTACGCACGGTCCGCCCACCGGTGCTGCGCAAGTTGCACGCCGAGCGGGTGCACCCGGCCGGCGCGGTGCTGGTGCTGGTCGGCGACGTGCAGCCGGAGCGGGCCCTGGACGCCGCCGAGCAGGCGCTGGCCGGCTGGGACGGGGCCGGGAACGTCGCCGAGCTGCCGCCCGCGCCGCCGCTGGAGCCCGGCCCGCTGCTGCTGGTCGACCGGCCCGGCTCGGTGCAGTCCTCGCTGCGGATCGCCCTGCCGGCGGTGCCCCGCACCCATCCCGACCACGCCGCCCTGCAACTGGCCAACCTGGTCTTCGGCGGCTACTTCTCCTCCCGTTGGGTGGAGAACATCCGGGAGGACAAGGGCTACACGTACGGGCCACACTCGGTGGTGGAGCATTCGGTGGCCGGGTCGGTGCTGATCGCCGCCGCCGAGGTGGCCACCGAGGTCACCGCACCCGCGCTGCTGGAGACGATGTACGAGCTGGGTCGCCTCGCCGCCCTGCCGCCGAAGCCGGAGGAGCTGGAGCAAGCCCGCCAGTACGCGCTCGGCACGCTCCAGCTCGGCATGTCGACCCAGGCCGGGCTGGCATCGCTGACCAGCGCGTACGCCGGCAACGGGCTGCGGCTGGACTTCCTCGCCGAGCACGCCGCCCGGCTGACGAAGGCGACCGTGGACGACGTGGCGGAGGCGGCGGCGCGCTACCTCGCCCCGGCGAAGGCGGTCACCGTGGTCCTCGGTGACGCCGAGCGGGTCGCTGAGCCGCTGGCCGCGCTCACCACGGTCCGAACGGAGGCGGCGTGAGCGAGCGGAGTGAGGCGGCGGCATGAGCGGCGAGGTTTGCCCGCCACTGGCCCGGTCCACGCTGGACCGGGCGGCGCACCGGCGTACCGACCGGGACTGGCTCGCCGAGGCGTGGGAGCGGGCCCGGGTGCTGGTGCTGGACTCGGCCGACGACGGCCGGGCGCTGGTGCGCGGCGAGACCGCCCCGCCGGAGCTGGTGCTGGTCGGCCCGGACGAGCTGCCCGAGGTGCCCCGGTCGGTGCCGATGTTCCTCGGCGTCGATCCGGACGGCGTACCGGTCTTCGCGGTGGACGCGCCGCTGCCGGAGCTGCCCGGCACCCGCCGGGTCAACCTGCGCGAGGTGGGGCACCTGCTGGCCGACCGGGACGCGGGGATCTTCACCACCGGGCTCGCCCTGTTGAACTGGCACGTCCGGCACGGCTACTCGTCGATCAGCGGGCACTCCACGCAGGTCGACGAGGCCGGCTGGTCACGGGTCGACGCGCTCGGCGAGCGGGTCTGGCCGCACACCGACCCGGCGATGATCGTGCTGGTCCACGACGCGGTGGACGGCCCGGAGGGGCGCTGCCTGCTCGGCAGCAACGCCGCCTGGGCACACACCCCGGGGGAGCGCCGCTACTCCTGCCTGGCCGGCTACGTCGAGCCGGGGGAGTCGGCCGAGGCCGCCGTGCTCCGCGAGGTCCGCGAGGAGGTCGGCGTCGAGGTTACGGAGATCTCGTACGCGGGCAGCCAGTCCTGGCCGTTCCCCGGCTCGCTGATGCTCGGCTTCCTGGCCCGCGCCGACGCCGACGAGCCGATCCGGGTGGACCCCGCCGAGATCGCCCACGCCCGCTGGTTCACCCGGCGGGAGATCGGCGTGGCGCTGGCCGGGGAGGCGGTCGACGTGTGCGGGGAGCGGCTGGTCCTTCCGCCGCCTTCCTCGATCGCCCTGTTCCTCGTCCACCGCTGGCTCGACGGCCACTGCTGACCGGGGCGGGAGATCCGCTCCGCGTCGACGGCCAGCCGGACCGGCGCGACCAGGTCACGCGGGGCCCAGTCGGCGAGCCCGGCGACGCGGCCCCGGCCCGGAACCGTCGTTGCCGCGGCGGCCCCGGGCCGGGAACAGGGGCGTCGCGGCCGGGTGAGGCAGGAACGCGGCGGGAGGAGCCGGTCCGGCCACGACGGAGGTCAGACGTGGTCAGCTGCCGTCCCAGCGGTAGGGGTGACCTGGGTTGGTCTCCTCGACCGGGAGCACCTTGACCCGGTGCCGGCCGGCGCGTACGGCTCCTACGCACGCCAGTGCGCGGGCCAGCAGCAGGGCGGCGTCGCGGTCCTCGGCGTGGACGACCTGGCGGCGTGGCTCCGGCGCGGTGGTCTCATCCCGCAGCCGGCCCCCTCCGGACCAGGCGGCGGCGATGTCGGTGTCGGCGGCGGCACGGATCTCGGTGCGGACGATCAGGAACCGCATGGGTGTCCCCCGGGACGGACGGATACGCGCTGGAACTTCCACGTCACTCTTTCGACATGTTACGCCCGGCGGTTGTCCCAGCAAGTGAAACTCGACGATCGTTCGTGGGGGTCGACCGATCGGGCGAGTCCAGGTCAGCACCATTGTCGCGGGCGGACATGCGTCGGGGCCGCCGGCGCGATGCCGACGGCCCCGGTGCGTTCGGCGGATCAGCTCATCGCGAACTGGCCGTTCTTCGCGCCGGCGATGAAGCCCAGCCATCCAGCCCGGTTGAACAGCAGCACCGGCCCGCTCGGGTCCTTGCTGTCCCGGAGCGCCACCGCCGCCGGCCCGTTACGCAGGGGCGCGACCTCCACGCAGTTCGAGGTCTGGCTGCGGGTGCTCTTGCGCCAGGTGGCGCCGGCTAGCTGCGGCGCGAGGTCGGACGAGCTGTTGCGAGTCTCGTTCATGGTTCTGCTCCTGGTCTGGAGTGCTCCGATGGGGGCGAGTGACGCCGCGCGGACGGCCAGGTCCGGCGTGGATCACCGGTCCGTCGCCAGGCGGCCCGAGCCGCGGCGGCGCTGGGCCGGCGCCATTGCCGGCCCGGACGCCGCAGTGGACTCGGCTGCCGTGTCGGGCAGCCGTCCCGTCGTCTCGATGAGCCAGGAGAGGGTGTCCGATGCGGAGAGCGCCGCCGAGCGTAGCCACTCGAACACCACTTTATAGCGATTTAGGGTGTTTACCTCGGTCGACATGACGTCGGTGAACCCGCCTTCGATGGCCAGGGTTTCCGGGTCGAGCGGATCGGCGAACCGGTAGACCGAGAACGCGGTCGGCGGGAGGTACCAGTCGCCGATCCGGGTGTCGCGCAGCAGCAGGTGCAGCGTGACGTTCGGCAGCATGGCCAGCTCGCAGAGGTGGACGATCTGCTCGCGCAGCACCGCGGGCGGTCCGGCCCGCCGGCCGAGCGCCGCCTCCTCCAGCACCGCCGTGTAGCGCGGCGCGTCGGGGGATCGGGTCAGCAGCGACTGGCGGGCCTGGCGGGCGCGTACCTCGGTCTCCGGGTCCTCGCCCTCCGAGTCGCCGGCCTGCTCAGCCACTCGGGACGCGGAGCTGATCCGGTGCCGGGCGTATCCCGGCGTCTGGAGCAGCCCGGGGACCAGCACCGGGTTGTACTCGGAGATCTCGGCGCAGCCCGCCTCCAGTTCGGCGAAGCCGCGCTGCTGCTGGGTCATCACCGGAAAGTTGCGCAGCCAGCCCCGCATGTCGCCGGCCTCCAGGGTGATCCCCAGCAGTTCCTCGCGCAGCCCGTCGTCCGCGTCGTAGAGGGCCAGCAGGACGCCGACGTCGTCGGGGTCGGGTCGGCTGCGCCCGTTCTCCAGGCGGGACAGTTTGGACGCGGAGGCCCAACCGATCCGCTCGATGACCTGGTCGCCGGTGAGGCCGGCGTGCTCACGCAGCCGGCGTAACTCGGTGCCGAGCCTGCGACGACGCAGGATCGGGCCTGGTGTGGCAGGAGGCACGATGTCCTCTTTCCGTCGACCGCCGCAGGGCGCGACGGTAACCGTATGAAGTTCGGCCCCCACGGTCAGTATGGACGCCGCGACCGATGTCGGAGGTTCCGGCGAGGGCGTGTCTTGCGACAAAAAGTGGACTCTGGAAGGACGCCCGACCGGTCCGGACGGGGAGGGGCCGGGCGCGCGTCCCCGACGCACCCCTCGCCGAAGGGAACCCCGATGCGCGTCGTTCTGCGCCGCCCCGACTTCCGCCTGCTCTTCGCCGCGTTGCTGGCCAGCATGGCGGCCGAGTCGATCCTGCTGCTGGCCCTCGCCGTCTGGGCGAAGGACCTGACCGGCTCGGACGGGATGGCCGGGGCGACCATCTTCGCGATCGTCGCGCCGATGGCCCTGGCCCCACTGGTCGGCTGGGTCGTCGACCGGTACCGGCGCCAGCCGTTCTTCGTGGTCGCCAACCTCGGCACGGCGGTGCTGCTCGGCCCGCTCTTCGCGGTCCGTGATCGCGCTGACGTCTGGATCATCTACGCGGTGGCAGCCTGCTACGGCCTGTCGTACATCGCGTTGAGCGCGGTGCTGAGCGGGCTGATCCGCCAGATCGTGCCGAGCGAGCTGCTGGCCGACGCGAACGGGGTGCTGCAGACCGTCCGGCAGGGCCTGCGGCTGGTCGGTCCGCTCGCCGGGGCCGGGCTCTACGCCGCCGTCGGGGGATGGCTGCTGGTCGCCCTCGCCATGACCGGTTTCCTCACCGCCGCGGCCGTGGTCGGCCTCCTCCGGGTCACCGAGTCCGGGTCACCCGGCGCCGTCCGGCGCTGGCCGGCCGGGCTCGGCGCCGGCCTGCGGCACCTGGCCGGCGAGCCCGCACTGCGCCGCGCCCTGCTCGGCTACGGGCTCGGCTCGCTGGTGATGGGCTTCACCGAGTCGCTGATCTTCGCGTACGTCGATCTGGGGCTGCACCGGGACGCCGCGTTCGTCGGCGTGCTCGTCACCGTGCAGGGCGTCGGTGGGCTGGCCGGCGGGCTCGTCTCGGCCGGCGTGGTACGCCGGGCCGGGGAGGTGGGTGCGCTCGCCGCCGGGGTTACGTTCTTCGGGCCGGCCGCGCTGGCGCTGGCGTACCCGCGGCTCTGGCTCGGCGTGGGGGCGCTGCTGCTCGCCGGGGTGTCGCTGCCGCTGACCATGGTGGGGCTCAACACGCTGGTCCAGCGGCGTACCCCGACGGAGCTGCTCGGCCGGGTCACCGCCGCCTCCGAGGCGCTGGTCAGCGGCCCGCAGGCGGTCTCCATCGGCACCGGCGCCCTGCTCGTCGGCGTCTTCGACTACCGCCTGCTGTTCGCCCTGGTCGGAGTGGTCACGACCGCCGCCGGCGGATACCTCTGGCACCACCGCCGCCTGACCCCACCCCCCTCCACGGACCCACCCACCCCCACCCCCAGCCCCGTCCCGGGCCCTCGCCGCCCGCTGTCCACCGTCGATCATGAGGTTGTCGTCACGACACGCCGAACTCACGGGCGCTAACTTCATGATCACCGGGGCGGACCGGGACCGGGGCAGGGGCCGGGACGGGCGGGGTGGGGGGTGGGTTAGGCGGAAATGGTGGCGAGGTGCTGCTTGACCTGGTTGATCGAGGGGTTGGTGAGGGCGCTGCCGTCGGCGAAACGCAGGGTCGGAACGGTCTGATTGCCGCCGTTGACGCTCATCACGAACTCCGCGGCCTGCGGATCCTGCTCGATGTCGACCACCTCGTACCCGATGCCCTCCCGGTCGAGTTGCGACTTCAGCCGGTGGCAGTAGCCGCACCACGGGGTGGAATACATCGTCAACATGGTCAGGTCCTCCAAGGGAAGGCTCGCGCCCGGTCCGATCCGGCCAGGCTAACCGCTGCAACATCGCGGAGGGCTGAGATGATTCCTGGTTGTGGCGGTTCACTCAGCGGCGGAACAGGTGCTCGCCGGACTGGATCCGGAACAGCGGTCCGCGGTGACCGCACCGGCCGGTCCGGTGTGCATCCTGGCCGGCGCCGGAACCGGCAAGACCCGGGCGGTGACCGCCCGGATCGCTCACCGCGCCCTCACCGGCGACATCTCCGCCCGGCACGTGCTGGCGGTCACCTTCACCGCCCGCGCCGCCGCCGAGATGAGAGCCCGGCTTACCGCGCTCGGGGTACGCAACGTCCAGGCCCGCACCTTCCACGCGGCGGCGCTGCGCCAGGTGCGCTACTTCGCGCCCCGGCTGCTGGAGGGGCGCGCCATGCCGGAGCTGCTGGACAGCAAGGTCCGGGTGGTCACCCTGGCCGCCGCCAAGGTGGGCCTGCGCGCCGATCGGGCCGCCGCCCGCGACCTCGCCGGTGAGATCGAGTGGGCCAAGTCGTCCCTGGTCGAGCCCGGCGAGTACGTGGTGGCCGCGGCCAAGGCGCTGCGTGAGACCCCGTACGAGCCGGCGAAGGTGGCCGAGGTCTTCGCCGCGTACGAGCGGCTCAAGCGCGGCAACGGCGTGATCGACTTCGAGGACATGCTGCGCGCCGCCGTCTGGGGTGTGGAGGAGCACGCCGACGTCGCCGAGCAGGTACGCGGCCAGTACCGGCATTTCGTCGTCGACGAGTACCAGGACGTCAACCCCCTCCAGCAGCGGCTGCTGGACGTCTGGCTCGGCGGCCGGGACGACCTCACCGTGGTCGGCGACGCCAGCCAGACGATCTACTCGTTCACCGGGGCGACCTCGTCGTACCTGGTCGACTTCCCGCGCCGGTACCGCTCCGCCGCGGTGGTCCGGCTGGTTCGCGACTACCGCTCCACCCCGCAGGTGGTCGGGCTGGCCAACGCCGTCATCTCGCAGGCCCGGGGCACCGAGGCCCGGCTGCGGCTGGAGTTGCACGGACAGCGCCCGCCCGGCCCCGAACCCGAGTTGCGGATCTTCACCGACGAACCGGCCGAGGCGAACGCGGTCGCCGCCCGCTGCCGGGCGCTGATCGACGGCGGCACCCCGGCCCGGGAGATCGCGGTGCTGTTCCGGACCAACGCGCAGTCCGAGGCGTACGAGAAGGCGCTCACCGAGGCGCGGGTGCCGTACCAGGTGCAGGGGGCGGAACGGTTCTTCGAGCGGCCCGAGGTGCGGCAGGCGATGGTGGCGCTGCGCGCCGCCACCCGGTCGATCCCTGGCGAGACCCCGCTGCCGGCCGCCGTGGTGGAGGGGCTCGCCGCGGTCGGCTGGGCGCCCGACGCGCCCCCGGCGGGCGGCGCCGCCCGCGAGCGGTGGGAGGCGCTCGCCGCCCTGGTCCAGCTCGCCGAGGAGTACGCGGGCACGCCGGAGATCACCCCGATCGGGGAGGCCGCCGCGGTCGAGCGCCCGGTGACGCTGGCCGACTTCAACGAGGAGTTGGCCCGGCGGGCGGCCCAGCAGCACGTACCCACAGTGGAGGGGGTGACGCTGGCCTCGCTGCACTCCGCGAAGGGCCTGGAGTGGGACGCGGTGTTCCTGGTCGGCCTCGTCGAGGGCACCCTGCCCACCTCCTACGCCAAGACCCCCGAGCAGGTCGAGGAGGAGCGGCGGCTGCTCTACGTCGGGATCACCCGGGCTCGGGAGTGGCTCTGGCTGTCGTACGCCGCGGCCCGCTCGCCGGGTGGACGGGCCCGGCGGCCGTCCCGCTTCCTGCCGCAGCTCGACCGCTCGGGCGGCACCGAGCGGGCCGGCGCCGGCGCGGCCCGGCGGACCGAGCGGCGGCGACCTCAGGTGGTGTCCTGCCGGATCTGCGGCGCCACCCTGCTCGCCGGGGCGGACCGCAAGCTCGGGCGCTGCCCGACCTGCCCGTCCGACCTCGACGAGGAACTGCACGAGCGGCTGCGCGAGTGGCGGCAGCGGGTGGCCGAGGCGCAGCGGGTGCCGGCGTACGTGGTCTTCACCGACGCGACGCTGACCGCGCTGGCCGAGCGGCGGCCGGGACGCAGCGAGGAACTCATCGCGATCGCCGGAATCGGCCCCCGCAAACTGGGACTTTACGGCGATACCGTGCTGGCCCTGGTGGCAGGCGCAGCGGTCGACGATGTCTGCCCACAGAAAAGTTTCTAGATCTGGCCGTAAATCGTTTGCCCTCCCCCGGAGGCGAGGAATAGCCTCAGAGCACACCTCACGAGCGGCGCCATTCGGGCTGCTCACGGGGGATGAGTCCATGGTCGGCACGAGGAAAGTCAGGGAGGTGGCATCAATGGAGACCTACATCTACGAGCGTCCGGCGGCGATGCCAGCTGCCTGCGCTCCGCTGTCGTCCGTCCGGGTGGCCCTTGCCACTCGACCGTCGGTCCCGCAGGTGCACCAGGTCCAGGTTCAGGCCGAGCTGAACCTGACCGTTGCGCCGCTGGCGGGGATCGAGGGGACCAGTGGCTTCACGGGCATGGGCATCGGCGTCAACAAGCGCACGGATGCCCGCGGTGTTCCACCTCGAGGTAGACCGGTCTGATCCACCAGACCACCGGCTCACCTCGAGGCCGCGGAACCCGCTACCGGGATCCGCGGCCTCAGTTTTTTGCACCGCGAAGTGCCGAAGTACGTCGGAAACACGATCCACGAGATCGAAGTGAGAGAGAGGTGACCGGAGGATGAGTCTGGCGTTGGCCCCGCTCGACGTGAGCGTCGAGGTGGAGGCGAACCTGCCCTGCCGGAAGTTCGACCCTGACCTGTGGTTCTCCGATGCCCCGACCCAGCTGGAGCTGGCCAAGTCGCTCTGCGGGGACTGCCCGCTGCGCGTCGAGTGCCTTGCCGGCGCGGTGGAGCGTGCCGAGCCGTGGGGGGTCTGGGGCGGCGAGATCTTCGAGCGTGGCGCGGTCGTCCCGCGCAAGCGGCCCCGTGGCCGTCCGCGCAAGGAGGACCTCGCCCGCGACGCCCAGCTCCGGGTCGAGGCCGAGGCGCGACTGGCGGCCAGTGGGCTGTCCGAGTCGCGCAACACGGTCCGGCTGGCAGCCTGACACGTTTCCGATCCACACGTCCCCGCCGGTGTCCCACCGGCCGCGAGAAAGCTGAAACCGATGATGCACCTGCCGAATGGAACCGAGATGCAACTACTTCACGAAGCGTTGTCCAGGGCTCGAATGCCCCGGCCTCAGGCCGGTCGCACCACCACGAGCACTGAGGCAACCCGTTCCGCCCGTACCGTCGCCATGAAGAGCCGCAGCCAGTCGGCTCGCGACCTGGGCGTTCTCTAGATCCCTACCGAACACGACGGGGGCGGTGGCCGGATGGCCACCGCCCCCGTGGCGTTCCCGCCGCGGCCGGCACCCGGGTCGCGGCGACGTCTGGGGCCGGCGCAGGCCGGGCGACGATCGGCCAGACCCGCCCTGGCTCGGTCGGCGCTCAGCTCACCGGGGCGAAGCCGGGCAGCCAGCGTTCCAGGATCGCCCGGTAGGGCGCTTTCGCCTCCAACTGGCAGAGCACCCCGATCGAGCCCAGCGTCACCCGGTGGATCATCAGGTAGGACGGGGGCAGGTTGAGCTGGCGGCTCAGCTGGAACGAGGGCGACCGGGGGCTGGCCAGCCGGGTGGCCTCGGAACGGAGCCAGGCCCGGGTGAACCGGAACTCCTCCTCGGCGACCGGGGTCAGCATCGGCTGGAGCCACTCCAACAGCGCCTGCGCGTCGATCGGCTCGGTCTGGCTGACGAAGCCCTCCTCGCGCAGCCCGGCCACCACCGCGTCCGCCCGGCCACGCAGGGCCAGCCCGGCCAGCCGGCCGATCGGCTCGGGAGTGCCCTCCGGCATCCGCGCCACCGCGCCGAAGTCGATCACACCGAGCCGACCGTCCGGGAGCAGCCGGAAGTTGCCCGGGTGCGGGTCGGCGTGCAGTAGCCCGGCGCGCATCGGCGCGGAGAGGTGCAGCTCGGCCATCAGCCGACCGGCCTCGTCGCGCTGCTCCTCGGTGCCGTTCCGGATGATGTCCGCGAGCGGGATGCCCTCCACCCACTCGGTGATCAGCACCCGGGGCGAGGCGTCCACCACCGCCGGGATGAAGATCTCCGCGTCGCCGGCGTACGCCGCGGCGAAGGCCCGCTGCGACTCGGCCTCCAACTCGTAGTCCAGTTCCTCGGTGATCCGTTCGCGCAGCTCGACGAGGAGGGGCTTGACGTCCAGCCCGGGCTGGATCGCGCGGAACATGCCGCCGAGCCGGGAGAGCTGCTTCAGGTCGGCGAGCAGGGCGTCCCCGGCGCCTGGATACTGGATCTTCACGGCGATGTCCCGGTGGTGCGGGGCGCCGTCCGGGCCGTACCCCGGGTCGCGCCAGACCGCGCGGTGCACCTGCCCGATGCTGGCGGCGGCGGCCGGGGTGTCGTTGAACTCCACGAACCGGTCCCGCCAGTCCGGCCCGAGCTGCTCGGCGAGCACCTTGTGCACGGTCGCCGCGGGCAGCGGCGGGGCGGCCTCCTGGAGCTTGGTGAGCGCCTGGCGGTAGGGCCCGGCGATCTCCTCGGGCAGCGCCGCCTCGAAGACCGACAGCGCCTGCCCGAACTTCATCGCCCCGCCCTTGAGCTGCCCGAGCACGCTGAACAGTTGCTCGGCGGTGCGTTGCTGGATCTCGGCGGAGATGACGTCGGACGCGAGCCCGGTGACCCGCTTGCCCATGCCGAGGACGGTCCGGCCGGCGAAGCCGAGCGGCAGAGCGGCGAGCTTGGCGGTCCGGGACACGGCCCGGCGCGGGATGTCGGTCACCCGGTCATTGTTACCGACTCGACGGGCCCGTTGCTGGTGCGAGCCCGGAGCGGGTGATGCCGATTCGGGTCGAGCGACGTCCGGAGCACCCGCAGGACGGGTGCGGTGGCCACTGACGGCGGCGGAACCGGCCGGCTCCGGCGATCTCGACGGCGCAGCCGGGGGTCTCCGGAGCGCCGCCGTCGAGGTGGGCCAGCGCTTCCGCCGCGGCGTACGCCACCGCCGCCAGCCGGGTGGTGGCCGCGCACGGGCGCTCGGTCTCGTCGGTCGCGAGCTGGGCGGCGAGCGCCGGCCAGTCCGGGTCACGGTCGACCCGGTGCAGGTCGAGGCAGCTCAGGCAGGGCCCGGCCGGTGGCCGTACCAGCGGGCCGACCACCGGCACGCCGCCGCGCAGGTCGACCAGGAGGTGGGGTTGGCGGCGCTGCGCGTACCGGGCGGCCAGCAGGGCCGCGGGGCGGTCCGTGCCGAGCTGGATCACCAGGTCGACGCGGCCGCGCGGCAGCTGCCCGGTCTTCGTCCCTGGCGCGGACCGGCCGAGCGCCTCCCGGAGGGCGGTGGCCAGCGGCCGGCCCACCTCGGCGGCGGTCAGGCCGGTCCCGACCAGGTCGCCCGCGCGGACCGGGCCGGACAGGTCGGGTGCCACGTGGCCGACGCCGGCCTGGGCCAGCGCGACGGTGATCGCCCCGCCGAGCCGGCCGGCACCGGTGACCAGCACCCGGGCCGCCCGGCGGCGGCGTAGGACCTGGGCCGGGGTGCCGGGCAGCCCGGCGGGGGCCAGGGGCAGGGCCGCGGCCTCGTCGGCCAGCCGGGCCCGGGCCGGCCCGGCGAGGTCGCGGGGAAGCAGGCTGTGCGCCGGTACGACGAGACCGGCGGCCCGGAGCGTGTCCAGCAGGACCCGGGCCTCGTCCGGTGCCACCTGGAGCGTGGCCGCGTACGCGAGGACGGCGCGCTCGCTGCGGGTGCCGTCCAGCAGGTCGAGCAGGCGGGCGGCCGAGGGGTTGGCCACCTCCAGCAGGACGGCACGGCCCGGTTCGAGCCCGAGTTGGAGGGTGTACCGGTCCCGCCAGAGCCGGGTCAGGCCCGGCAGGAACGTCGGACGGGCGAGCGGGGTGCGCGCGGTCATGCCACGAATCGTTACCGTATCCGCGCTGTCCGTGCCTCGTTGTCCACAGGTATGCCCGACCGCATCCAGGGCTGTCCACAGGAAAAGCCGGCTTATCCACAACCGGGCGGTAACCGGTGTCGGCCGACCGACAGTCAGTGGTCGGAGGTGACGCGGGAGAGGGGCGACCAGTCGCCGGTCGTCCCTCTCCCGCGCCACCCGACGACAAAGGTGCCGGCGGGCTCATGCCTGGCGGCCCGCCCGGCGGCACCTTCGTGGGTCAGACCTTGGCCTTGCCGAGGATGCGGTTCACTGTTGTGCCGCACACCGGGCACTTGCCCTTGGCCATGTTCATGCCGGTCTTCGAGACCTCCACGCGTCCCTCGAAGTCCCGCTTCTCCTTGCACTTGACGCAGTAACCGTTGTAGGTCTGGGCCTGGTCGGCCACGCTAGCCCTCCTCGTCTCGTCCGCCGGGCACGCCCGGCGGGTCTCCCAGCGGCGGGCCACGCGTGGCTCCGGCGCCGGGTGGTTCTCCGCGATCACGCTCGTGACCGCCGGTTGGCGGACCCTACCCAGCTCTGGGCAGTTCCATGTCAGCTGTACGCCGACTCTGTGAGCAAGCCGACGACGAGAGTGTGCATGCCGGGTTAGGTCGGATAAGTCAGTTTGGCGGGGACACGCCGGGTGAATGCACTCAGATTCCCCCTTCGGGCAGCCCCGCGCGACGCCCCACCCGTAGATCACCTAACGTGTCCGAGGGCCGACGGGTGACGGCCGGCGGGCCGGTTCGGTTCGCCACGAAGGGTGACCGGAGTCCTTCGAGCGGCCAGCGCAACGAAATTTTTCAGGACTCCCCGCGACCAAATACCATTTTCCGGGCGCGTGTCATCGTGTTTACTCTTGCGGACTCCTGGTCAGTAAGCATTAGCTTGCCTTCGTGACAGTCATCCGAGGCTGCGCGGACCGGTAATGGCCGGGACGCGGAAGCCGGTCGTCGAGGTGCGGCGCAGTCAGCGCCGGCG
The DNA here is from genome assembly GCF_044765245.1 of Micromonospora sp. NPDC093277. NCBI lineage: Bacteria > Bacillati > Actinomycetota > Actinomycetes > Micromonosporales > Micromonosporaceae > Micromonospora > Micromonospora sp. NPDC093277. The sequence continues at coordinate 78,170 of NZ_JBIWJO010000012.1, forward strand.
ACGTACAGTGTCCGCGTATCGGGACGGCGAACGGGTCGTGGTGCTCATCCCCGACCAGTTCTCCCGGGCCGAGGAGAGCGAGTGGGTCGACCGGATGCTGGCCCGGCTCGCCGCCCGGGAGGGCCGGCTCGCCCGCTCCGACGGGGAACTGCTGGCCCGAGCCACCCGCCTGATCAACCTTTACCTCCCCGAGCACCGCGGCGCGGCCGCCCCGGCCAGCGTGCGCTGGGTCACCAACCAGAACGGCCGGTGGGGCTCCTGCACCCCCGCCGACCGCACCATCCGGATCTCCCACCGGATCCAGGACATGCCCGACTGGGTGATCGACTACGTGCTCCTGCACGAGTTGGCGCACCTGATCGTGCCCAGCCACAACGCCCGGTTCTGGGCCCTGGTCGGCCGCTACCCGAAGACCGAGCGGGCCCGGGGCTACCTGGAAGGCGTCGCCTCCGTCGCCCTGGCCGGCTGAGCTGAGGGCACCGGCGACGGGCCGCCCCGTGTGGCGCGGCCCGGGTTAGGGTCGGGCATGGCCCGACGTGTGGTGGTGGCGTTGCTCGGACCGGTGACCTGGACGCCGCCGGGGATCGATCCGACGCGGTGGCGTACCGCACTCGCCGAGGACGTCGTGGACCTGCTCGCCACGCTCAACGAGGTGGAGACCGCGGTGGCGGTGCCGCCCGGGGACCGCTGGCTGGCCGACGCCGTCGTCTGGCCGGGCACCCCCGTGTACGAGGTGTCCGAACCCACGGTCAACGCCGTGTTCGCGGCGTTGACCGCCGACCGCGCCGCCCCGACCGTCGACGATGCCGGGTGGCCGGGCGATGGTGCCGCGCCGGCGGATGCTGGCACCGGGCCGGCCCGGTACGACCAGGCGGCGGTGGTGGTCGCCGACGCGCCCGACCTGCCCGGGCTCACCCTCGGCAAGCTGCTCCGGCCGCTGTCCAGCCGCCCGGTGGCGGTCGCCCCGGTGGAGGGGCACGGCCCGGGGCTGCTCGGCGTGGCGGCGCGGCTGCCCGTACCTGAATGGCTGCCCGAGGTGGACCTGTCGACGGCGGCGGCGGCCGACGTGCGGGCCGCCGCCCCGCGGCCGGGGGACGTCGCCGTCACCGCCGGCTGGCGCCGGCTGCGTGGCCCCGCCGACCTGGCGGCCCTCGACCCGGCCATCGACGGCTGGGACGCCACCCGCGCCCTCCTCTCCCCGCGCCCCCACTAGAAGCAGGATCCGCACAACTTCCAGGAAGTAGCGGCCCCGACTCACCGCTGAGGCCACTACTTCCCTGATGTTGCGCGGACCTTGGGACCGGGGGAGAAGGGTCAGGGCTTGTCGTCCTCGCCCGGGCGGTCCTCCTCGGGGGCGCCGGGGGCGGTGAAGTCGAAGTTGGCCAGTTCCTCGTCCAGGTCGCTGCTGGTCGCCGCGAACGCCTCCGGGTTGGCGAAGTCGTCGTCCGACGGGAGCAGGTCGGGGTGACCCCAGACCGCGTCCCGGCCGGCGATCCCGCGGTGCTCGGTCAACGCCGCCCAGAGCACCGTCGCCTCGCGCAGCCGGCGGGGCCGCAGCTCCAGACCGACCAGGGCGGCGAACGTCTGCTCGGCCGGCCCACCCGCGGCCCGGCGCCGGCGGAAGGCCTCGCCGAGGCGTACGACGTTGGGCAGCCGATCGCCGGCCGCGCTGTCGACCACGTGGCACACCCAGCCCTCCACCAGGGCGAGCACCGTCTCCAGCCGGGCCAGGCTGGCCTTCTGCGCCGGGCTGTCCTCGGGGGTGAAGATGCCCTCCAGGGCCATCGCCTGCATCGACTCCGGGTCGGTCGGGTCGACCCGGCCCATCGCCTCCTCGATCGCCTCCCGGTTGACCCGGATGCCGGCGGCGTAGTTCTCCACTGCGGCGAGCACGTGCCCGCGCAGCCACGACACGTGCTGGAAGAGCCGCTGGTGGGCGGCCTCGCGCAGGGCGACGTAGAGGCGTACCTCGTCCTCGGGCAGCTCCAGGCCCTCGCCGTACGCCCGGATGTTGGCGGGGACGAGCGCGGCGGTGCCGGCCGGGCCGAGCGGCAGGCCGATGTCGCCCGCGGACAGCACCTCGGCGGCGAGCGAGCCGAGCGCCTGGCCGAGCTGGCCGCCGAAGAGCGCGCCGCCCAGCGTGGCGACCATCGACTGCATCGGGCCGAGCTGGGCCCGCGCCTCCGGCGGGACCAGGTCGCCCATCGCGCCGACCATCCGGCTGGCCACCGGGTCGCAGAGCTTGCGCCACACGTCGAGGGTCTTGTAGATCCACTCGTTGCGGTTCCAGGCGATCGACGTCCGGATGCCGGAGGGCCACGAGGTGGCCGGCTCCAGCCAGAGATCGGCGATGCGCAGCGCCTCCTCCACCGCGTTGCGTTCGAACGGCGAGACCGCCGGGTCGCCGGCGGCGGCGAGCTGACTCGCGGCCACCTGCCGGGCGAGGTCCCAGTTGACCGGACCGCTGCCCGACGCGGAGAGCAGGTGCTGCAACTGCGTCATGAACTGCTGCATCTGTGCGGGGTCGTTGGGGTCTGGTGGTTGCCCACCCGGGAGCGCGAAGCCGAACGGAATATCAGGCACGTCGTCTACGGTACGCGTGCGGTGGTAATTCGGCCCCGCGCCGCCAGGCGGCGCTCCAGACCGAATGAGGCGCTGCGCCGCAGGTCGGGCAGGTCGGCGTTGCGCCGAGGGCGAAGTCCGCCGGTCGTCGGGCCGGAGCCGCATGCCCGGCTCGGTACGCTCTCCCGCATGAGACGTCGCGGCGTGACCGTACTCTTCGGTGCACTGCTCACCGCCCTGCTCAGCATCGGGGTGCTGAGCGTGCCCATCCCGTACGTGGTGCTCGGTCCCGGCCCGACGGTCAACACCCTCGGCACCTCGAACGGCAAGGAGATCATCCAGGTCGACGGCCGGCCGACGTCCACCTCCGCCGGGCAGTTGCGGCTCACCACGGTCGGTGTGCAGCCCACCGTCCGGCTCCGCTCGGCGCTGGCCGGCTGGTTCTCCAAGGACGAGGCGGTGGTGCCCCGCGAGCTGGTCTACCCGCCGGGCGAGTCGCAGCAGGAGATCGAGAAGCGCAACGTCGAGGACTTCCAGAACTCGCAGACCAGCGCGGAGACGGCGGCCCTGCGCGAGCTGGGCTACCCGGTCCAGGTGCTGGTGAAGGCGGTCACCGCCGGCGGGCCGTCGACGAACGTGCTCAAGCCCGGCGACGTGCTCACCTCGGTCGACGGCCAGCAGGTGACCAGCGCCGCCCGGCTCACCGAGCTGATCCGGGCCAAGCCGGCCGGCACCGCGCTGAAGATCGGGTACACCCGGGACGGGCAGCCCGGCACGGCCACGGTGACCAGCCGGGAGCAGGACGGCCGGCCGCGGATCGGTGTCGAGATCGACCAGCAGCAGCCGCACCCGTTCACCCTGAAGATCGACCTGGCGGACATCGGCGGACCGAGCGCCGGGCTGATGTTCGCCCTGGGCATCATCGACAAGCTGGAGCCGGCCGATTTGACCGGCGGGAAGAACATCGCCGGCACCGGCACCATCGACGACGAGGGACGGGTCGGCCCCATCGGCGGCATCGCCCAGAAGCTGGTCGGCGCGAAGAAGGCCGGTGCCAAGGTGTTCCTGGTGCCCGCCGACAACTGCGCCGAGGCGGTCAGCAACCCGCAGCCCGACCTGCCGCTGCTGAAGGTGACGTCGTTGGACGACGCGCTGAAGACGCTGGAGACGCTGCGCGCCGGGGGGCAACCGACCCGTTGTTGAGCCGCCCGTGGTGAACGCGTGGAGGATCGTGACGTGACCTTGACCCGACGTGTTCAGGAACACCACGTACTCTGGGTGCCTGGTCGGAGCCGATCACATCGAGCGTGCGGAGCCAACAGTGGTCATGCGTAGCAGCCCCCTGCCGAGAATGAGCCGGCGCGGACGCGTCACCATCGGGGTCCTGATCGGGGTGTTCCTGCTGTTCACCCTGCTCGGGTGGGGAGTCAACGCGTGGACCGACTGGCTCTGGTTCGACGAGGTCCACTACACCCAGGTCTTCAGCGATGTCCTCGTCACCCGGCTGGTGCTGTTCCTGGTGGTCGGGGCCGGCCTGGCGGTGATCATCGCGGGCAACCTCTGGCTGGCGTACCGGCTGCGGCCCCAGTTGCGCCCGCACTCGCCCGAGCAGGCGACCCTGGAGCGGTACCGGATGCTGCTCACCCCCCGGCTCGGCACCTGGATCGCCCTGGTCTCCGCCGCCATCGGGTTCTTCGCCGGGCTGTCGGCGCAGAGCCGGTGGGGCCAGTGGATGCTGTTCCGCAACGGCGGGGACTTCGGCGTGAAGGACCCGGAGTTCGGCGTCGACGTCGGGTTCTACGTCTTCCAGCTGCCGTTCTGGCGTTATCTGCTCGGCGTCGGCTTCACCGTGGTGGTGCTGTCCCTGCTCGGCGCGCTGGCCGTGCACTACATCTACGGCGGGGTGCGGCTGCAGGGCGTCGGTGACCGGATGACCAACGCCGCCCGGGGCCACCTGAGCACGTTGGTCGCCGTCTTCGTCCTGCTCAAGGCGATCGCGTACGTGCTGGACCGGCGGGCGATGCTGTTGGAGTACAACGAGGGCGCCAAGCTCTACGGCGCCGGCTACGCCGACGTGAACGCGCTGCTCCCGGCGAAGGAGATCCTGGCGTACATCTCGATCGTGGTGGCCATCGCGATCATCGTGTTCTCCAACGCGGTGATGCGGAACCTGGTCTGGCCCGGCATCGCGCTCGCCCTGCTCGGCGTCTCGGCGGTGGCGATCGGCGGCATCTACCCGTGGGCGGTGCAGACCTTCGAGGTGAAGCCGAGCGCCCGGGACAAGGAGGCGCCGTACATCCAGCGCAGCATCGACGCGACCCGGGAGGCGTACGGGCTGACCGCCGCGAAGAGCACCGGGTACGCGGCGAGCAACCTCGTCCCGCCGGCCAGCCTGGCCACCGACACCTCGGTGGTGTCGAACGTCCGGCTGCTCGACCCACAGCTGGTCTCCGAGACGTACACCCAGCTCCAGCAGGTCCGTGGCTTCTACGACTTCGGCGCGAAGCTGGACATCGACCGGTACGCGGTCGACGGCAAGACCTCCGACTACGTGGTCGGCCTCCGGGAGATCAACTACGGCGAGCTGACCCCGCAGCAGAGCAACTGGATCAACCGGCACACCGTCTACACACACGGGTACGGGCTGGTGGCCGCACCCGCCAACCAGGTCTGCAACGGCGTGCCGTACTTCGTCTCGGGCTTCCTCGGCGAGGCGGCGAAGGAGACGCAGGGCTGCTCGTCGGCGTCCGAGCAGATCCCGGCCGATCAGCCGCGGATCTACTACGGCGAGCGGATGACGGCCGACGATTACGCGATCGTCGGGCAGACCGGCGACCGCAACGTGGAGTTCGACCGGCCGATCTCGACCGGCGGCGAGCAGTACTACACGTACACCGGTGAGGGCGGCGTCAAGATCGGTTCGTTCACCCGGCGGCTGCTCTACGCGATCAAGGAGCAGGAGTCGAACTTCCTCCTCTCCGAGGCGGTGAACAAGGACTCCAAGCTGCTCTACGTGCGCAACCCGCGGGACCGGGTGGAGAAGGTCGCGCCGTTCCTCACCCTGGACGGCGACCCGTACCCGGCGGTGGTGAACGGCCGGGTCCTGTGGATCGTCGACGGCTACACCACGGCCGCGACCTACCCGTACGCCGACCGGGTCAACCTTCAGGCCGAGACGGCCGACGAGCTGACCGGGCGGGGCACGTTCCAGCTCGCCCGGGAGAACGTCAACTACATCCGCAACTCGGTCAAGGCGACGGTCGACGCCTACGACGGCACGGTGCGGCTCTACCAGTTCGACGACAACGACCCGGTGCTGAAGGCCTGGAACAAGGCGTTCGGCGGCGACCTGGTGCAGCCGAAGAGCGACATCCCGGCGGAGCTGGCCGACCACTTCCGCTACCCGGCGGACCTGTTCAAGGTGCAGCGCAACCTGCTGACCCGGTTCCACGTCACCGATCCGGGCGACTTCTACTCCGGGCAGGACTTCTGGGAGGTGCCGAACGCCCCGGACGCGCCGGACAGCGGGCAGAAGCAGCCGCCCTACTACCTCTTCACCCAGTTCCCCGGGCAGGAGGGGCCGCGCTTCCAGCTCACCTCAGCGGTCACCCCGAACCGCCGGCAGAACCTCGCCGCGCTGATCTCCGGGTCGTATGTCGACGGCCAGCCACGGCTGGAGGTGCTGGAGCTGCCGGACCAGACCCGGACCGGCGGCCCGGTCCAGGTGCACCAGCAGATGACCAACGACGGCGACATCCGCCAGCAGCTCAACCTGCTTCAGTCCAACCAGGCGCAGGTGCAGTACGGGAACCTGCTCTCGCTGCCCTTCGCCGACGGCATGCTCTACGTCGAGCCGGTCTACGTGAAGAGCAACCAGCAGGACGCGTTCCCGCTGTTGCAGAAGGTGCTGCTCTCGTACGGCGACGGCAGCTCGTACGTGGTGCTGGCGAACAACATCAACGACGGCATCAAGCAACTCGTCGAGAAGGGCAAACGGGGGGCCGGCAATCCCGCCCCGGGCGGCAGCACCCCGCCGACCGACGGGAATCCGCCGACCGGCGGCGGCACCACCCAGCCGGTGCTCACCGGTGAGCTGGCCCAGGCCGCCGACCGGGTGCAGAGCGCCATCACCGAGGTCAAGGCCGCCCAGACGTCCGGCGACTTCGAGCGGTACGGCCGGGCGTTGAAGGCGCTGGACGAGGCGATCACCGCGTTCCAGCATGCGCAGGAGGCGGCCAACCCGTCGCCCGCCGCGTCGCCCAGCGGCAGCCCGCCAGCGTCGTCACCGGCCTCGCCCTCGCCGACACCGAACGGCTGACGCCGGCCCGACCACCGAGCCCGCGGCCCGGAGACCCGTAGCGGTCCCGGGCCGCGGGCTTGTCGTGTTCCGGACGGGAGGCCCGCAAGGCGGTCAGGAACTGGCTGTCCTGGCAGCCGTTTTGCGCCCCGTGGGGTCCGTGCGCTACGGTTAACGGACCGACGCGGGGTGGAGCAGCTCGGTAGCTCGCTGGGCTCATAACCCAGAGGTCGCAGGTTCAAATCCTGTCCCCGCTACGAAATGGAACGGCCCCGAGGATCCCTCGGGGCCGTTCTTCTTCCCGTTCTTCTTCCCGTTCTTCGGGTCCCGGTCGCGATCGCCGGACCCGGCTGATCTCCGTTCCGGAGATGCGATAAGCTGTACAAGCCGACGCGGGGTGGAGCAGCTCGGTAGCTCGCTGGGCTCATAACCCAGAGGTCGCAGGTTCAAATCCTGTCCCCGCTACTCGTCACGAGAGGCCCCGGAGTGTGCTCCGGGGCCTCTCGTCTGTTTCCGGCCCGGCACGGTGCGACTCTTCCTGGTTGCGCTGTTCGGCGAGGATGGGGCCATGTCTGCTTGGAACAGGTGGTGGGGCCGGCTCGGCGCGGTCCTCGGCGGGATCGTGCTCTCGGTGTTCGTGCCGGTCGCGGCGTGGGCGTCCACGGGCACCGGCGAAGTGGTGGTGGAGGCCGTCCGGCGGCGGCCCCGGGGCGGCTTCGGCTTCCTCGGGCTGTTCTGCTGCCTGGTGGTGGTCGGGGTGATCGTGCTGCTGGTGCTCCTGCTGATGCGGCTGACCCGTCGCCGGAGCGGCCCGCCCCGCTGACCGCGCCGTCGCGGCCAGCGCGGCGATCTGCCGCCCCTGCGCCGGCCCGGCGGGTGCCTCCGCGCTCCCGGGCCCGCGGCGCGGCGGTGGTCACTCGGCCAGGGCCGCGTTCGCCTGGGCCATGAATCGGGAGGTCGTTGCCCGGGCGCCCGACCGTTTGCTGCGGATGCTCTCGGCGGCGGCCACGAGCAGGTTGCGCACCTGCGTATGCCCCTTCGGCGGCGGCTCGGGCGCGGGCCCCATCAGCTCGGCCAGGTCGGTGCCGAGGGCCACCACCCGCTTTCCCGACCGGTCGGTCACGCCCTGCTCGACGAACCGCCGGACGGGGACACTGGCGTTCAGCCCGCGTTCGGTGCCGAGGACCCGACCGGCCGCCACGTTGGTGGTCAGGAAGTTGATCACGTCGACGACCGCCCCGGGGTGACGGGTGCCCCGGAACGCCGCCCAGTACATCGATGCCCGCGGCCACTGGGCGGCCGGGGTGCCCGGAAACGTGGTCATGCCCAGCTCGTCATCGGTGAGTCGCTGGAGTTCCGGCAGCTCGTGCGACCAGGCGAAGGACGCCGCCGCCTGCCCGGTGACCACGGGCTGACGGGCCAACTCGCCGCTGTCCGCCAGCTCCACCAGCCCGGCGGTCGGTGTCGCCCGGTCGAGGCGGGCCACCTCCCAGAACTCGAACCAGTCGAGCAGTTCGGCCGAGCTGAAGCCGAGCTGCCGCCCCCGGTAGAGCTCGCCGCCCTGGGCCCGCAGCCAGAGCCAGAGTGCCCGGTAGTCGCCGGAGGCGTCCACCATGCCGGCCACCCGGCTGTGGGACTCCTGGGTGACCCGGGTGGCCCACTGCAGGTACTCCTTCCACGGCATCCCGCCGCCCGGCTCGGGCAGCTTCAGGCGGCGTAGCTGGTCGCGGTTGTAGACGAGCGCGGCGTTGGTCTGCGCGGCGGGGACGGCCATCGTCCGGCCCGACACCTGGCCGTAGCGGGCCAGGTGCTCCGGCAGGCCGTTGAGGTCGAGCCGCTGGTCGGCGACGTACGGGTCGAGGTCGAGGACGATCTCCCGCTGGGCGTACTCGGTGAGCACCGTGTCGTCGATCTGGAACAGATCGGGCACGTTGCCCCCGGTCGCCTGGGTGGCCAGCCGGTCGTAGTAGCCGGCGAGCCCCTGCGAGGTGAACCGGAACCGGACCCGGGGGTTCTGCTGCGAGTAGAGGCGCAGCGCCTGCTCGGTCGCGGTGGACCGGCGGGTCCCGCCCCACCAGAACACCGAGAGCTCGACCGGCCCGTCGTCGACCCGGGCATCCTCCTCCGGCCGGCAGCCGGCCATCCCTCCGGCGAGCAGCGGCAGCCCGGCCAGCGCACCGAGGAACCGCCGTCGGTCGACGTGGGGACGGGGCACGGACTGCGGAGCGCGCACGGGGCTCTCCTGGGGCGGGCGGATGCTGCGTACAGATCATTTACCCAGGGCACGGGCGAGGGTGTCAACGCCGGGACGGGTGCCGCCGGCCCCTCCGACGGGACGGCCGGTGGCCGCACCGGGCGCGGGCCCGGCCGCGTGGTGTACTAGGCGCCGTGGAACTTCTGCACTCGGGCAAGGTCCGGGACGTGTACGCCGACGGCGACGACCTGCTCCTGGTCGCCTCCGACCGCATCTCCATCTACGATGTGGCGCTGCCGACCCCGATCCCGGACAAGGGCCGGCTGCTCACCGCCCTGTCGCTGTGGTGGTTCGAGCAGCTCGCCGACCTGGTGCCGAACCATGTGATCTCGGCCACCGACGTGCCGGCGGAGTTCGCCGGCCGGGCGATCCGCTGCCGGCGGTTGGAGATGGTCCCGGTCGAGTGCGTGGCCCGGGGCTACCTCACCGGCGGCGGGTTCGATGAATACCAGCGCACCGGCGCGGTCTCCGGTGTCGAGCTGCCCCGAGGCCTGGTGGAGGCGTCGATCCTGCCCGAGCCGATCTTCACCCCGTCGACCAAGGCGCCCAAGGGCGAGCACGACGAGCCGATCACCTACGCGCAGGTGGTCGACAAGCTCGGCGCGGAGACCGCCGAGCGGCTACGGCAGATCACCCTCGACGTCTACCGGCGCGGCGCGGAGCTCGCCGCCGACCGGGGCATCCTGGTCGCCGACACCAAGATCGAGCTGGGCTGGGCGCCGGACGGTAGCCTGGTCCTCGCCGACGAGCTCCTCACCTCCGACTCGTCCCGGTTCTGGCCGGCCGAGTCGTACCAGCCGGGCCGGGCCCAGTTCTCCTACGACAAGCAGTACGTCCGGGACTGGGCCATCGGCAGCGGCTGGGATCGGCGGCCGCCGGCCCCCGAGGTGCCGGCCGAGGTGGTCGAGGCGACCCGCGCGCGCTACGTCGACGTCTACGAGAAGCTCACCGGCAACCGTTGGGACTGACGGGTGGTCAGTGGTTGATGGCGTCCTCGTCGAAGAACCGGTTCCAGATGTTGTCCACCAGGCCGCCCGTGCCGTAGCCGTCGCCCGTCGGCCCGTACTGCGTCATGCCGCCGTACATCAGGGATCCCGGCCCGTAGGGTGAGCCCGCCACGTGCTTGCCGCCGTTGTAGATCCCGTGGCCGACGAAGTCCCGCTCCAGCTTGGAGAGGAAGCCGACGAGCACGTTGTCGATCCCGTCGATCGAGGCCTGGACGAGATCCTTCAGCACGTCGGTGTTACCGCTGCCCAGCTGCACCCCGACGTCGAAGGCGAGGGCCCCGGTGACGGCGGCGGCGGCGCCGAGGGCGGCTCCCTCGGCCGCGGCCTCGATGGTCTTCAGCACGCCCAGCGCCGAAGCGGCGATCGAGTTGGCGGTCGCCTCGGCGGAGGCCGCGGCGGGCGCACCGATGAAGCTGGCCGCCGCGGCCGCGATGAAGACGGCGAAGGCGCACAGGATCGTGGAGATCAGCGCGTACGCGACGATCAGGACGAGCAGCACCACGGCGACGCAGATCAGGCCCACGGAGACCGCTACGGCGACGACCTGGCTGCCGACCACCTGCACGTCGTACGCCTGCACGTGCTTGCCGAACGCGTCCCGGTCCGCACCGGCCCACTGCTCCGCCGACACCGAGGAGACCGCCTGATCCAGGCACTGCCGGGCGACCTCTAGCTCGCGGTAGACCTGCATCCACTCCTGGGAGGCGTCCAGCATGGCCTCCGGGTCGCACTGGTTGAAGTAGACGATCTGGGCGATCGGCCAGGCGCCCGGAATGACCGCGCAGGCGATCGTGATCTCAAGAAGGGCCGCCTTCGCGGCCGCGGCCGAACTGCTCGTTGCCATGCGGTCCTCACCTCAGCGGGTAACGATGGTGCTGGCGTCTTCCGTCGCTTCCCAGTTGTCGGCGTTGGTGTTCAGCCGGGACTCGATCTCGATGAGGTGGGTCCGCTTGGTGCGCAGTTCCTCCTCCATGAACTCCACCGCCGCGACATACACGACCGCGAGGGCCGGGACCACCGTGGTGAAGTTGCTGTGTTCGATCGCCCTGGTGTTGTTCAGCCGTTCGGAAGCCGCTTCCAGTCCGGGCGCCGTCTGCTGTTCGATATCCTTGGCCAGGGCGCGGATCGCGCCCACGTCTACCTCGATCATCAACCCTCCCCGTGGGCCCTGCCGCTCGCGGTGCGGCCGGCCGGGCCGAGCCTAGCAAGCGCGCATCGAAGGCTGTTCCGCCGCTTCGAGCCTCCGCCGTACCCGCCCGCCGGCGTTTCGGCGAATGTCCTGTCAGCTCAGATCGACAACTGGCGGCGCAGCCGCTCCAGCAGTTCGCTGCTCTGCCGCATCGGGCCGCTGACCATCTCGTTGATCTGTGCCAGCTTGGCCTGTGCTGCGGCCGGGTTGCCGATCAGCGACTGCGGTCCGAACTGGCCGGCCACGTCGCGTACCGCCTCGGTGGTCTGCTGCTGCAGATCCGTCCGGGCCGATCGGAGCAGCTCCTGCAGCAGTTCGGCCAGCTCGGCGGAGGAGCGGCGCATGGCGCGGGGGTCGATCCGCAGCTCGTGGGCCGGGTCCTCGGCGGTGCAGACCACCTCGATCTGCTCGTCGTCGCTGACCGCCCGGCCGGTCAGCCCGGTCAGCCGACTCCGCAGCTCGTCGCCCTGCGCCATCTGTTCACGCATCCGGGCGGCGATCTGGGCCATCGGGTTGTCGTTCCCCGCCGGCTCCCCGTTGGTTGCGGTCATCTCGGTATCACCCTCGCGTCGTCGTGCCATTCGGGTCGCGCCGACGTTAGCCGGAATCCGGGAACGTGACAAAGCGCGCCAACGACCGGGGCGGCGGCCCGACCATCCGCAAGAGACGGATATGCCGAGCGGTGGCCGGCGCTAGAAGGTGTAGAAGACGTACACCCCGGCGATGGCCAGGGCGACACCGATCACCAGCAGCGCGACGAACGGGACGACCACGGACTCGGTGCCGGTGCGTCCGCTGGCGACGACCAGCACCCGCGACGGCCGGGAAGGATCGTAGACCACAGTGACCGGTTGGCCGTCCGGGGTGAAGGGGGCCTGGCGCCACCGGCCCGGCGACGAGGTGACCGGCACCCCGTCGGCGGTGTGGAAGCGCACCACGGGGGTGTAGATCTCGCCGCTCTTGACCTTGTTGACCAGCAGGTCAACCACCTCGCCGGGCGCCCGGTGGCCCTCGCGCAGCAGGCGTCGGTCGCGCCAGAACCGGACGGTGGCGTAGCCGATCCCGGTCAGCCCGAGGCCGGACATGATGAGGAGCATCAACAGGGACACGGTCAACTGTTTCTCCGTTCGATCGAACCGCCGCGCAGCGAACCGGGTGCGGGTCACTCCACCCAGTCGAGGGTGCGCTGTACGGCCTTGCGCCAGTTGCGCAGCTCCCGGTCGCGCAGCGCCGGGTCCATCTCCGAGGTCCACTGTGCGTCGGCCCGCCAGTGCTCCCGCAGGGTGGTCAGGTCCGGCCAGAAGCCGACCGCCAGTCCGGCCGCGTACGCGGCGCCGAGGCAGGTGGTCTCGGTGATCCGGGGGCGGACCACCGGCACGTCGAGCACGTCGGCGAGGAACTGCATCAGCAGGGTGTTGCCGGTCATCCCGCCGTCCACCCGCAGCCGGCGCAGCGCGACATCGGAGTCCGCGTTCATCGCGTCGACCACCTCGCGGGTCTGCCAGCCGGACGCCTCCAGCACCGCCCGGGCCAGGTGCCCCTTGGTGACGTAGCCGGTCAGCCCGGCGATCACGCCCCGGGCGTCACTGCGCCAGTGCGGCGCGAACAGCCCGGAAAAGGCCGGCACCACGTAGCAGCCGCCGTTGTCGTCCACCGTGCGGGCCAGCTCCTCGATCTGCGGAGCGGTCGAGATCAGGCCGAGGTTGTCCCGCAGCCACTGGACCAGCGAGCCGGTGACCGCGATCGCGCCTTCCAGGGCGTACACGGCCGGTTGGCCCTCGATCCGGTACGCGACGGTGGTGAGCAGTCCGTGCCGGGAGGTGACCGGGCAGGTGCCGGTGTTGAGCAGCAGGAAGCTGCCGGTGCCGTAGGTGCACTTGGCCTCGCCGGGCTGGAAGCAGGTCTGTCCGAAGAGGGCGGCCTGCTGATCGCCGAGCGCGCTGGCCACCGGCACTCCGGCGAGCACCCCGCCGGCGACCCCGTAGACCTCCGCCGAGCCGCGGATCTCCGGCAGCATCGCGGCCGGCACCCGCAGCGCGTCGAGCAGCTCCGGGTCCCAGTCCAGGGTCTCCAGGTCCATCAGCATGGTCCGGCTGGCGTTGGTCACGTCCGTCACGTGCCGGCCGGTCAGCTTCCAGATCAGCCAGCTGTCCATCGTGCCGAAGAGGACCTCGCCCCGCTCGGCCCGCTCGCGCAGCCCGTCGACGTGGTCGAGCAGCCAGCGCAGCTTGGGCCCGGCGAAGTAGGTGGCCAGGGTCAGGCCGGTACGGGCCCGCAGCCGCTCCTCGTCGTAGGACTCGGCCAGCTCGCGCAGCACCGGGGCGGTGCGGGTGTCCTGCCAGACGATGGCGTTGGCGACCGGCCGGCCGGTCGCCCGGTCCCAGACCACGGTGGTCTCCCGCTGGTTGGTGATGCCGACGGCGACCAGCCCGGCCGGCCCGGTGCCCGCGGCGGCCAGGGCCTCCCGCACCACCTGCTGGACGTTCGCCCAGATCTCCTCGGCGTCGTGCTCGACCCAGCCGGGCCGCGGGAAGTGCTGCCGGTGCTCGCGCTGGGCGACGGCGACGATCGCCCCGGCCCGGTCGAAGACGATGCACCGCGACGAGGTGGTGCCCTGGTCGATGGCGGCGACGAATTCTCCGGTCACGGCTGCACCGTACCTGCCGGGATCGTCCGTCGCCCGCCCCGCGCCGACCCGTACGATCGGCAGGCGTGCACCGTCCAGGATCTCCGACCGGTGCGCCTACTCGGCGGGCTGCCTGCGGATCTGCTCGGGGAGACCGAGTGCCGCGGTGATCCGTACGACCGTGCCCGCGTCGCCGGTGTCGACCACCATGGTGTCGCTCAGCTCCCGGGCCAGCCAGAGGCCCCAGCCGCCGGCGGTGTCCGGGGCGGGCCGGTTGCGGTCGCTGAGCCGGTGGGCGCTGATCCCGCGACCGTGGTCGGCGACCTCGCAGACCAGTTCCCCGGCCCCGTGCCAGAGCCGCAGCCAGCCCTGGCCGCCGCCGTGCCGAACGGCGTTGGTGATCAGCTCGTTGACCGCCAGCACGAAGTCGTCCAACCGCTGGCCGCGCAGCCCCACGGCGTGCACGCAGGAGGTGACCGAGTGACGCAACTCGGTCACCTGGGCCTGGTCGAAGGCCTCGCCGATGAGGAGGGAAGGTTCGATGGGCACAACCGTACGCGGTGCGGGGAGATCTGCGTCTGTCATGGCCCCGTCCCGACGGTGGATCTCGGCGATTTTCGCGGCATTTCCACCGTACGTCAGGGTTTCCCGGCGCGCACCCGTCACCCCACCCCTGGCCAGCTGTGACATGGTGTCGCACATGCCGTCGTCCCCGGGTGGCCTGGAGGTCCCGCTCTGGCGGTCGATCGCGGTGTTCCGGTTCGCCTCGCTGGCGTACATCGGGCTGCTGGTGCTCCGCGACGGACACCGGTACGCGCACCCGCTGGCCGCCGGCGGCGTACTCCTGTTGATGCTGGCCTGGACCGGGGTGACCACGGCCGGCTACGCGCGCCCGGCCGGGCGGCGCTGGCCGCTGCTCCTGGCCGACCTCGGTGTGGTCCTCGCGATCATGGTTTCCACCCCGTGGGTGGTGGGGCGTGCGGCACTCGCCGCCGGCGTGCCCACCCTGACCGTCGCCTGGCTGGCCGGCCCGGTGCTGGCCTGGGCGGTCTCCGGCGGCCGGCGGCGCGGCACGGTTGCCGCGCTGGTGCTCGGCGGGGTCGACCTGGCCACCCGGACGCGGATCAGCCAGTCGTCGGTCACCGGGTTGATCCTGATGCTGCTCGCCGGGGTGGCGGTCGGGCACGTGGCGCGACTGGCGGTCACCGCCGAGCAGCGGCTGCAACGGGCGGTGGAGCTGGAGGCGGCCACCCGGGAGCGGGAGCGGCTGGCCCGGGACATCCACGACTCGGTGCTGCAGGTGCTGGTGCTGGTGCGGCGGCGCGGCGCCGAGCTGGACGGCGAGGCGGGCGAGCTGGCCCGGCTGGCCGGTGAGCAGGAGGTCGCGCTGCGCGCCCTGATCGGCCGGGCCGGGGCCGTGCCAGCCGACGAGGGGGATACCGATCTGCGCGAGCTGCTCGACCGGTATGCCTCGGCGACGGTCGAGCTGGCCGCGCCGGCCACCCCGGTGACGCTGCCCGCCCGGGTCGCCGACGGACTGGCCGCCGCGGTCGGGGCGACGCTGGACAACGTGGCCCGGCACGCCGGCGGGCGGGCCTGGGTGTTGATCGAGGACGAGGGGGAGACGGTGACCGTCTCGGTACGCGACGAGGGCCCGGGAATTCCGGAGGGGCGGCTGGCCGAGGCCGCGGCGCAGGGCCGGCTCGGGGTGGCGCAGTCGATCCGCGGCCGGGTCGCCGACCTGGGCGGCTCGGCGCGGATCGTCTCCGCCCCCGGCGCGGGTACCGAGATCGAGCTGACCGTGCCGAGGAACGGCCGATGAGCAGCGGCGTGCGGGTGATGGTGGTCGACGACCACCCGATGTGGCGGGAGGGGGTCGCCCGCGACCTGACCGAGGCCGGGCACCTGGTGGTGGCGACCAGCGGGGAGGGGCGGCAGGCGGTCCGGGTGGCCGCGGCGGCCCGCCCGGACGTGGTCGTGCTCGACCTGCAACTGCCGGACGTCTCCGGCGTCGAGGTGATCCGCGGACTGCGCGCCGTGCTGCCGGAGGTACGGGTGCTGATGCTGTCGGCCAGCGGTGAGCCGCAGAGCGTGCTGGACGCGGTGAAGGCCGGCGCCACGGGTTACCTGGTCAAGTCGGCCGCCCCGGCCGAGTTCCTGGACGCGGTGCGTCGTACGGCGGCCGGCGAGCCGGTCTTCACGCCCGGGCTGGCCGGGCTGGTGCTCGGGGAGTACCGGCGGCTGGCGGCCCGCCCGGCCACCGTCCACGACGCGGCGCCCCGGCTCACCGAGCGCGAGACCGAGGTGCTGCGACTGGTGGCGAAGGGGCTGTCGTACAAGCAGATCGCCGAGCGGCTCGGGCTCTCCCACCGGACGGTGCAGAACCACGTGCAGAACACGCTCGGCAAGCTCCAGCTCCACAACCGGGTCGAGCTGACCCGGTACGCCATCGAGCGGGGCCTGGACGACTGACGGACGCGTGCCGTCAGGGGGTGGCCTCGGGTGGGCGGGTCTCGTGGACCGCCAGTTCCTCGGCGGTCGCCCCGCCGCCGGCCGCGCCCGCGTCGTACCCGATGCTGTCGGTCTCCTGGTCGGTGTGCGCTCCCTCATCCGGCTCGACCAGCCGGCCCACCTGGTGGTCGGCGACGGCGCCGAGCTGGTCGTGGTCGTAGATGGAGACCGCCGAGTGCGGGTCGGAGGTCGGGCCCGGGTCGATCACGTCCGCGTCGAACTGGGCCTGCGCGGCGGCCTCCTCGCTGTCCGCCTCGGCGGCGATGCCCGGGTCGACCGGGCCGGCGAGCGGATCGTCGACGGGCCGCTCGTACGTCTCCCGCTGGAGCTTGTAGTCCAGCGACTCGCCGTCGAGCTGCTCCTCGGCGGTGGTCCCGAAGTGGTCCACCGCCACCGGGTCGCGGTCGGCGGGAAGCTGCGCCGGCTCCGGGCCGTCCGCCTCGCGTCCGGTCAGGACGTCGTCGTCGGCCGTGGAGTCGTCGTCGGCGGTGTCGGGCAGTCCCTCCGCCTCCGGATCGGACACGGGGGTGGGGTAGTCGTCGTCGCGCATGATTGGTCACTACCCGCCGAGCTGACCGGGCTAACCGGGTCCGGCGGGGGTGGATCGGGAGGAACGGTCGGAAACCGGCCAGATCTGCCGCAGCTGGCGCCCCGTCGGCGCGGGTCAACCGAGGCGGGCGGCCTCGTCCTCGGCGTGCAGCACGCACCAGACCACCTTGCCGTCCGGCAGCGGCGTGCTGCCCCAACGCCGGGCGGAGGTGGCGACGAGCAGCAGCCCGCGCCCGCCGACCGAGGTGAGTGGGGCCAGCCCGGCGTACGCGGGCCGTCGGGTGGACCCGTCGCGGACGGCCAGGTGCAGGATGCTGCCGTGCCGGGCCAGCCGGACGGTCATCGGCGTCCCGGCGTGGGCGACCACGTTGTTCACCATCTCGGTGACCGCGATGCAGGCCGGGTCGACCAGCTCCGGCACGCCCCACCGGGCGCAGCCGTCGGTGACGAGTGCCCGTGCCTTCTGGGCCGCGCCCACCGCGGGCGGCAGGTCGGCGGCCAGCACGGCCGCCGGCGGCACCTCGGCCAGCGCGGCCCGCGCCCGGTCCAGGGACGGGTAGACCGGGGCGCCGGGGCCGGAGCCGGGGCGGTGGACCGGGGCGCGGGAGCTGGAACCGGACGGGCGGACCGGGGCGTCGGGGTTGACAGAGCGGGACGGGTCGAGCACCAGCAGCCCGCTGGCGGGCCAGTCGGCCACCGCGCGGTGCACGTCGTCCACCACGGCCCGGGCCTCGGGATCGGCGATCCGGATCGCGGAGAGGTCGACGATCACCGGGCCGGACCGCTGCCACAGCCCGGCGAGGAGCGCGTCGCGGACGCCGTCGGCGCCGGCCCGATCGAGCACGCCGGTGAGCCTGACGACCGGGGACGATCCGTCCGTGACCACCCGACAACGCGGGTCCGTCGGCATGATCGACCCATCCTGCCGGCCCGGTTCGGGCGGCGCATCCGGCCGGTCGGCGCGCGGCATCAGCGGCCGGCCCGCGATCGCCGGCTGATCGCGGCCACGGTGCCCACCGCGGTGCCCGCCGCGGCCAGCCCGAACGCCGTCAGCCGGAGCAGTTGCCGGCGGCGGCCGTGCCAGCCGCCTGCCGCCGCGTCGGGCGGAAACAGGTTGCCGGCGGTGTCCAGCCGTACGCCGGGGCCGAACCGGGTGCGGGCGGTGTACCAGCCGGACACCCGCTCCACCACCGCCGGGGCCAGTCGCCACTGGAGCCCGAGCAGCCGGGCCGTGCCGCCCGCGTACGCCTCCCGGCGGGGCCGGCGCAGCAGCCGGACGATCGTCTCGGCCACCACCTCCGGCGGGTGGGCCGGCGGGGGCGGGGCCGGCTCCCGGCCGGTGCGGTTGGCGGCGTGCCGGAAGAACGGGGTGTCGACGGCCGCCGGCAGCACGGTGCAGAGGGAGATGTTGTTCCGGCCGGTGACGCGCAACTCCTGCCGGATCGTGTCGGCCAGCCCGCGGATGCCGTGCCTGGCCGCGTTGTACGCCGACTGGTAGGGCATGGCCACCTCGGCCAGCACCGAGGCGTTGTTGACCAGGACCCCGCCCCCCGCGGCGTCCAGCCAGCGCAGCGCCGCCTTCGTCCCGTAGACCGTGCCGAGCAGGTTCACCGCCACCACCCGGCGGAACTCGGTCACCGGGATCTCGTCGAACAGCCCCACCACGCTCACCGCGGCGTTGTTGATCCAGGCGTCGATCCGGCCGAACTCCGCCGCCGCCCGCGCCGCGAGCCGCTCCACCGCCTCCGGATCGGTCACGTCGGTGGGTACGACCAGTGCTTGACCGCCCAGCTTCCGGCAGCGCGTGGCGACCTGGCGCAGCGCCTCCTCGGTGCGCGCCGCCAGCACCACGTCGGCGCCCCGGCGGGCGAGCGCGTACGCGGTGGCCGCCCCGATGCCGCTGGAGGCGCCGGTGATCACGACGGTGGCGTCGCCGAGGCTGCGGGTGAGAGGCATTCCTCGGCGGTACCCCCGGGCCGGGCCGGTCATGCGGCCGGGGTCGCCCCGATCATGGTTGGCCCGGCAACCTTCCTTCAGATGCCGGGGACACGCCGCGTGCCGTCGGGGTCGACCACCGTTCGACCTGGTCCGCGGGGCGGCGCCTGATCTGCCAGGTTTCGGCGCACCGGGGCCGGGTTAATGGGACCCTCTGACCGGAGGATCCACCGCTGGATAGAACGCGTGGAGGTGCACCATGCGCGTCGGCCTTGTGTGCGCACACGCCGGCCCGTCCGTCGAAGGTTCCACCGTCGGTACGTACCAGCACGTCGCGCGGGTGGCGGCCGAACTCGCCGCACGAGGTCACGACATCCGGGTCCACGAGCGGCGCGACGACCCGGGTCAGCCCGAGTCGGTCGAGCTGGACGGCTACCGGCTGGAGCGGGCGCCCGTCGGCCCGCCCGTCCCGCTGGCCACCGCCGAGCTGGTGCCGTACGTGACCGAGTTCGGCCGCTGGCTCGCGCAGCGGTGGTCCGGGGACTGGACGCCGGAGGTGGTGCACGGGCACTACTGGGTCGGGGGCCTGGCCGCCGCCAACGCCGTACGCGAGACGGACATCCCGGTCGTGCAGACCTTCCACTCGCTCGGCGTCGAGCAGCTCCGTCACCTCGGCCAGCGGTACGACGGGCCGGGGGAGCGGATCCCGCTGGAGCGGGCGCTGACCCGGGCGGTGGACATCGCGATCGCCCAGTGCAACGACGAGGTCGACGAGCTGACCCGGATGGGGCTCCAGCGCACCGCGGTGGCGATGGTGCCGACCGGGGTGGACACCGAGCAGTTCCACCCGGACGGCGAGGCGGCACCCCGGGACCAGCGGGCCCGCATCCTCTCCGTCGGCGGGCTCTCGCCCCGGCACGGCCAGGAGGACGTGATCCGGGCGCTGCGGCTGGTCGGCGACGCCGAGCTGATCATCGCCGGCGGTCCGCCGGCCGCGCAGCTCGCCGATCACGACGAGGCGCGCCGGCTGCGTGAACTGGCCGAACGGACCGGGGTGGCCGACCAGGTGACGCTGGTCGGGGCGGTCCCGCACGGCCAGATGGCGACCTGGTACCGCTCCGCCGACGTGGTCGCCTGCACGCCGCACTACTGCTCGGCCGGGCGGGTGTCGCTGGAGGCGATGGCCTGCGGGGTGCCGGTGGTCGGCTACGCGATGGGCGGCCTCGCCGACGCGGTGGTCGACGAGGTGACCGGGAAGCTCGTACCGCCCGGGGACGTCCGTGCCCTCGGGGTGACCCTGCGCCGGCTGCTGACCGACAACGCCGGGCGGTTCGCGTACGGGCACGCAGCGGTGGACCGGGTGCGGTGCAGCTATACCTGGGAACGGACAGCCGGCGCACTGGAACGGCTCTACGAGCGGGTGGTCAGCCGGCGCAGGCCGGTCGAGGCGGCCTGACCGGGCGGGCCGGGTCGGGCCCCAGGGGCGGAGGTCAGCGGCGTGGCCGGGCGGCCGTGCCGGCGGCGACCAGGGGCCGTTCCCGCTTGCGGGCGACCGCGTGGTGGTGCTGCGGCTCGGCGTACCGGGTCAGGCCGAGCACCGCGACCAGCGTGGCCAGGAAGCCGACGCCGGCCAGCCACTCCCGTCCGGGCCAGATCCGGTCGTTGAGCAGCAGCAGGCCGATGATCGCCGCGGGGACCGCCCCGGCGGCGTCCATCGCGGCCACCGCCGCCGTGGTGGAGCCGCGCTGCATGGCCAGGCCGAGCAGCAGCTGCCCGACCACCGAGTGGACGATCAGCAGGTAGAGCAGCGGGTCACGGACGAACGCCTCCGCCGAGTCGGCCGAGGCGAGCGGGCGGGCGGCCACCGCCGCGGCGGAGAACGCCATCCCGGCCAGCGAGCCGAGCGCCACCGAGCCGGGCGCACCGCGCAGCCGGGCGGTGAAGAAGCCGAGCACGGCGATCACGACGAGCGCCACCGCCAGACCGACCAGTCCCCCCGTGCCGAGCTGCCGGGACGGTGCGGGCTGGGCGGCGAGCACCAGCGCGGTGATCCCGCCGAAGAGCAGCACGAGCAGCACGACCTCGGCGACCGGAAGTCGCCACTTGAGCACCAGCACGCCGAGCACGGCGGTCACCCCGAGCCCGGCCGCCACGCTGGCCTGGACCAGGAACAACGGTAGGTCGCGGCGGGCGAGGAAGGCGAAGACGAAGCCGACGACCTGGCACAGCAGGCCGACCAGGTAGGTCCGGTGGCTGGCCAGCCGGAGCAGCAGCCCGGGATCGAACGTGTGGTGCAGGGTGGTCCGCGCCGCGGCCACCGACTGGAGCAGGTTGGCGAAGCCGTACGCGACGATCATCGCCGCCAGGAAACACCAACCGGAGGACACCACCTGGCGAGGATAGAGGACAGCCCGTGGATCAGCGCGCGGCTGGTCGGCCGAGCCGGGCCAGGATGTCCCCGTGCAGCGGCCCGTTGGTGGCGATCGCACTGATCTCGTCGGAACTGGTCCCGGCCGGGGCGGGTCGACCGGCCAGGTCGGTGAAGGTGCCGCCCGCCTCGGTGACGATCGGGACCAGCGCGGCGATGTCCCAGAGCGACAGCTCCGGCTCCACCATCACGTCCAGCGCCCCCTCGGCCAGCAGCATGTAGCCGTAGAAGTCGCCGTACGCCCGACTGCGCCAGGTGTCGCGCATGATCTGGAGCACGGCGTCCAGCCGGCCCGCCTCCTCCCAGCCGGTCAGCGAGGAGTAGCAGAAGCTCGCGTCGGCCAGGCCGGTGACGCCGGAGACCCGGATCGGCGCGCCGGAGGCCAGGTCGGGACCGGCGTACGCGCCCGCACCCCGGGCGGCCCACCAGCGTCGGCCCAGTGCCGGGGCGGAGACCAGGCCGAGCACCGGACGGTCGGCCTCCAGCAGGGCGATCAGGGTCCCCCAGACCGGTACGCCCCGGACGAAGTTCTTCGTGCCGTCGATCGGGTCGACCACCCAGCGTCGCCCGTCCGGGCCGGTCGCGGGCTGCTCCCCGTACTCCTCGCCGAGCAGGCCGTCGCCCGGCCGGTGCTCGGCCAGCAGCGTGCGGATCGTCCGCTCCACGGCGGTGTCCGCGTCGGAGACCGGGGTCAGGTCGGGCTTGGCCTCGACCCGCAGGTCGAGGGCGCGGAACCGGGCCGTGGAGACGGCGTCGGCGGCGTCGGCGAGCAGGTGGGCGAGGGCGAGGTCGTCGGCGTACCCGGTCATGCCGGACACGGTAGCGACGTCCGGACGGCCGTGGCGGCGGGGCGGTCGGGGTCCCGCCGGTCAGGAACCGGCTCGGGGCCGCTCCGGGCCGCGAACGCGCCCGGCGTCCCGTCGGTCAGGAACCGGCGAGCGGGTCGCCGGGGTTCCGCTCGGGCTCCCGCGGGTCGCCCTCGCCGGACCGGGAGGCCAGCAGCCGGCGGTACGACGCCAGCCGGCGCGGGTCGGCCTTGCCGGCGGCCACCCACGCGTCCAGCGCGCAGTCCGCCTCGTCGGCGGTGTGCTGGCAGTTCGCCGGGCAGTCGACCGTCCCCTCCACCAGATCGGGGAAGCCGTGCAGCAGGCTCTCCGCCGAGACGTGGGCCAGCCCGAAGCTGCGTACCCCGGGGGTGTCGATGATCCAGCCCGGGTCGCCGTCTCCGGGTCGCGGCGCGGCGCCGGACGCGCCGAGCCGGAGCGGGGACAGCCGCAGCGCCACCGCGCTGGTCGAGGTGTGCCGCCCCCGGCCGATCGCGCTGACCGTGCCGACCGCCCGGCCGGCCTCCGGGACGAGGCGGTTGACCAGCGTCGACTTGCCCACTCCGGAGTGCCCGACCAGCACCGACACCCGCCCGGCGAGCAGCGCGCGCAGCGCGTCCAGCGCGGAGTCCGGCCGGATCAGCACGTACGGCAGCTCCAGCTCGGTGTAGTAGTCGAGGACCGCCTCCGGGCCGGCCAGGTCGGCCTTGGTCAGGCAGAGCAGCGGCTCGATGTCGGCGTCGTACGCGGCGACCAGGCAGCGGTCGATGAACCCGGTGCGCGGCGGCGGGTCGGCCAGCGCGCTGACGATCACCAGTTGGTCGGCGTTGGCGACGACGACCCGTTCCAGCCGCCCCTCGGCGGTGGTCGCGTCGTCCTCGGCGGTACGCCGCAGCACGGAGCTGCGGTCGGCGATCCGGACGATCCGGGCCAGCGCGCCCGGCGCGCCGGAGGTGTCGCCGACCAGGCCGACCCGGTCGCCCACCACCACCGACTTGCGGCCCAGCTCGCGGGCGCGCATCGCGGTGACGGTCGGAGCGTCCGGCCCGCCGTCGGGGAGCACGCAGGTGTAGCGGCCCCGGTCGACGGCGATCACGAACCCGTCGACCGCGTTCTCGTGTCGGGGCCGGGTGCGCGTACGCGGGCGCGACGACTTCCCGGGCCGGACCCGGACATCGTCCTCGTCGTACTCGCGTCGCCTGGTCGCCAGGACGTCCCCCCGTCGGGTCAGCTCTTTCCGGTCACCATCCCCGACCATAGTGCCGGGAACTCCGGCATGGTCTTCGAGGTGCACGCCACGTCGTCCACCTCGATGCCGGGGACGGCCAGCCCGGCCACCGCCGCGGCGTGCGCCATCCGATGGTCGGCGTACGTCCGGAAGGTCCCGCCGCGCAGCGGGCGGGGGCGGATCTCCAGCCCGTCGGCGGACTCGGTGATGTCCGCGCCGAGCGCGGCGAACTCCGTGGCCAGGGCGGCGATCCGGTCGGTCTCGTGCCCCCGGATGTGCCCGACCCCGGTCAGCCGGGACGGCGAGTCGGCGAGCATCGCCAGCGCGGTCAGCACCGGGGTCAGCTCGCTGACGTCGGAGAGGTCGGCGGTCAGGCCGTGCACGCTGCCGGTGCCCCGGACGGTCAGCCCGGCGGTGGTCAGCGTCACCTCGCCGCCCATCCCGGTCAACAGCGCGCGGAGCTGCTCGACCGGCTGCATGCTGCTGGGCGGCCAGCCCTGCAGGGTCACCTCGCCGCCGGTGACCAGTGCGGCGGCGAAGAACGGCACCGCGCCGGAGAGGTCCGGCTCGATCTCCCAGCCGCGCCCGGTCAGCGGGCCGGGCTCGACCGCCCACACGTCGGGCGTGGCGTCGTCGACCGCGGCCCCGGCGGCCCGGAGCATCTGCACGGTCATCCGCAGGTGCGGGGCGGACGGGACCGGCGGCCCCACGTGCCGGATCACCAACCCCCGGTCGAAGCGGGGCGCGGCCAGCAGCAGCCCGGAGACGAACTGGCTGGAGGCGGAGGCGTCGATGACCACCTCGCCGCCGGCGACCCGGCCGGCGCCGAGCACCGCCAGCGGCAGGCTGCCGGTGGCGGGGGCGTCGATGCGTACGCCGAGGGAGCGCAGCGCCCCGATCATCGGGCCGAGCGGGCGGGCCCGGGTGTACGGGTCGCCGTCGAAGGTGACCCGGCCCGCGGCGAGGCCGGCCACCGGCGGCACGAAGCGCAGCACGGTGCCGGCCAGGCCGACGTCGACGTGGGCGGGGCCGACCAGTGGGTGCGGCCGGACCAGCCAGCGCTCGTCGTCGGAGATCGACATGTGGGCGCCCATCCCGCGCAGCCCGCCGGCCATCAGCTCGGTGTCGCGGGCGCGCAGCGGCCGGACGAGCGTCGACGGGCCGCTGGCCAGCGCGCTGAGCACCAGGGCCCGGGCGGTCATCGACTTGGACCCGGGCAGGCGCAGCGTGGCGGCGACCGGGTCGGTGGCGGTCGGTGCGGTCCACGGTTCCGGCGGTCGCGTTTCGGTCAGATTCCCCACGCCCACATTGTGCCAACTCGCGGGGACGGTGGAACCGCCCGTCGTGCCTGCTCCCGGTTGGCGGGACAGCCGGAACGCCGGCGGCGGGTTAGCGTGTGCGCATGTGCGGGAGGTACGCGACGACCCGGAGCGCGGGCGACCTCAGCGCGCTGTTCGAGTCGTCCGACGAGACCAGCGACGCGGTCGGCCCGGACTTCAACGTCGCCCCGACCGATCCGGTGCCGCTGGTCCGGCTGGCTCCGGAGGGTCACCGGCTGCTCTCCGTCGGTCGCTGGGGTCTGGTGCCGCACTGGTCCCGTAGCGCGTCCGGGGCCGCCCGCATGATCAACGCCCGGGTGGAGACCATCGCCACCAGTCGGGCGTACGCCCCCTCCTTCGCCCGGCGGCGCTGCCTGGTGCCCGCCGACGGTTGGTACGAGTGGGTCCGCGAGCCGGACGGACGACGGCAGCCGTACTACCTGACCCCCGTGGACGGCTCGGTGCTGGCCTTCGCCGGCATCTGGTCGGTCTGGGAGCCGGCGGGTGCCGCCCTGCTCACCTTCAGCGTGCTGACCACCGCGGCGGTCGGCGAGCTGGCCGAGGTGCACGACCGGATGCCGCTGCTGCTGCCCCCGGAGCGGTGGGCATCCTGGCTCGGCCCGGCCGAGGAGCCCGCCGCGCTGCTCGCCCCGCCGGCTCCGGGGTGGCTCGCCGGGCTGGAGATCCGGCCGGTGTCGGCGGCGGTCGGCGACGTCCGCAACGACGGACCCGGCCTGACCGCCCGGGTGCCCCTGGCGCGGGGGGAGGCGGCCTCGGAAATGACGCTGTTTTGATCATTGTCGGCACATTGTCGTGTGCTGATTTGCCGGGGTTGCGCCTGAAACGTCGCCCGGCCGTTTAGCCATGTTTACCGCGGAGGCTTGTCCCCGTGTCCGCAAGTGCGATAGAACACAGCGCCGGCGTTGGGCGTCTGTTCGCACGGGGCGGATGACACCCATCGATCTTAAGGATCATCTGCCGGTCCCACGGGGGAGGTGGGTGTATTGACACGGGCGCGTATGCCCCGCCCGCACGAAGTGGCCGCCGCACGACGAGACCCGCGGCTGCTGCGGGCGTTACGTGAGCGACGACATGACGAGGCGTGGCGGACCAGAGGTACCTGCCAGAGCGTGGATCCGGAGACGTTCTTCCCGGCACCCAATGAGCCGGCCGACGCCGCCGTCGCGCTCTGCCGAAGTTGTGACGTCCAGGGATCGTGCCTGGCCTGGGCACTTGAGGTAGGTGATTGTCACGGCGTCTGGGGCGGCACCACGCCGCGTGAGCGGCGGGCGATGCTCGTCGCCTGGCGCAGCGAGGTCCAGCCGGATCCGGATGCGGCCGACGAGGCGGGCCCGCCGGTCCGCGACCGTCTGCTCACCCTGGTGCCGTCGCGCTGATTCCGTACGCCGCCGCCCGCGTCCGTCGGACGCGGG
The DNA here is from genome assembly GCF_044765245.1 of Micromonospora sp. NPDC093277. NCBI lineage: Bacteria > Bacillati > Actinomycetota > Actinomycetes > Micromonosporales > Micromonosporaceae > Micromonospora > Micromonospora sp. NPDC093277. The sequence goes on from NZ_JBIWJO010000012.1 coordinate 104,332, forward strand.
CGGCGGCATTTCGGCCCGGTACGCCGTGGAGCGGAACGGCCCTTCGGCGCCGGCACGGAATGCGCCGGTGCGCCGCGGGCCACCGGCGCCGGGCGCAGAATGGGCCGGTGCGGCACAGCGACGAGATCGAAACGCCTCGCGGACCTGCCCGGACGGTCACCGACCTGCCGGCGGTCCCGGTCGAAACTCTGCTGGTCCTCGGGCACGGGGCGGGCGGCGCCGTGGATGCTCCGGACCTGCTCGCGGTCCGGGACGCGGTGGTCGACGCCGGGGTGGGTGTGATCCGGGTGACCCAGCCGTACCGGGTCGCCGGCCGGCGGGCGCCCGCCCCCGCGGGGCACCTCGACGAGGCATGGCGGGCCGTGCTGGCCGCGCTGCGGGAGCGTCACCCGACGGTGTCCCGCTGGGTGGTGGGTGGCCGGTCCAGCGGTGCCCGGGTCGCCTGCCGTACGGCCGGTGCCGTCGGCGCTGCCGGCATCGTCGCGCTCGCCTTCCCGCTGCATCCTCCCGGGCGCCCGGAGCGCTCGCGCGCCGACGAACTGACCACCGGCCTGCCCACCCTCGTGGTCAACGGAGACCGGGACCCGTTCGGTGTCCCCGAGCCCGGGCCGGACGTCGAGGTGGCGATCCGCCCGGGCGAACGGCACGACCTGCGCGGCAATCCGGCCGGCACGGCCGAGGTGGTTCGCGACTGGCTGCGTACCCGAGGCTGGACGCCCGCCTGACAGCCAACGTCAGGCTCCTCGGGCGCCAGCGGTCCGGTTCGACACCAGGCGATCTTGTGGGGGAGGGCGATCTTGGGGATGCGCGGGCGTGACCCGGGGCGGCGGCGGGTCGTTGCATCGGATGGCGTCGGCGGCCCGATTCGGGCATCCGGGGCCATCCTCCCAGGCCCTTCCTGGTCCCAGCGCCGGTCGCGGCCGGGGCCGGGACCAGGAACGGCGGGGGTGGCTGCGGAATGTGCCATCGGCGGCGTGCGTTACCACCCCCGGGATGACTTTTCCAGCCGAGGGGGGTGGCCGGTGCCGATCGAGACACGGAGCCGGGAGCGGGACGAACGGGACGCGCGGGCGTTGAGGCGACTGCTCGACGCGCCGGAGTGGTCCGCGTCGGCGGCGGTGAGCGCCAGCACACTGGCCGGAACCGAATCTGCGGGCACGCCCGTACGCGTATCCTCGGCGGGAAAGCATCCGACGCGAGGGGATGTGCGGTTGACCACCGAGAAGACGGACGAGCGCAGGGCCCGCTTCGAGCGGGACGCGATGCCCTTCGTCGATCAGCTCTACGCTGCCGGGCTGCGGATGACGCGGAACCCGGCGGATGCCGAGGACCTGGTCCAGGAGACCTACCTGAAGGCGTACGCCGCCTTCCACCAGTTCGAGCAGGGCACCAATCTCAAGGCCTGGCTCTACCGGATCCTGACCAACACCTACATCAACTCCTATCGGAAGCGGCAGCGCCAGCCGGTCCAGGCGCCGACCGACGAGATCACCGACTGGCAGCTCGCCGAGGCCGAGTCGCACACCTCCAGCGGGCTGCGCTCGGCGGAGACCGAGGCGCTCGATCGGCTGCCGGACAGTGACGTCAAGGAGGCCCTCCAGCAGTTGCCGGAGGAGTTCCGCCTGGCGGTCTACCTGACCGACGTCGAGGGCTTCTCCTACAAGGAGGTCGCCGAGATCATGGGTACGCCGATCGGCACCGTGATGTCGCGGCTGCACCGCGGTCGGCGTAATCTGCGCAAGCTGCTCGAGCAGTACGCCGCCGAGCGGGGGTTCACCGCCGCGCCGTCGAAGGGTTCGACCGCCGCCGCCAGCCGGGAGGTGTGACCGTGAGCTGTGGAGAGCCGCACGAGACGGACTGCCGTGAGGTGCTTGCCGAGGTCTACCTCTACCTCGACCTGGAGTGCGCCGAGCAGCGGCGTGTGCTGATCCGTCACCACTTGGACGAGTGCGGGCCGTGCCTGCGCGAGTACGGCATCGAGCAGGAGGTGCGGGCACTGGTCGCCCGTTGCTGCGGCAACGAGACCGCGCCCGAGGAGTTGCGGGAGCGACTGCGCGTACGCCTGGCCGAGCTGGTGGTCTTCGAGACCACCGAGTCCCGCGAACTCGCCGACTGAGCGCGATCGCGACGAGCTGAAGACACCGGTGGCCCGGGTCCGATCGGACCCGGGCCACCGTCGCGTCCCGACGATCAGGAGTTGGGGCGCTTGCCGTGGTTCGCGCCGCTCTTCTTGCGGGCCTTCTTCTTGCGGGCCTTCTTCGCCATGCTCTGCCTCCTTGTGCTGTCACGTCCGGCCGCGGGCGAGCGCGGCGGAGGTCGCGTACCGGTCCTGCTCGGGCTGGGACCGACGGCGCTGATGCTAGTGCCGGTGGCGGCCCCGCGGGTCCGGCGGGGGCGGAAACGCCCCGGCCCGGCCGGCTCCGCATCCCGGTCCTGGTGGGTAGGTAGCCCGCCCAGCAGGCGAGCACCCGTCGTGTCTGCGGGTGATAGCGTCGGCGGTTCCGGTGGGGGAAGCTCGGCCGGTCTACCGCCGGGCTGGCGGGATGTGATGCCTGTGGAGGCGGTGTAAGACCTCGGCTTGGGTTCGTCCCGGGGGCGATCGCCGATGAAGCAGGA
>NZ_JBIWJO010000012.1:107045-215561 GCF_044765245.1 Micromonospora sp. NPDC093277
GAAGATCCACCCTGCGAGAGGAGGAATCCCCTGCCAGAGCCACGTCCCAATGACCGTTGACATGCGGCGGTGGAAAAGCTTTGCGGTTGGGCCCGTCCAGGCTGGGTAGACCCTCCCGAAAGGCGGGGAGCGTTCTTGGCCGGATCCACCCGGTTTGGACCTCCGAAGACGGCTCGGGGGGGGGGCGATGTCGAGAGCGCGGTTGGGTGGGCCAGGGAGGCCCGATGACGTGGTGGAGCTGCGGGTACACGGTGCATCCGGCGCGAGCGCCGGTCAGGTGTTGGGCCTGCTACAGATTGACCAGGTCGCGGGCGATCGCAGTGGGGGCTTCTACCGGGCCCGCAGCCGGCGTCCGGGCACCAGCGGCGCCGTACCGCTGACGTTGGAGGCGTATCGCTGGGGTGACCTGCCCTCCGGAACTATGGCCCGAACACTGTCACTTGTGTTCCTGCTTCCGTTCATGCTGGTTAACGTTGCGATCTGGATGCGTCCGGGGGGCCGTGGCGCCGATGCGATGATTCGGTCCCTGTGCCGGTTGCTGGCGCTCACTCTCACGGTGCTGTACGTACTCGCCGTCGTCGGAGTTGCGCTGGACCTGGTCGCGTGGAAGTGCATGGCTTCGCCGCACTGCCTGGCCGGTCGCGGTTGGTTGTCTTGGTTAGGCGGGCGACCGGTCGGGCTGCGGCTGGCAGTGCTGGCGCTGGTTCCGGCGGCCGCCGTCGGCCTGCTCTGGCGGGCCAGTACGCGCCCGGGACGGGTATTCGACGCCTTCCGCGCGCCTGAGGCGGGGGGCAGCGGGCATCGGCTCGCTGCCGTCGGCCAGTGGGACGCCGAGCCGCTGGTGGGGCGGCTGCGCTCCATCCATGTCGCGGCGGCGTTTGCGGCACTGGACGTCGCGCTGCTCGCCGCCCGAGTCTCATCCGGCGCCTCGGCCGGCGGCATCGCGTTGGCGTTCGTCACCGGGGCGGTCCTCGCTACCTGTGCGGTTCTGCTCTGCGCGCCCCCACTCATCGACAGGGGCACCGCGGATCGGCGGCTCGACCGGATCACCAGCATGCTCCGGACCGTTGCCATAGTCCTGACGATCGTGGTCACGGCCTATGTCCTGGCCAGCCCGGCACCGTGGCGCGAGGGGGGTGGCCTACCTGGCTACGACCCAATCCTCACCTCGCTGTTCGCCGCCCAGACAGTCCTGCTGGCCGCTCTGGGAGCCGTGTTGCTCTGGTGCCGGAGCCGTCGGGCGGATGCCGCGCCGCTGCTCGGGCTGGGAGCGCTGGCGGTCGCGGCCGCGGCGATCAGTCTGGCGGTGGCGTACTCGGCCGAGTTGGTCTACTGGGTGGCGGACTTCCTGGACCGCGACGCGCCGACCGCAGCGGGCTTGGCCGCCGGACCACCTCGCGCGTACACCTGGGCGATCTTCGGCTTCTTCCGGGCGGTATTGATCACTCTGGTCGTCGCAGGCCTGGCTGCCTTGATCTCCAGACCTGGCCGGCTCCGCGCCGCGGCGGCAATTGTCGCGCGCGACTACCCGGACCCGCCGCAGGGAGCCGGGCCTCGACTGCGGCAGGTGCAGAAGGCGATCGCCCGCTCCCGGTTCACCGAAAGCCTCGTACCGCTGGCCGTGGTCTACGCCTGCCTGGCTGCAATCGGCACGGCCACCACCACGATCGGTCTGCTGGAGCTGCATCCGGGTGATGTCCTCGAACGGTACGCGGGGGTGCCGGCCGGCCTGGTCACCTTCGCCATCGCGTTCGGCAGTTGGGTGATCGCCGCGGTCATCCTCAGCCTGGTGATCGGCGGGATCTTCGCCTACCGGACCGTCGAGTTCCGGCGCCACGTCGGCGTCATATGGGACCTGGGTACGTTCTGGCCCCGGGCCGCCCACCCGTTCGCGCCGCCCTGCTACGCCGAACGGGCTGTACCTGAGCTGGCCCGACGGATCACCTACCTGGTAGGGCATGGCAAAGCGGTCCTGCTCACCGGACATAGCTACGGTTCGGTTCTGGCCGCAGCGACGGTGCTGCAGTTGCCACCTCAGGTCAGCAGCCGGGTCGCCCTGCTTACCTACGGGTCGCCGCTGCGCCGACTCTATGCCCGGCTCTTCCCCGCCTATATCGACGACGAGGTGCTGCACGAGATCGGCGGCCGAGTCGGCTGGCGGTGGGTGAATCTATGGCGGGACACTGATTCCGTCGGCGGCTGGGTGTTCTCCGCGCCCGTCAGCCTTGGCGGCGCGGCATCAACGGTGGATCGTCGACTGCGAGATCCCACCGATGTGGTGGCTCCGCCCGGCGACAGCGTGCCGCCGCCGATCCAGGGGCACCGGCCCTGCGAGTCCGACCAGCCGTTCACCGGGGCGGTGCGCGAACTGGTCGACCGCCTCCACGCGCCGACGGGCCCAGGGCCTGGTCGGGCCGGCCCGCCGGCCGGGCCCTGAATGCGGCATCCCGATCGTCGTCCTCCGATTGCTGACGCCATGGTGGTACGCCGAGTGACGACGGCGGCTCCGGTGATCGCCCTTGGCTCGGGCCCGCGGAGATCGCGACGCCGGCAGCGGCGACGCACAACCACAGCGCGGGGAGGCCGACGTGCAGTTCCATCGGACGAGCAGCCCGAACAGCTCACCCTTCCATGCGCCTCCGGACGGGCGTGGCGGTGCGCAGGGGGAGCCGGAGGGCAGGGAGAGGCGCACATTGGGTGAGTCGGCGGGTGTGCGGGAGCCGCCGATCGTTGGTCGGCTTGCTCCAGTCGCGTTTGTGCGGTGAATGGGATTGTGGCCTGTGGTGGGGCCGCCGGGATCCTGCTGGTGAATGTGGTCAGCCGGGTGCGGTCTGGACGGCGGTGAACAGGTTGTCGAACGCTGCTTGCCAGGGCCAGTGCTCGGGTAGGTGCAGGTGGATGGTGCGGGCCCGGTGCCCGAGGCGGGCGGCGACGTTGATGATCCGGGTGTGGATCGTGGCGGGTCGGGCGGTTTGGTAGGCGCCTGCGGCCAGGACCCGATGACCGTTTCCTGGACCCGCGTTCCTTCTGGAGGTCTGCGCCGGACCGTGCTCAGTTGATCCTCAGCCATGACTGAACAATTGCCAGCCGGTCCGCGCCGACCGGCATGCACGGGTCAAAGGGCAGCAGGCCAGCGGCCCTTGCTACAGATCCGATCGTCAGCTCCCACCGACATCGAACTGCTGTAGATGGGGCCCTGGCCCGGGCTAACGCCCGAGCTGCTCGTTGAGTTCCTCAAGCAGATCGACGATCTCCAACCTGGTGGTAGCAGAGGGCAGCACCCGTGTGGTGCCGTAGGCTAGCTCGACCAACGCCGAGCGTGTGGCAGCGAGTTCGTCTGCGGTGACATCCAACTGGTACCACGATGCGTTAGGGGCCGGCACGACCTCGTTGCGCAGCCGCAGGGCAACGGCCCGCGCCGTATTGGCGTCGACGCCCGTGCGGGTTGCCCAATCGTCGTCGCCGAGGTCGTCGAGAACGATGACGATGACGTTCGCCAATTGGTGCAACATCTGCGGGTCACTGGTGAGCCGGACACTCGTCGGGAGGATCCGGACGACGGTGCGGGTGATCGGCACGTCGTCCAAGCCGGCGTGGTGCTCGCCCAGCATGAACTGGACGTTCTGGTGCTGCCAGCCGCGCGCCAGTTCCAGGGCGGTCATGCCGTCGGTGCTGACCGTGTCGACAGCGGTGCCGGCCAACAGCAGGGCGGCGATGACCCGTTGTTCGTCGCGTTCGACCACGTGCATCAACGCGGTCCGTCCTTGCTGGTCGCGGGCATCCACGTCGGCGCCGGCCTGCAGGAGCACGTCCACCGCGGCATGATCTCCTCGCCGGGCGGCGATGACAATCGCTGGCGTACGGTCGGACCGCTGCTGGTTCACGTCCGCGCCGTTCGCTAGGAGAACGCGCAGGACCGCAGGTGCGACAGGTTGCATGACCGCGGTGATCAGAGGCGCCTCCTCGCCTGGGTGTGGTGTTGCCCCCGCTTCGAGCAGCACCCGCAGCGTGGCAAGGGCCGCCGGTCGAGGGCGGTGCCGTGTATAGGACACGGCCTCCGTCAAGACGCTCGTCCTTGTCGTGGATTCCGCCGGAAGGGCTCCGTGGGCGATGAGGTACTGCACCACGTCCGCGTGTGCTTCGAGCATGGCGACGCGCAGCGGCGTCACATGAAAGGTACCGAAGGGTCCGATCCGGGCGCCAGCGTCCATCAGCAGGCCGACAACTCCCAGCCTGCCGCTGTGGGCTGCCTCGATAAGCACCGACCCTTGGTACCGGCTCACCGCGGCATTCGGGTCCGCCCCGCCAGCGAGGGCCTGTGCAACGGCCACCTCGTCACCGGCTTGCACCGCCTGCTTACGTGCGGTACTTAGTTGGGCGACCGGATCGCGTCCCAGCCTGCAATGTCACATTGATGATTTTCGTTGTTGCCGGCGGCGACAACTGTTCCGTCCGCGCGTAGTCCGAGAGTGTGGGTGGATCCTGCCGCCACCGCGACGATCTCGCGCCAGCCGGCTACGTCGCACTGACCGAAATCGTTGCTGCCAACGGCCACGACTCGGCCAGCCGCGGTGACTCCGACGGTGTGGTAACTCCCAGCCGCCACTGCCAGGACGTCTCTCCAAGCACTGACGTTACAGGCGCCCGTCGATTGATCCCCGACCGCAAAGACGCGTCCGTCGTTGGTGAGACCGACCGTGTGAAGGTAGCCGGCAGCGACGACGGCCATGGCACGCCACGTGTCGATCGCGCACTGCCCACGGCGATTGTTCCCCACGGCGACGGTGGTCCCATCGCCTCGGACGCCCACCGAATGCCAGTCGCCACAAGCCAGGCCGACAATCTCACGCCACTGGCTCACGTCGCATGCTCCCTCGCGAAGCCGTCCCGCAGCCAGCACGGTGCCGTCACCAACGAGCCCCAGGGTGCGGCGCCAGCCCGCGGCAACAAGGGTTACGTTCCGCCATGACGCGGTGTCACACTGCCCGTCACCGTTCCAGCCCGTCGCCGTCACGGTGCCGTCCGCGTGCAGGCCGACGCTGTGGGACCGCCCAGTGTTCGACGCCGTATGCACGTTGCCCGCCGCCACGGCGACCACTTGGACCCAATCCCCGACTCGGCACTCACCAGACGTCCCCGTGCCGGCCGCAACCACAGTGCCGTCGGCACGCAGCCCCAACGAGTGTCGGCGTCCAGCGGCGATGACAGGACTACTCATGTGCACAGCATTACGGATTACATGACCCTGGGCAGACCGGCCCCGCTCCATTCCCTCCAGGCTGATGAGCGTCGCCACAAAGTCGTCGAGATTCCGGACCTCCAGCACCCGCTCATCGGCACGTCCGGATGCAGGCACCGGCGATCCAGCTACCTTCCGTGACGAGCGCTTCGCGGCAGATCCGGGTGCTTGATCTTGGTCAACGTATGGCCGTCCGGCGACATGAAGGCACATCGACCAGTGGCTACTCAGGCCGGGGACTGGACCACCGGGCCGCCGATGGCTCGGCGTACCGATGTCGTGGCGGGTAATCGGCCGATCGGATGACCGAAGGAGATGATCGGCTATTTCTATGTGCGGCAGGCGCCCTACGACGCCTAGGAAGGAGACATGACCAACGAGGTGACCATTCCCCTGCTGCCTTGTGCGTCCATCGACGGCATCGTCAACTTCTACGAAGTTCTCGGTTTCCGCATGATGTATAAGCAGCGCAAGCCCAACCCATATGTGTCGTTGCAGCGTGAAGACCTGCATCTGCACTTCTTCGAGATCGCCGGATTCGACCCGGAGCAGTCCTACGGTTCCTGCCTCGTACTCACATCCGACATCGAAGGACTGCACCGGGCGTTCGCCGCCGGCATGCGCGCCGCGTACGGCAAGGTACTGGTATCCGGAACGCCGCGTATGACCCGACCCAGGGCGCGGAAGAACAACGACGGGTTGGGCGGATTCAGCGTCATCGACCCGGGCGGCAACTGGATCCGCGTCGTTCGGAATGCCGCCACTGCTCCCGAGCCGGCGACCACGCCTGCTGGGCGACTGGCCAAGGCCCTGGCGAACGCTGTCGTGCAGGCCGACTCCAGGGGTGACGTCCGACAGGCTATCCGGATCCTCGACAGCGCATTGGCCCGCCCGCAGGCCGACGACGACCCGGTCGCGCAGGTAGAGGTCCTGGTCTACCGCGCTGAACTGGCGATGGTGCTGCACGATCCAGAGACCACGGCTGAGATGCTGGCCCGCGTCGAACGTGTCGTGCTGAGCAAGGACGAAGCCGAAAGGGCGGCGCCTGCGTTCGAGAACGCCGCCGAACTCGCAGCGGCGCTGCGGTGACTCGGCGTATGCATGCCTTCCTCATCTCGGCAAAGCCGCGAGCGTTTGCTACGTCCCGGAGGCCATGTACGCGGCGAGGATGTAGTTGGGGTGGCGGTCGAGGTTCTTGCGGGCCCGGTCGTAGCGCATGGTGGTTCGCGGGTCGGCGTGGCGGGCGGCGATCTGCGCGTCGCGGAGGCTGACGCCGGCGTCGAGCATGGTGGTCACGAACGTGTGGCGAAGCATGTGGGGGTGCATCCTCGGCATCCGGATCCCCGCCGTGTCGGCGAGGTGCTTGAGTCGGCGGGTGGCGGCGTGCCGGTCCATCCGCCGACCGTGGGTGTTGCGCAGGATCGGCCCGCTGGTGCGCTCGTCGACGGCCCGGTCGATGGCTCGGGCGACTGCGGGTGGGAGCGGAACGAGGACGACCTTGCCGCCCTTGCCGCGCACGCGTAGGACCCGGTGGCCGTGTTCCTCGCCCAGGTCGGCGATATTCGATCCGCAGGCTATCGAAGATCCGCAGCCCGAGCGGGCCCAGAAGGGCGACCAGGGCGAAGTCGTTCGGATAAGGAGACTTTCGGGCGGTGGTGATCAGGGCTTCGAACTGCAGGTGACCCAGTCCAAGGGTCGGTGACTCGGCCGGCACGGTGGGCCGGCGGACGTAGTCGGCTGGCGAGTGCTCCAGGATGGCGTCGATGACGCAGACCCGGTAGAAGCCGACCACGACCGACAGCCGGCGGGACACTGTCGAGGGCTGGTACCGGCGTACGTCCTGCAGCCAGCGCACGTACCGCTCGATGTCCACCCGCACCGCCGTCAGCGGGTCAAGGCCGTGGTCGCTACACCAGCGGAGGCAAACGTGCAGGTCGGACTCGGTATGGACGCGTGTCTGGCCGCGGTAGCGGCCCAGGAAGGCGGATGCCGCGGCTCGTAGAACGAGTTGATCGGCAGGTACGACACCGGAAGCGGAAGCAGGAGAGGTAGTCAAACATCACCGTGCGTCACCAGCGGTAAAGAACGCCAGCACGCCGGGAGCGGCATGAGAGTAAAGGTCGACAGGCTCTAGGATCGGTCGCGTGTCGAGGCCGGGGCAGCGGAAGAATCGCCAGCGCAGAGGGCGCCGGCGGCTGCCAGAACTCAAGGATCGTGAGACTCCTCGACGCGGGCAGCGATCTCGGCCTGGGATACTGCATTACTGGTTGCGGCGGCCGGAACCGAGCGTTGCCATCTCGGCAATCTTCACGTCGATCTTTCTGCTGATGGCCGCTGTTACGCGTAACTGGGCTCTCCTAATCATCGTGCTGCCGTGCGCAGCCGCGGGTCTGTTTGTGTGGGTGACCCGGCATCTCTGGCGCCGTAACGCCGACCGCTGGCAGCAGGGATACGACGACGTCTTCTGATCTTCAGTCCGGCAGCGACCGAATCGTTCGGCGCGGCGCACTCTCCCGCAGGGAGCCCCGGACGCCGTCTCAATGCCACCGTGACAGCTGGAGAACGGCCGCCAGCGGCAGGAGCGATGCCGCCCAGAGCATCAGGACGCCGCCTGAACGCACTGTTCTCGGCACATCCGCATTGTGAGCCGCGAGCGGTTACGCAACCCTACGTAGCGCGCGGATCGTGGCCAGATCCGTGCGCCGTTGAATCAAGGACTGCTCGGCGAAGCTGATCCCGGCGAACTCGGTGGAGATGAGGGCCTGCCGGGGGACGTGCTGCGGCGGCAGCCGGAGGTACTGGCTGTAGCCAACAGCTCGCAGACACAACTCGAAGTTCTGACCCTCGATGTGGCACAACGGCTCCGGGCTGCTGTCTGGGGAATCAAGTCGGTGAACGTCGGCGATCCCCATGACTTCGTGGAGCAGGCCGAGCGTGCCTTCGATGCTCCATGCCCGTTCAAACACGAGCGCCGCGGACGCGACCCAGAAGGTGAGAGTCGGGCAGGGGCACGCGGATCGGGCACTCACGCCAGGTGGGCCAGCAGGCCGGTGGCCTAGATCCAGCGGCTACCCAGCCACATGCGAGCTGCCCAGTCGGTGTACGGGATGGTGTTTCCGACGTAGATCGGATAGAAGTACGCGAAGCAGGCGGCGACCAGCAGCACGTACAGACCCGCGCCGATCGCGCCGAGTAGGCGTCGATCGCCCCCGGCATCGGCGGGGCCGTCAGCGCCGCCGGTCGTGGCAGCGGCGTGGGCCGGCGTCATGATGGCGGCGAGCACGTAGACCACGGCGAGGATCAGGAACGGCTCCGCCGGGATGGCGTAGAAGGAGAACATCGTGCGGTTGTCGGCGGCGGCGAAGTAGAACCAGGGCAGCAGCCCGGCGATGACACCGACCCCGATCGCGCCCGTTCGCCAGTCGCGTCGGGCGATGCCGAACCAGGCCAGCGCGCCCAGCGCCGGGATGAACGACCACCACAGCAGCGGCGTTCCGAGGAGCAGGACCTCTATGGTGGGGGTCGACCCGCTACACGTCTCGTAGCAATGGAATTCGAACGCGACCGGCCGGCCGAGCAGCAGCCACTGCCACGGCGAGGACTGGTAAGGGTGCGAGGTCTGCAGCCCGGTGTGGAACTTCAGCGCCTCCTGGTGATAGTGCCACAGGTTCTGCAGCGCTCCGATGACGGGTACTTCCCGCTGGCCGGTGTCGCGCAGCCAGTGCCGGAGATAGCCGTTGTCGCTGACGAACCACCCGGCCCAACTCGCCAGGTAGACCGCGCCGACGATGACCCCGCCGAGGACCACCCAGCCGATCTCGTCGAGCAGCGCGTCGCGCCAGGGGTGTCGTACGCCGGCGGAGCGCCGGGTCTGGGCCTCCCAGTAGAGCATCAGAGCGGCGAACACGACGACGTACCACACGCCGCTCCACTTGACCGCGCATGCGCAGCCGAGCAGGGCGAAGGTGGCCAGCCGCCACCACGGCACGGCGAACCGGGGTCGCCCCGCGTGACCGGGCGCGGTCGGGTCGAGCCCGTCGGCCAGCGCCCGCAGCCACCGGCGTCGCCGGGCGTCGCGGTCGAGGATCAGCGTGCCGAACGCGGCGAGGACGAAGAACATCAGGAAGATGTCGAGCAGCGACACCCGGGACAGCACCAGATGCATGCCGTCCAGTGCCATCAGCAGCCCCGCGGCGCAGCCGAGCATGGTGGATCCGAACATCCGCCGGGCCACCCGGACGAGGATGAGTATCGACACGGTGCCGGTGACCGCGGCCGAGATACGCCAGCCGAACTCGTTGAAGCCGAAGAGCCATTCGCCGAGCGCAATCATCCATTTGCCGAGCGGCGGGTGCACGACGTACTTCGCGGCGTTGTTCTTCTCCTCCCACTCGATCCCGCGGGTGACCAGATCGTGCGCCTCGGTGGCGTAGTAGAGCTCGTCGAAAATCTTGCCCTTCGGCTGGGCGAGGTTGAGCAGGCGCAGAACCCCCGCGATCACCACGACCACCGCGGTGGCCATCCAGGAGCGGAGATCTCCACGAGGATCGAAGGAGGTGAGGCGGCGCCGGACGACGTCCGGCAAGGCTTGGCGCCGCGCCCCCGATTTATCGTCGACGGTGGATGCAGTCACCGAGCCAGGCCCAGTTCGTTGACTCGTGTGCCTGTGGTCTGCCTGGTAGCCGCCTCGGTCATCCGCGCATCGTAGGTGGAGGGCGGGGACCCCTGCAGCAGCAGCCGACAAACAGGACGGATCAGCCGTCCGATTAGCCGTCCGTGACCTTTCCCTGATCCGGCCGCGAACGTGTCTCCCGCGCACGGGTCATCGGTGATGTCCAGCCGGTGTTCGATTTGCGGGCCGCTGAGGCGGTCGTCCTTGCCCGCGCTGCGGGCATGCGCGGTCGACTTCAACCGCAAGGGCGCGATGACCGGTCGTCGCGTGCTGGCAGCCTCCGGCCGCGATCCGGCACGTCGGCGCTGACCAGATCGCCGCCCTGTTCCGGCCCAGTGACGCAGGGGTCAGTGCTGGTCCGGTCGCACCGTGCCGCGAAACGACGAAAGGGCACGGCTTCTCACTCTGGGACCGGCGAACCGCCGGAAGCCCGCGCTTTCGCTCACGCCGCGTGACCGGGTGACGGTGGGTTGATCAGCGAAGAGCGACAGTGCGTTGCTGCCCCCGCTGGGCGACCGCGGTCGTGCAGGCCATCCGTGTCCTGCACCGCGTCGAGACCAGCCGCTGCTCAGGGTGAAACGGCTCAGTGCGTCCGCGCCGAAGAGCGCACGACACTGGCGGGGCGAGCAGGGCCCGCAGCAGCGGGGTAGGTGCCAGGAAGACGACGGTCAGGATCAGCGGCAGGACGGTGCGCGTCGCGGCTGCCGGGCTGCTGCGTTGGTGCACAGCACGTTGGCGGTCTCCCGGCAACCAGAGCGTGGGCGCCGGGGGAGGGGAAGTGCCTCATGTGGTCCGGCTTGTGCCCTATCCGAGCATGGTACCGTAGGCCTCGTTGCAATTGCTTTCCAATATTTTACCAGCGCATGGTGGGTAGCTGACCCCTCGGCGCTTGGTGTTTCCGGTCATCTCCGGATGTGGGCGATCAATACCGCGACGTCGGGGCCCGCATGGTGTGGGTCCTGAATCCAGCCTTCCAAGGAGAAGACATGGCTGTCGGCACTGTGAAGTGGTTCAACGCGGACAAGGGCTTCGGGTTCATCACCCCGGACGGCGGTGGCGCGGACCTGTTCGCCCACTTCTCGGCGATCGCCTCGAACGGCTTCCGCAGCCTCGATGAGAACCAGCGGGTCGAGTTCGACATCACGCAGGGAGCCAAGGGCCCGCAGGCCGCGAACATCCGCGCCATCTGAACCACAGCCGGCGCGTGCCGACCACCCCTGGATGGTTGGCACGCGCCGGCGTCAGCGCAGCACCCGCCGGGAGGCGCCCATGTCCACAGCGCCGCCGCAAACCGGCAGCGGAAGCCCGTACGCCCATCTCCTGCATCAGATCCGTGGCGCCGGACTGCTGGAACGCCGCACCGGGTACTACATCTGGAAGATCGCCATCACCGGTCTGCTGTTCGCGGCCGGCTGGACGGCCTTCGCGCTCATCGGGGACTCGTGGTGGGTACTGATCGTCGCCGGCTTCCTCGCGTTCGTCTTCACTCAACTCGGGTTCCTCGGCCACGACGCCGGACACAAACAGATCTTCGCGTCCCGGCGGGCGAACTACGTGCTCGGGCTGCTGCACGGCAACCTGGCCATCGGACTGAGCTACGGCTGGTGGGTGGACAAGCACAACCGGCACCACGCCCACCCAAACACCGACGGCGCCGACCCGGACCTCGAGATCGGTGCGCTCGCGTTCACCTCCCGCCAAGCCGGCAACCGCGGCCGCATTGCCGCATTCGCGTACCGCTACCAGGCATTCTTCTTCTTCCCGCTGCTTCTGCTGGAGGGCCTCAGCCTGCACGCGAACGGCGTGCGCGCCCTGCTGCGCCGCACCGGACGCCCCCGCGCGTGGGAGTCGGTGCTGCTCGCCAGCCACGTCATCGGTTACCTCGGCGCCGTTTTCCTGGTTCTTTCGCCGGTCCGCGCGGTCGTGTTCATCATCGTCCAGCAGGGCCTGTTCGGGCTTTACCTCGGATGCAGCTTCGCGCCGAACCACAAGGGCATGGCGATCCTCGCCGCCGGTGACCGTACCGACTTCCTGCGCCGCCAGGTGCTCACTTCGCGGAACGTGCGCGGCCACTGGCTCACCGACTTCATGCTCGGCGGCCTGAACTACCAGATCGAGCACCATCTGTTCCCCAGCATGCCCCGGTCGAACCTTCGTCACGCACAGACGATCGTCGAATCGTTCTGCCGCCGGCACGGCCTCACGTACTGCCAGACCAGCCTGTTCGAGTCGTACGCCCAGGCGCTGCGCCACCTGCACGCGGTCGGACGTACTCCGTGCCCGGTGGGCGCCTGAAACCGGTCGCCCCTGACCGGCGGCCGTCCATGAACGGAGCATGTTTTGCCCACGCCGACCGGCACCCTGCTCGCGCCCTTCGTCGCGTTCCGCCCCGACGAGTTCGACGGACTGCGCCTCGCGCGTCTTCCATTCGTACCGGAGATCTGCCTGCACCTGGCGGATGACGCGATCGTGTTGCGGGCCAGACTGGAGGCGCGAGTCGGCCCGGGGCTCGCCCCGTTCTGGGCGAACGCCTGGGCCGGCGGCCAGGCCCTCGCCCGGTACGTCCTGGACCATCCGCAGGTGGTGGCCGGCCGGCGGGTGCTCGACGTGGCGTCTGGCTCCGGCCTGGTCGCCATCGCCGCAGCCAAGGCGGGCGCCGCCGAGGTGACCGCCAACGACATCGACCCGTACGCGCTGGCGGCCGCCGCGATGAACGCCACGGCCAACGCGGTCACGCTGGCGGTGAACGAGGGCGACCTGCTCGACGGCGACGGCGGCCTCGCCGACGTGATCCTCGCCGGCGACGCCTTCTACGACCCCGAACTGGCCGCGCGGATGCTGGAGTTCCTACACCGCGCCGCCGACCGCGGCGCGCGCGTCCTCGTCGGTGATCCCGGCCGCGGGCACCTTCCCCACCGATGGCTGAAGGTACTGACCAGCTACCAGGTACGCGGCCTGGGCGCCGCCGAGGACGCCGAACTCACCGAGGTCTCGGTGCTCGGCCCCGCCGGGTAGCGCTCAGCGCCCTGCGGGCAGCCCCCGACATCCTGATGGTCGTATCGCAGTCCCCAGCCGACGCGGTCTGCCCTGCGAGGAAGTGGTTGTTGAGCTGTCGCGGCCCAGCGAGTTCGGCGAGCCCGCCGGCCTGCAGCAGCAGCGGCCACGCGAACGCTGCGATCGGCTCGCCGGGTAGAAGTCCTCGCCGTCGAGCCCATCGGCGATTGCGGCGACGGTCGCAGCGGCTGGCCGGCGGGTCGTTTCGCTGCACCGTAGCCGACCGCCGGCCACGAGGTGCAGCACGGCGTGGAGGTTGGTTTGGGCCTGCGCAGCTGTTTGCCGGCCCCTCTCAGGCATCGAGTCCTGCCAGGTCGAGGCGTTCCAGCAGGCTGGGCTTACGTGCGTGCACCGTCCGAAGCTCGGCCAGCCGCTGTCGGAACGGCGTGGAGTTGCCGTCGCGTTCGTCGAGGTCGCGCAGGTCGACGAGGAGCTGCACGGCCGTGTCGTACTCGCGGGGCTTCTTCGTGGCGATGAGTTCGTTGACCCGCCGCCATGCGGCGGGCAGATCGACAGCGAGGGCGTCGAGGTGCCGTTGCCGGGCGGCCACCGCGGATCGTTCCTGGCGGATCCGTTCCCGCTCACGCTGCTTGGCGACCTGGCGTTCCCGTTCGGCGCGAAGGTGTGCGGCGGTGGCGAGTAGTTCGCCTGCGGTGCGTGGGGCGGTCGTGGTGGACGTGTCCGAGGGGTGTTCGTCGCGGTACCGGCGCAGCAGCCGGCCGCGCAGGTGACCGTCGCCGCCGCTGATCAGGTCGGCGAGGATGCCGTCCTTCTCCCGGGCCGGGAGTCTGGTGACCCACGAGCGCAGTTGCGCTGCGGTCGGCTCGACGGCGGTCTGCGCCGACGCGGCCGCCGCGGCTGCGATCAGATCAGGGTCGATGCACAGGAACTCGGCGACCGCGGTGAGCGAGGCGTCGAGTGTGCCCAGCCCGGCCGGGACGGGCGGCTCGGGCTCGTCGTCGTCGAGTTCCAGCGACTGCGCGCAGCGCAGCCAGCCCAGGTACAGCAGGCGGAGATCGCCGGCGGCGAGGGCGGCCCGTACCGGGATGATCGAGGCAAGCAGGCCGTGCCCGTCGAGGTCCCACTCGTCGGTGCCGTCCTCGTCCTCCCGATACAGGCGAACGATGAGGTGTTTACCGGCGGTCCACGCGGAGGCACTGTCACCGACGCAGTAGTCGGCGACGGTGGCGGGGGCGAGCGCGCGCGTCGGTAGCCGCAGCATGAGCTGGCGGGTGCCCCAGTTCGCCAGGTACAGGTGCGCGTCGAAGTACCGCTCCATCAGCTTGCACGGGTCGCCCTTGAAGTCGCCCCACTGGTAGGTGTTGACGAAGCTGGTGGCGGTGATGTCGGCCCGGGTGGACAGCGCCCGCAGCTCGCCCTGCTCCCGGCCGCTCAGGGGCCGGTCGACGGCGGTGAACTCGTAGTACTGGTACTCACTCACCTTGGCTACCGCCCCGCCCAGTGCCGGTAGGCGTCGATCCAGTCGGCGCCGTCCGGTGCAGGGGTGGGCAGCGGCAGGTCGAGCAGGCCGATCTTCTGCCGGTGGCGGCCCCGGGCGCAGACCGCGACGATGCTGTCGGCGGTGAGATCGACCTTCTGCACGACTACCTCCACGCCGAGGACGGTAGCCGTGAACGGCACCACCAGATGCTCTTCGAGCATGGTGAACAGGCCGGTGAGCTGTTCGTCGTCGTTGTACGCGTCGACGGTGGCCTCTTCGATCATCGCCTCGAGCGCCGCATTCCGCTTCGATGCCATCGGCGCAGGATAGCGGACCCTTCCCGGGATGTTCGAAGCCCGATACCCGAGGATGGATCGGTGGGTTCGGTCGACGAGTTCGAAGGTCTTCGCCGGGAGCTGCAGCGGTTACGGGCGGAGAACGCCCGCCTGTCGCGGCTGCTCGAAGTGCGCGGTCAGGACACGACCCCTGCGCCGGAGCAGCTGTCCGCGCCGGTCGCTGCGCCGGGGTTGGTCACGATGGCCGCACCGGGGGCGGACAAGCTGGCGCTGTTCGCCGACCGGTTCCGGGCCCGCGCCGACGTGTACGCCGTGCGGTGGGACAACAGTCGTCCCGCGACCGCTTGCTCACCGACCACCTGATCGGCGAAGCCGTATAGCGGGCACGGCCCTACGTCACCAGGCCGCGTCGGTAGGCGTACACGACGGCTTGGACGCGGTCGCGCAGGTCGAGTTTGGTGAGGATGCGCGACACGTACGTCTTGACCGTCTCTTGGCTGATGACCAGTGTCGCGGCGATTTCGCTGTTGGACCGGCCGTCGGCGATGAGTCGCAGTACCTCCAGTTCGCGAGGCGTGAGGGCGGCGTCGTCTGGTGTGTGCCCCGCCATCGGGCGGATCCGGGACGCGTACCGGCCGACGAGCTGCCGGGTGACCTCGGGCGCCAGGAGGGCGGCGCCGGTGGCCACGGTGCGGATGCCGTGCAGCAGTTGCGCGGGTGGGGCGTCCTTGAGCAGGAAGCCGCTCGCGCCGGCGCGGAGGGCTTCGTACACGTACTCGTCGAGGTTGAAAGTTGTGACAACGAGGACCTTGACCAGGTGCTCGATGCCGGCGCCGGCGAGGAGGCGGGTCGCTTCGATGCCATCGAGTACGGGCATTCGCACGTCCATCACCACGACATCCGGGTGCAGTTTGCGTGCGAGGTCGACGGCGGCGCGCCCGTCACCGCATTCGCCGACGACCTCGAGGTCGGGCTGCGCGTCGATGATGGTCGCGAAGCCAGTGCGGATCAGCGCCTGGTCGTCGCAGACCAGGACTCGGATCGGCACCTCGGCTGGCGTGGTCACGACGGGCTGCCGGCGGGGATGCGGGCCCGTACGACGAAGCCGCCGCCGGGCTGCCGGTCGGCGCTGAACTCGCCGCCGAGCACGTCGACCCGTTCGCGCAGGCCGGCCAGGCCGTGCCCGCTGCCGCCCACCGCCTTGCCGGGGTTGGCGGAGCCTTCGGTACTGACTTCCACGGTGATCTCCCTTGCGCCGTGGTGCACGCGGACCACGGTGGCGCTGCCGTGGGCGTACTTGAGGGCGTTGGTCAACGCTTCCTGCACGACCCGGTAGGTCACGAACTCGGCGCTGCCGCTTGTCTGCGCCGGCGTGCCGCCTTCGGTGAACTCGACCGGCTGGCCGGCCTGGCGGGTCTGCTCCACGAGGTCCTTCAACTCACCTTGTCGCACTGGGTCTGCGGTGCCGTGGTCGGGATTCAGCAGGTCGAGCAGGTGGCGTAGGTCGGTGATGGCCCGCCGGCCCGTGTCGGAGACCGCGGTCAGGGTCGCGTCGAGCTTGTCGGGCGCGGCGGTCAGGTAGCGGGCCGCTTCGGTCTGGACCACCATCGCCGTCACATGGTGGGTCACGACGTCGTGCAGTTCGCGGGCGATGCGGGTGCGTTCGGCGGCACGGGTGTCCTCCGCGACGCGGCGCCGCCGCTCGGCGTCGGCCACTCGGGTGGCGCGCCACCACGACCCGATGCCCCAGGCGAGCACCAGCACCAGGTAGAACAGCACGAATCCGCCCACGTGCTCGCTTGAGCCGAGCCGGTCGAGCCAGACCGCCAGCGGTATGTAGGCCACCGAGAACACGACCATCGTGGTGCGGCGGTGCTGTTCGACACGAGCGCCCGCCGTGATCAGCGCGATCGCCAGGGCGGTGCCGGCGAACGAGTGGTAGGCGCGGATCTGGTCGATGAAAAAGCCGGCCGAGACCACGGCGAGGCAGGCGATTGGCCACTTGCGGCGGATCGCGAGCGGCACCGACTGCAGCAGCACGGCCACGATGGCCAGGGCGTCGAACGGGCGGGCCGGCAGATCGCCGACCTCGGTGCCGTGGCCTTGAAGCGATGGCAGCAGCGATCCGACGACGAACAGCATCGCCCACGGGAGGTCCCGGACCGTGACGTCGAGCCGCCGCCACCGGTCCGGGACGCGCCGAAGGTCGATCACTGGGCGAGCCTAGCGGCCCCGTGGAGTCCGGCGGCGCGGTGCCGGCGGCTGGGGACCAGGTTGCCGCGTCGGCGGGCGATGATCAGGAACACGGTGGTCGCGATGATGCCGGCCAGCACTGAGTAGAGACTGCCTTCAGGGCCGAAGTCGCCGCCGGTGATCCAGGTCGAGCCGGACATGACGCCGTGCAGCAGGCCCTGTGGCTGATTCGTACCGGAGACGCCGGTGCCGAAGAGGCCGCCTTCGGCGAAGTTCCAGGCGAAGTGCAGGCCGATGGGCAGCCAGAGAGTGCGGGTGGCGGCGTAGGCGGCGGCGAGCATGCCGCCGCCTTCGACGGCGATGGCAAGTGCGCCCCACAGGCTGGCGTGCGGATTGATCAGGTGCGACGCGCCGAACAGGACACCGGTCAGCGCGAGGGCCCACCAGGTGCCGAGCCAGCCTTCGACGATGCGGAACAGCACACCGCGGAACAGGACCTCCTCGGTCACCGCGGCCGCGGCCATGAACCCGAGCAGCGCGATCGCACCCGACAGGGAGCCCCAGCCATCGACCCGGTAGTCACCGAGGAAAGCGATGTTGGCGATCACCGCCGTGAACAGCCCGAACCCGATCAGCATGCCCCGGCCGAGGGCACCGCCGGCCCCTCTCTGCTCCACTTCGACAGGAGCCCGCTTCTCGGTGCGGCGTACGACCCACGCGTACACCAGGAGCGTCAGCATGGCCGTCGCGAACCCGAGTAGCAGGGTCAGCGACGCGCTCCAGTTCACCGCGCCGACCGCCAGGCTGCCGCCGAAGGCGACCACCGCGACGCACACGAGCTGCTTCACCAAACGCATGACGACTCCTTCGATTCCGCTGGTAGCGGCCAAGCACCGCTACAACGAACGCTATGGATTCGCCTTGTCGGAATCATCACCACCGGGTGGACACTCTCCGGTAGCTCTCATGGGGGACGACGCTCGCACGTTGGTCCGCCGCCGAGCCGGCGACGCCACTTGGGTCGATGTCGAAGTACCGAGACGCGTGGCTGACCGTGGCGTGCCCACATGGCCAAGCGGTCGCGCTGGTATCGCGAGATCACCGAGGGCCCGATGGCGGTTCCTCTCTGCGGTGCTGACTCCCATGATTGGGGCCTGGACGGCGGCGTAGACGGCCTGGGTGAGGATTCGCCGACCGGCACGCATGGGCGAAATCCTCTGGGACCCGCCGTCCCTTGAAGAGGCCTCGCGCACGCCGTGACCGAATCCGGCCACGGCCATCGTCTTCACGGCGGCGCACCCCCGGCGTAGCCTGCCTGAAACGATTCATTCGGAGGTGCGGGTATGAGCAAGCCTGTCGCCAACCCCGCCGCGGGCCTCTCCCGCCGGCGTTTCCTTGCCGGGAGCGGCGCCGTAGCAGTTGGTGCCACCTCCGCCGTCGGGCTCGCCGCCCCCGCAACACCCGCAGCGGCCGTACCGGCGGACAGTTCCGCACCGTCCGGGCTGCTCACCTCCCTGCTGGACAGCCCGCTGGGGGTGGCCTCGGAGCGGCCGCAGTTGAGCTGGATCGTGCCCGCGCTCGGTCCGGCGCCGCGGCAGGTCGCCTACCAGGTGCAGGTCGCGCACACCCGCCGAGAACTACTCTCCAGCGGCGGCATCGTCTGGGACAGCGGGCGGATCGACTCGAGCGACTCGACTGCAGTGACGTACGCCGGTCCACCGCTCGAGCCCGCGTCCCTCTACCACTGGCGGGTGCGCACCTGGACGACGCCCGGCCTTGTCTCGCACTGGTCGGCCCCACAGGCCGTCGTCACCGCCGCCGGCAGCACATGGACGGCCGAGCCCATCTGGGCACCGGACGACCGCAGGGCATTGCGCGACGGCACCTTCGAGGTCTCTGTCACCATCACCTCCGTCGCCGCGAGCCTCTGGTTCCGGGCGCAGGACACGTCAAACAACTACCTGTGGCAGCTGCGGGCGGGCTCACCCGGAGTGCTGAAGACCCATGTCCAACGCAACGGCACCTACACGGTGCTGAATGAGCGGCCCATTACTGTGCCCGTGCCGACGGGCACCCCGCTGAGGCTGCGGGTCGAACTCGCCGCCTCCACTATCCGCACCTACCTCGGTGACACCCTGGTCGATACAACCGCCGACACGACGTACGCCTCCGGCAGCATCGGATTCCGCAACGGCAGCACCGAGTCGCAGCGCTTTCACTCGGCGTCCTTCACCGACGCAGCCGGCAACCGCCTCGTCGACGAGGACTTCTCCTCGGGCCCCGGCATGTTCACCGGCGGCACCGTCCAGGGCGGAGACCTCGTACTCGACCGCGGCCAGTCGCTGCTGGCCTCGCTGAGCGAGAGCAACGACTGGGCGCTGCTGCGTACCGAGCTGGTGCTGCCCGACAAGCCGATCGCCGCCGCGTTCGTCTACGCCACCGCCCAGTCACCCGAGCCGACCCGGCAGTACGTCTACAAGCTGTGGGTCAACGAGACTGTCGCGGGCGTCGGACCGGTCCGGGCGATGGCCGGCGAGGCCCGCTACCAGACCCACGAGGTGACCGGCCGGCTCGTGCCGGGGCGCAATGCGCTCGCCGCGCTGTGCTACTCGCCGCAGGAGCGCACCTTTCTCGCCCAGCTCGTCGTCGTGTTCACCGACGGGACCCGCCAGGTGGTCGCGACCGGCGACGGCTGGCGGAGTCGGCGGGCAGGCCGCTGGCGTCCGCCCGCCGGCATCACCGGGGGCGGCTACTACCAGGCTCCGCAGGAGTATCTCGACGCCCGATACGAACCGGTCGGCTGGACCGGACCCGGCTTCGACGACGGGAGCTGGGAACCGGTCACCGCCGCATCGCTGACCCGCCGGCTCGAACCCGCATGGGTCACGAACATGACCTACACCTACCGGCGCCCGACGGCGGTGGAGCAGCTCGGCCCGGGCCGGTGGCTGTTCGACCTCGGCCGTGCCGTGGTGGGCGGCATCCGGCTCTCGGTCACCGGCACCGCCGGCCAGACGGTGGAAGTCCGCCTCGGCGAGGAACGCACGTCCAGCGGCGCCCAGTACAACCTGCGCGCCGGGCAGACCTACCGCGAGGTCTGGACGCTGCGAGACGGCTCGCAGCAGCTCGAGCACTGGGGCTACCGGGCCTTCCGGTGGATCGAACTGGTCGCCGATTCGCAGCTCGACCTCCGTGACGCGGTCGAGGCGGCGGTGCTGAAGCTGCCGTGGAACGACGACGATGCCACGTTCGAAAGCTCGGACCCCGATCTCGACCGGGTCTGGGCGATGTGCCGCTACTCCATCGAGGCCACCCGGCAGGACCTCTACCAGGACACGCCCACCCGTGAACGGGGACCCTACGAGGGCGATGCCATCATCAACCAGCTCTCCGAGTACGGCACCCAACGGTCCTTCGCGCTGGCCAGGTACTCCACGTCGTACCTCGTCCGCCGGCCGACCTGGCCCGCGGAGTATCGCCTGCAGACCGCCCTCATCGCCTGGGAGGACTACCTCGCCACCGGCGACCCTTCGAACCTCGCCGCCGACTACGACCTCTTCGTCGAGCGGCAGCTCGACGAGTCGCTCAACTCCACCGGCCTGGTCGAGAAGAACCCCGGCAGCTCCAGCCAGAGCAACGCCGACCTCGTCGACTGGCCCACGACCAACCGGGACGGCTACGTCTTCACCCGCGTCAACACCGTCATCAACGCCTGGCAATACGCCGCGTTCGGCGCCCTGTCCCGCATCGCCGGCGTGCTTGGCCGCGGCGCGGACCAGCAGCGGTACGCCGAACTGGCAGCGCGGCTGCGGGCGGCGGCCAACGCACAGCTGTTCGATGCCACGGTCGGCGCTTACCGCGACGGGGTGGGCACGGACCACCACGCCCAGCACGCGAGCGCATTCCCGCTGGCGCTCGGCGTCGCCGAGGAGCGCGACGTCCGAGCGCTCGGCGAGTGGCTCGCCGCTGGCGGCATGCGGGTCAGCGTCTACGGCGCGCAGTTCCTGCTCGAGGCGCTCTACCGGGCCGGACTGGGCCACGCCGCCCACGCCCTGCTGACCAGCCGGGAGCAGTTCTCCTGGCTGCACATGATGGACGATCTCGGCGCCACCATCGTCATGGAGGCGTGGGACCCGTCGATCAAATCCAACACAACCTTTTCCCACGCGTGGGGTTCGGCACCGGCCAACATTGTGCCCCGTTTCGTCGCCGGCGTGCGCCCCCTGGCCCCAGGCGCTCGCGAGATCCTCATCGCCCCCCAGCCGGGCCCGCTGCGTTGGCTGCGGGCGAAGGTGCCTACGATCCGCGGCCCCGTGCAGGTGGATCTCGACCATCGGGGAGGCTTCCAGCTGACGGTTACTCTGCCGCCCAACGTGTCCGGCCGCATCGAACTCGACCTGGCCCAGCTCGGCATCCAGGACGCCCGGGCCCTGCACGTGCGTTCCGAAGGCAGGACACCGGACCAGTCTGTCGCCGACGGGCGCTTCATCGCGGCGCAGGTTGAGCCGGGTCGCACGGTGGTGATGAGCGACCGGCGCAGCTAACACCCGACACCACACCCGTGTAGCGCGATCTGGCCAACGCCCCCTGTGCCGCCGAGGAGTGAGACATGCCAACGCCCCGATCAACTCGCCGTCGGACTGCTCTGATTACCGCAACCGTCACGACCGCTGCACTGGTGCTCGCCGGAGCCTCGCCGGCGGTGGCCGCCAAGGGGCATGCGCCCGAAGCCCCGACCGACCTGTTGGTCGATGACCGGGCCCACCCACTGAACGTCGAGGGCACACCACGGTTCAGCTGGCTGCCGCAGGACCGTGACCCCGGCGAGGTGCAGACCGCCTACCAGTTGACCGTCTCTGAAGCGGACGGCGAACTGATCTGGGATTCCGGCAAGGTGCGCTCCGCCGCCCAGTCGTATGTCCCGTATGGCGGGCCGGCACTACATTCCGGCGCCGCCTACACCTGGACGGCGCGGACCTGGGACCGCACTGACCACGCCTCGCCGGCCGCGGGCGGCAGCTTCGAGACCGGCATTGCCGACCATGAGTGGGAGGGGGCGAGCTGGATCCGCCGCAACACCACCGAGGCCGACGACTACACACTGGCTCGCACCCAGGTGAGCATCGGCGGCAGTCCCGTGGTGCGTGCCCGCACGTACACCGCAGCCGACCACACCTATGAACTATTCGTCAACGGCCAGCTGGCCGACCGCGGCACCTCCTTTGGATATCCGGGCGAGGACTACTACCAGGCTGCGGATGTCACCAACCTGATCACGGCGGGCGAGCCACTCGCGCTCGGCGTGCGTTACCACTGGTACGGCAGCGGCCAAGGCCGCCCGGCCGGTGCCCGCGGATTACTGATGAAGCTCGTCGTAGAACACGCCGACGGCTCCCGCGAGGTCTTCGGCACCGACGGTTCGTGGCGGGTCACCCGCGACACGTCCTTCGTCAGCAACTCGGCCCTACGCAATGGTGAAGGTGATCGGATCGAACGCCAGGACGCGCGCGGCGAGCTGGTCGGCTGGACCCAGCCCGGCTATGGCCACAGCAGCACGCCGTGGGCTTCCCCCCAGGTCATCGGCGCACACCCGGTCGCCCCGTACACACACCTGATCGGCCAGGAGACCCGGCTGGCCGAAACCCTGGTGCGACCCGTCGCGGTGAGTACGGCCAACGACGGCACCATCGTCGCGGACTTCGGCGTCGTCATCCCCGCGCGTCCCGCCGTCCGTTTCAAACACGGCGTCGCCGGTCGTACCGTCGACCTGCGCGCTGGCTACAACCTCACCGATACCGGCCGGGTCGCCACCTCCACTCTGGCCAGCCAGGGCACCAACATGAGCTTTCCGTACACGCAAAAGGACGGCGAGCAGAAGTTCCAAGCCTTCACCCATCTCGGCTTCCGCTACCTGGAGATCCCCGGCGAGCAGGTCGCATTGGACGACATCTCCGCAGTCGTCGTGCACACCGCCGTGCAGGCAGACCACGAGGCCAACTTCACCAGCTCAAACCCGGTCCTCAACGCGGTGTGGGAGCTGATGAAGCGCTCGGCGATCTACTCGGTGCAGGAGGAGTTCGTCGACACCCCCACCCGTGAGAAGGGGCAGTTCCTCGGTGATGCCGCCGACATTTCCTATGCGACAATGGCCGCTTTCGGAGAGCGCGACGCCACCCAGCAGGCCATCCGTGAATTCCTGCGCTCGGCGAAGCGTTACTGGAACAGCGGCAACGACATTGGACGATACAACGCGGTCTACCCCAATGGCGACGGGAAGCGGGACATCCCCGACTACTCGTTGATGTTCGTCGACTGGGTGTGGCGCTACTACCAGGAGACTGGTGACCGGGCGTTGCTCGAGGAGGCCTACCCGGCGATCAGGGACACCGCGGACTACGTGCTGCGTCACATCCCCGCCACCGGAGCGACGGCCGGCCTGGTGACCAACCTGTCCGGCGGCAGCGGCGCGTACCTGTACGGCATCGTCGACTGGCCGGAGCCCGGCAGGTTCGGCTACGACATGAGCTCGGCCGCCCGTACCACCATCAACGCGCAGGGGGTCGGCGTTCTCCGCACCACCGCGCGGATGGCTGAAACGCTCGGGCTGCCGGCCAGCGAAATCAGCCGATACGACGGGCAGGCCACTCAACTCGCCGACACGATGAACAGCAAACTGCGCCGCGCCGACGGTGTGTATGTCGACGGGCTGGTGGCCAACGGCCAGCAGAGCGGGCACGCGGGCCAGCACGCCACCTCCTACGCGATCGCGCACGGCGTCGCGCCACTGGCTGACTACTCGGTGCTGGCGGACCACCTCGCGTCGATGGGCATGAAGCAAGGGCCCATGACCGCGCACTGGCTGCTGCAGGCTCTCAGCGATGCCGAGCGGTCCGAAGCCGTGCTCACACTGCTGACCAACGCCGATGACCTGGGATGGGCCAACATCCTTGCCCAGGGCGGCACCTTCACCTGGGAGGCGTGGACGCTCGACCCCGGCACCAACTTCAGCCAGTCGCACGGCTGGGGCGCTCAGGCGCTGGTGGACGTGCAGCAGACAATGCTCGGCATCCGTACCTCCAGCCCCGGCGCGGCCACCGTCAGCATTGTGCCGCCTGCGGTTGGTCTTACCCACGCCGCCGGCACCGTGCACACCCAGCGGGGCCCGGTGCGCCTCGACTGGCGCCGCGTTGGCGCCGGCATGCGGGTCGATCTCGAGGTGCCGGTCAACGTCACGGCCCGGGTGGCCCTGCCCGTCGAAGTCGGCAAGTCCTACCGCGCTGCCGGCCCGAGCAAAGCCACCTTCATCTGCATCGAGGACGGGCGTGCCGTGTTCGAGGTGGGCTCGGGTCGCTCCAACTTCCACCCGGTCGCCGACTCCGCGGCGCAACCACGCTGAGCATTCCCCGTTAGGAGGCAGTGATGGGCACTCTTGCCGCCACCGCAGGCAGTCCGATCCGGCTTACCAAATCGACCAGACGGCCCCGTGGGGCGGTGGCGGCATCGACCGCGCTGCTGCTGTGCCTGTCACTGCTGGTCCCCGCCGCCACTCCCGCCGCGGCGGCGGGAGTGGCGCCGGACAAATTGGCCATCATCGACCTGAGCACCGAGCGGGCGACCGAACCGATCGGCTTGGACGTGCCCCGACCGCGCCTGAGTTGGACGATCACCTCGGACGAGCGGGGCGTGATGCAACAGGCCTACCAGATCCGGGTGGCCACCAGCAGTGCCGGCCTCACCTCGGGCAATGCGGACGTGTGGGACAGCGGTCGGGTGACATCCGCGCGCAGCAGCCTGGTCGAATACGGCGGCCCGGCGCTGCAGCCCCGTACCCGCTATTTCTGGCACGCGCGGGTCTGGGACACCGAGGGCCGCACCTCGGCCTGGAGCGCGCCGGCCAGCTGGGAGACCGGTGTGGCCGGCGCCGCCGGATGGCAGGCCGACTGGATCGGCATGCCCGCGCCCACCGAAGCGTGGACCGACTACACCGTGCAGACGACGGTACGGCTCGAGCGGGACGCCGCCGGCATCTACCTCCGGGCCCGGGGCGCCGCAAACGCCTACATGTGGCAGTTCTCCATCACCGGTGGCAGCGCGAAACTCCGCCCGCACGTGCGCAGCAACGGCAACTGGACCGTGCTGAAGGAGGTGCCGCTCGGCAACGTCGTACCGGCCGACAAGCTCACCACCCCGCACACCCTGCGCATCACCGCTGCCGGCGACACCTTCACCACCTGGGTCGACGGCACCCAGGTCGACGTCACCCGCAACTCCACCCACCGCAGCGGCTCGGTCGGCCTGCGCACCGACGGGCAGGAATCCGGCGTCTTCACCGATCTATCGGTCACCCGAGGCGGCACCACCCTTTTCGCAGCCGCACTCACCAACGGCGACAACCCGTTCTCCGATGGCAGCCTCACCCCAGAAGGGCTGCGGGTGTCAGGCAACACCGAGGCGATGCTGGTCGCCCTCGACGCCGACCCGCTGCTGCGCCGCGGCTTCCACGTCAACGGCGAGGTCACCCGCGCCCGCATCTACGCCTCCGCGCTCGGCGTCTACCAACTGGCGCTCAACGGGCAGCGGGTCGGCGACCACGAACTGGCGCCCGGCTGGACTGACTACCAGAAGCGGGTGCAGTACCAGACCTACGACGTCACCGACCAACTGCGGCAGGGCGACAACGTCATCGGCGCGCTGCTCGGCGACGGCTGGTACGCCGGCACCATCGCCTCTTTCGGCACCGGCCACTACGGTCCACGCCCACACCTGAGCGCCCAACTGCTCGTCGACTATGCCGACGGCCGAACCGAGACCGTACGCACCGACGGCACCTGGCGGGTCACCCCGGGCCCATTCCTGCAGACCGACCTGATCCACGGCGAAACCTACGACGCCCGCCGGACGCCCGCCGGCTGGGACCGGCCCGGCTTCGACGACTCCGCCTGGTCGCCGGCGACCGTCGACGACATCGACGCCACGGCCAAACTGGTCGCTCAGGTCGACCCGCCCGTGCGGGTGGTGCAGGAACTGCCGGCCAAGACCCAGACCCAGCCCGCCCCCGGCACGTGGATCTTCGACCTCGGACAGAACATGGTCGGCAAGGTCCGGCTCAAGGTCAATGGCCCGGCCGGCACCAAGGTGCGCATCCGGCACGCGGAAGTGCTCAACCCGGACGGCACCGCCTACACCGCCAACCTGCGCTCGGCGAAGGCCACCGACTACTACACCCTCTCCGGCGGCCGGAACGAAATCTACGAGCCGACCTTCACCTTCCACGGCTTCCGCTACGTCGAACTGACCGGCTTTCCCGGCACCCCCGACCTCGGCACGGTCACCGGCCTGGTCATGCACACCGACGGGTCACTCACCAGCGAGTTCACCACCTCCAACGCGATGGTCAACAAGCTGCACAGCAACATCACCTGGGGTCAGCGCGGCAACTTCCTGTCCATCCCCACCGACACCCCCGCCCGCGACGAGCGACTCGGCTGGACCGGGGACATCAACGTCTTCGCCAAGACCGCCACGTTCAACATGGACAGCCTGACCTTCCTAAGCAAGTGGCTGCAGGACCTACGCGACGCGCAGTCGACCAACGGCGCCTACCCCGACGTGGCCCCGCGAGTGTGCTGCGGCGACGGCGCAACCGGCTGGGGGGACGCCGGCATCACCGTCCCGCACACCCTGTGGCAACGCTACGGCGACATCCGGATCATCGAGGACCATTACGCGTCGATGACCCGCTACGCGTCCTGGCTGCAGGCCACCAGCTCCGCCAACCGGCGCACCAACGCCGGCCCGTACCTGGACTGGCTCAACCTCGACGACCCCACCCCCGCGGGTGTCATCGGCACCGCCTACTACGCCTACAGCATCCGGCTGCTCGGCGAGATGGCGGCGGCCATCGGCAAGGACGCCGACGCTGGCCGCTACACCGCGTTGTCAAAGGAGATCGCGAAGGCGTTCGTGGACGCCTACGTCGCCGCCGACGGCACCGTGCAGGGTGACAGCCAGACCGGGTACGTGCTCGCCATCGGCATGGGCCTGCTGCCCGACGGGCTGCGGGCCAAGGCAGCCGAGCGGCTGGTGGCCAACGTCAAGCGGCACAACTGGCATCTGGCCACCGGCTTCCTCGGCACCCCCGATCTGCTTCCCGCGCTCAGCGACACCGGTCACCTGGACGTGGCCTACCGGCTGCTGCTCAACGACACCTACCCGTCGTGGGGATACGAGATCGCCAACGGCGCCACCACGGTCTGGGAGCGCTGGAACTCGATCATGCCGGATGGCAGCTTCGGTGACGTGGGGATGAACTCGTTCAACCACTACGCGTACGGTGCCGTCGGCGACTGGATGTACCGGACCGTCGCCGGCATCCAGCCCGATGCAGCGAATCCCGGCTACGCCCACCTCACCATCGCCCCGCAGCCCGGCGGCGATCTGACCTGGGCCCGCGCTGCCTACCAGTCGGCGCAGGGCCGTATCAGCACCGACTGGAAGCGCGACGAGCGCGGTGACCTTCGCCTGAACGTGACCGTGCCGGGCAACACGACCGCCACGGTCCGCCTGCCGGCCCCCAGCCGTTACGCGGTAACCGAATCCGGCCGGCCGGTCGAACAGGCCGACCACGTGCGGTTCGTGGAGATCGACGGGCCCGACGCCGTCTTCGACATCGGCTCCGGCTCGTACTCGTTCGCTATCGACCGGATACTCGGCGACCTGGGCGAGGCAGGGCAGCGGGTCGAGGCGCTGACCGAGCTGCTGGATGGCGCGGACCTGGACCAATCGGTGGTCGCGCACCTGCGTGCCCAGCTCGGCAATCTGAAGCGGGAAACCGACGCGGCCCGGCAGCACCGCATCGCCGGTGTCACGCCCGCCACGGCCGCGGACATGCACCGGGGGTTGGCCACCGCCGCCGACCTTGACCGCTGGCTGGCCAACCAGGTCAGGGTGGGCCGCGTCGCCGCGTCCACCGCAGACCAGTTCTCGGCTCTGCTCCGGCAGGTCGACCAGCGGCTGTCCGCCGCCTCGGCGGCGCTGATCGGCGCCGTGGCCCGCCTCGACCTGGCGGCCGCCGAGCGGCTGCCCGGCGAGGCGCTGCGGTCCACGATTACCATCCGCAACGGAGGGACTCGGCCACTGACCGGCCTCGCCTCCACGCTGGACGCCCCGCCCGGGTGGGAGGTCACTCGGGTCGGCACACACGCCAGCAGCGCCGCGGCCGGAGCGACCGTCACCCACAGCTACGAGGTGCGGATCCCGGCCGGCCAGGCGGCCGGGGCGGTGACCCTGACCGGGTCGCTGGCCTACCGCTACCAGGCCGGTACGGCCACCGTGCCCGTCGCGGCAACGCTCAACGTCGCCCCGGCGGTGGCGATCGTGTCTGTGTCGGCCCAGCCCGCCGAGGTGACGCCCGGCGCCGGGACGACGCTGCGCACGGTGCTGCGCAACCGCGCGGCGGTGCCGGTGACCGGCCGTCTCACCGCGACGGCACCACCCGGGTGGCAGCTCGGCCCGGCTACGGCGTACGACCTGGCCCCCGGCGCCGAGGCCACGGTGCAGACACCGGTGACCGCCCCACTGACAGTGACCGAGGGCACCGCGACCGTCGAGGTCGCCGTCGGCGACACCGACTCCGAACGCCGCGCGCTAGGCATCCCGGTGCGCCTGCCCAACCCGCCATCGCCCGTGCTCGACCACGTCGACCTCGGCGATCCCGCCTCTGAGCAAGCACACAATCTCACCGCCTCGCAGCATTCCGGCACCAACGTGGAGGCCGGCCTGACCCGCCGCTACACCAACGTCAGCTACCCCGGCGGGTGGTTCGAGTTCGATCTCGCCGTCGAGCCCGGCAAACCGTTCATCCTGCGGGCGATCGAAACCTACGACCAGGCGCAGGTGAAGGAATACGACGTCCTCGTCGACGGTGTCGTGACGCACTCCCGCTCGTACCGGCGCACCGTCGGTGGCGTGGGAACGGTGACCTACCAGTTCGTGGTGGACCTGCCAGAGGCGACCCGCGACGGCGTGGTACGGGTGCGCTTCCAGCACACCGGCACCGGGTACGACCCGTCCATCGCCGACGTATGGGCGATGCCGTATCCGGCCGACCCGTCCCACCCGGCCGGCGCCGCCCAGTAAAGCCGCCAGGCACACACCTGGAGGAGAAGCAGATGCCCCAGCCACCCCCTGCCGGGCAGGGACGCAGCCGACGGTGAGCCGACGATCCCTGCGGACCTCGTCGACGACTACAGCAAGCTGGCCCGGTATGCCGCCGAGCAGAGCATCACCCTCGGGACCATCAACGCCAACGTCTTCCAGGACAACGACGACAAGCTCGGCCGTGCCTGACCGAAACCTTTCAACGGATGGTGGGTTTGATGCGATCGATCCCTATGTCTGCCGACCTCGCCCAGCGGCCCCGGAAACGTGCCAGGCTGGCGCTGGCTTCGCTGCTCGTGGTGGCCTTGTCGTTGGCACCCGCGGCAGCCGTTGCGAGCCCGGGTGTGAGCGGCTTCCCCTCGCCGCCGGGAGCCGGAAGGCTGGCGCCGCTCGACCTGAGAGTCGAAGGCACCTCTCGGCCGCTCGGCATCGACGATCCGGCGCCGAGCCTGAGCTGGCGGCTGGAGAGCCGGCTGCGCGACGCCCAGCAGTCCGGCTACCGGATCATCGTCGCGACAGCCCCTGACCGGCTTGTTCCCGGTCGGGCCGACGTATGGGACAGCGGTCGGGTCGAGAGCACCGAGACGATCGGCATCCCCTACGACGGGCCCGCGCTGGAGTCGAGCACGCGCTACTACTGGACGGTCCAGGTCCGAGACTCCCGCGGTCAAGCCTCTGACTGGAGCCCTGTGAGCTGGTGGGAGACCGGCTTGCTCGACGACGCCGACTGGCAGGGGGCTGCGTTCGTCGGGCCCGACACCGCAGCCGAACTCATGTGGCGCGACTTCAACTACGAGGCGGACTTCACCATCGACCGGGCGGCCGCCAGCTTCCTGTTCCGGGTGAGAGACTCCGCCAACTTCTACATGTGGCAGATCAACGCGGTAACGCAGCCGGGCTCGGTAATGCTGCGGCCGCACGTGAACCGAGGCGGCCGCTTCTCCAATCTCGACGATATTGACCTCGGCCCGGTGCTTACCCCGCAGAACTTGGACGAATCGCATCACATCCGGATTACGGCGTCTGGTGCCATGATCACCACATGGCTCGACGGCGTGCAGGTCGACCGGCGTGAGGACAACTCCTTGCCCGGGGCAGGCACCCTCGGATTCCGCGCCAGTAGTACTGCAGGACAAGCAGAGCGGGCCAGGTACGACAACCTCAAGGTGACCAGCCCGACCGGGGAAACGCTCTTCACCGACGACTTCTCCACCAACCCCGATCCGTACTTTCCTGGCACGCCGATCGTCGACGGCCAGCTGGCGCCGACCTCGGAGCTGACGTTCCTGGCGCGCGATCCGGCCTCACCGCTTCTGCGTTCGGACTTTGAGGTGACCGAGCCGGTGGCTTCGGCCCGGGCCTACGTCTACGGTCTCGGCCTCTATGAGTTGCAGCTGAATGGTCACAAGGTGGGTGATCGGGTGCTTACCCCCACCAACGGGCAGTATGCGACGCACGCCCTCTACGACACCTATGACGTGACGGACGTCCTGCGGTCGGGCGAGAACGCGGTCGGGCTGTGGCTGGCCGATGGCTACGGCCAGAAGTACAACCCCTACGCCTGGCGGTTCCTCGGTGAGAAGCGAGTTCGGATGCTGATTCGCATCACCCATGTCGACGGCACCATCCAGCACATCACCACTGGCCCGGAGGACTGGTCGTGGTCGACCGGGCCGATCATCGGTGCTGACCTCTACCACGGGGAAGCGTACGACGCACGCCTAGAGCGGCCAGGCTGGTCCTCGCCCGGCTTCGACGACCGGTCGTGGAAGCCGGTAACCGGCCTCCCTGCCCCCCAAGGACGGCTGGTGGGAGATCCGATCCCGCCTCGCCGGGTCGTCCAGACACTGCATCCGATCGCGCTCGATGAGCCTAAGCCCGGTGTGTTCGTCTTCGACCTAGGACAGAACATCGCCGGTTGGGCACGACTGCGCGTATCGGGCAAGGCTGGTGCGGCCATCCGGATGCGGGCCGCCGAGGAGGTGTATCCGGACGGCAGTCTCGACACCCGGACCAACCGCAACGCCGAAGTCACCGACACGTACATCCTCAAAGGCGGGGCACCGGAGACCTACGAGCCGCGGTTCACATATCACGGGTTCCGCTACGTGGAGGTGACCGGCTTCCCGGGTCGACCGACCCTGGACTCCATCGAGGGCCGCGTCGTTCACGCCGACGTGGAGTCCACCGCGACGTTCGACTCCTCGGACGAGTTGC
Source organism: Micromonospora sp. NPDC093277 (assembly GCF_044765245.1). Taxonomy (NCBI): domain Bacteria; kingdom Bacillati; phylum Actinomycetota; class Actinomycetes; order Micromonosporales; family Micromonosporaceae; genus Micromonospora; species Micromonospora sp. NPDC093277. Next base: position 138,317 of record NZ_JBIWJO010000012.1, read on the forward strand.
TGAACGCAATCTGGCGCAACAACCGCTGGAGCATTGTCAACAACTCGATGAGCACTCCGACCGACACGCCGGTGCGCGACGAGCGCACACCTCCCGCCATGGATGTACAGGCCTATGCTGACGCGTCCACCCGGGAATTCCGCATGGACACCTTCTACGCCAAGTACCTGCGCGATCTGCCGCCCGGCACTGCCCTGCCGACCGACGACGTGAAGTCGCAGTACCCGGACATGGCCGGTGGACAGGTGTCACTTGTGTGGACGCTGTACGAGCAGTACGGCGATCCCGCCGTCCTTGCCGAGCACTACGACGACATGGTCCGGTTCATCGACCGCAATGTGAAGGAGAAGCCGGATCTGATCTGGCCCAACAACGAGGGGTTCGGCGACTGGTGCCCGCCGGTGCATGGAGAGGTAGCCAATGGCGGCATGGGTGGGCCAGGCGTCACCAGCTGCTTCAGCGAGGTCTCCCTGGTCAACACCGCGCTCTGGTATCGGCAGGCACGTGACCTGGCCGCGGCCGCCGCCGCGCTGGGCAAAACCAAGGACAAGGCGCGCTTCGAGGCCTTGGCCGGCCGGATTCGCGACGCCTTCAACGAAAAGTTCCTTTCCGCCACGGGGGACAGATACGGCAGCGGCCGGATGACCACCAGCGTGCTGCCCCTGGCCTTCGGCATGGTGCCCGAGGCGAACTTGGAGGCGGTGGGCCGTCACCTCGTGAGGACTATCTTGGTCGATAACGAGGGTCACCTCGACACGGGGATCTTCGGCACCCGCCACCTCATGGACGCACTCGCCGCCATCGACAGGATGGACGTGGCGATGACGGTGCTGGGCAAGCGCACCTACCCCAGCTTCGGCTTCCAGATTGAGAATGGGGGCACCACCCCCTGGGAGCAGTGGGTCTACAACGCGCCGATGATCACCCACGACCACGCCATGTTCGCTGGGATCAGCACCTCGTTCTTCACTCGCTTGGGCGGGATCGTCCCGAACGCACCAGGCTACGCCGCGATGACGGTCGCGCCCCTGGTGCCGCAAGGGCTGGACCACGTGAGTGTCTCCCAGGACACGGTGCGAGGTACTGTCTCGTCCAGCTGGCAGCGCTCGGGGCGGAGTTTCCACCTGACGGTCGAGATCCCCGCGAACACCACCGCGCGCGTGCGGGTACCGCGGCTGGGCTCCGAGGCCAAACACGTCACCGCGACCGGCGGTGCCCGAAGGGTCAGCGTCGAGGACGACGCCGTCGTCTACGAGATCGGTTCGGGGACCTACCGCTTCACCGTCGCGGCCGTGCATCGCTGACTGAGGAATGCCACCCGTCCGCCTGGCCACAGTGCCAGGCGGACGGGTGGCGGTGGATCTGACCGACGCCCGTGGGCCGTGATGACGATTCAATTCACCGACGTGGCCGGATGCGGCCATCTCTTCCGGCCCAGTTGTAAGGTGCGGCAATCCTGCCTACCGTTCCTCTGTAACGTTTCACTGCCACAGCAGCTTCCAGCCAAAGGTGGCCCCATGCGGTACGTATCTGACAGAGTTCGCCGTCTCGCCGGCGGGCTGACGGCGCTGGCGCTGATCCTGACCGGGCTCGGCGTACCGACGCCGAGCGCGAGCGCACGGCCGGCGGAGGCTGATGTGGTGAAGCTCGTCGACCTCAAGGTCGAGCGCAAGCCCGAGCCCGTCGGCATCGACCTCGACCGCCCCCGGTTCTCGTGGATCATCAGTACCACGAAGCGCGACGTCCGTCAGGAGTCCTACCGCGTCCGGGTCACCACCGGAGGGAACGTCATCTGGGACAGCAGGGTCGTCGAGTCCGACCGGTCCTTCGACGTGGAGTACGCCGGACCGACCCTGACGTCGACGACCGGGTACGAGTGGACAGTCGACGTGGTCACCACAGCAGGCCAGGCCAGCGGGTCGTCACAGTTCCGGACGGGGTTGATGACCGCCGCCGACTGGGGCGACAGCAGGTGGATCGGCGCGCAGCCGCCGTCGCGCGACCCGCTCGTCGGCTGGGACAACTACACCGCGGAGTTCGACTTCACCATCGACCACGTCGCGTTCGGTGCCTTCGTGCGCGCGCCGAGCCCCAACGACGCCCTGATGTGGCAGGTCTCCGTCGACGGTGGCGTGCCCCGCCTGCGCCCCCACCGCCGCCTGAACGGCAACTACACCCTCCTGGCGAACCCCGGCATCGACATCTCCTCGGCGGTGACGGTCAACCAGCTCACCACGCAGTCCAACAAGCTGAGTGTCACCGTGGGACCGGGCACCGACAAGTCCAGCATCCACGTGGTCACCCGCATCAACGGAATCGAGGTCGAATCGCGCGACGTCCCACAGGCCGGCAACATGCAGCGCGGTTTCATCGGCTTCCGCTCCGACTCTTCGGGCGGCCAGCCGGAGCGGTCGCGGGCCCACGCGGTCAAGGTGACCCGGACCGAGGACAGCAAGGTGCTGGCCGACATCGACTTCTCCACCGGCTTCAACCCGTTCAGCGGCGGCACGGTCGTCAACGGCTCGCTGGAGCTCGTAGGGTCCATCAACACGATCCTGGCGCCCGCGCCGGCCGCTGCCCCGCTGCTGCACAAGGAGTTCGCCGTCGACGGGCCGGTGCGCAACGCGACGTACTACGTCGCGGCCGGCGGCTACGCCGACGTCAGCCTCAACGGGTCCCCCGTCAGCGATGCCATGCTCTCCCCGGGCTTCACCGACTACGACGACACCGTGCAGTACGCGGCGTTCGACGTCACCGATCGGCTGGTCCAGGGGCCGAACGCGATCGGCATGGAGCTCGGCCGCGAGTTCTTCGCGATGACCGGCGGCAACGTCTGGAACTGGGAGCGACCGACCTGGCGTGACGAGCCGATGGCGCGAGGCATCCTGCACATCGTCTACGCCGACGGCAGCACCGAGCGCGTGGTGACGGACAACTCCTGGACCTACCGCGAGGGCCCGACCCGTTTCGACGACCTCTACGCCGGTGAGCGCTACGACGCGCGCTTCGCAGTCCCGGGCTGGAACTCCGCCGGCTTCGACGATTCCGCGTGGAGTGCCCCGAGGATCGCGACCGGGCCGAGCGGTGTCCTGGTGAACCAGCGCCAGCAACCGGTTCGGATCACCCGGTCCTACCCCGCGGTCGGCATCACCGAGCCCGCGCCAGGCGTCTACGTGGTGGAATTCCCCAACGTCATCGCCGGCATGGTCGAGTACACCGTCCAGGGCCCGGCGGGCACCACGATCCGGGCCGCTCACGCGGAGAAGCTGCTGGCCAACGGCCGCGTCAACATGAGCAACAACGGTGGCTTCCAAGCCGGCTTCCAGACCGACTACTTCACGCTGGCCGGGACCGGCAAGCCGGAGACCTGGATGCCCAAGTTCTCCTACAAGGGCTTCAAGTACATCGAGGTCACCGGTTGGCCCGGCAACGGCCCGCCGCCGCTGAGCGCCTTCACGGCCAAGCGGGTCAACACCGACGCCGAGCAGACCGGTCGGTTCGAGGCCTCGAACGGCACTCTGAACGGTGTCCACGAGATCGTGGTGAACACGCTCTACAACAACATCCACCACATCCCGACCGACACCCCGATGTTCGAGAAGAACGGCTGGACCGGCGACGCCGCGGTCGGTGCCGAAATGTTCATGCTGAACATGGATGCCCACGAGCTCTTCGCCAAGTGGATGCGCGACGTCCACGAGAGCCGTGAGGTCAGTGGCTCCCGCGCCGGTGCCCCGATGGTGATCGCGCCCAGCTCGGGCAACTGGGGTGCCTGGGGACCGTCTCAGCCCTGGCACGCGGCCTACATCATGATCCCGTACTGGCTGTACCAGTACGGCGGCGACGACCGGGTGATGACCGAGCTCTACGACGGCATGAAGGGCTACATCGACCTGGAGTACGCCCAGCGTCGAGCCAACGGCACCGTGATCAGCAACCGGCTCGGTGACTGGGTGCCGCCCACGGGCAGCCCGGCCGGCGGCCACGCCCCGGACGAGGACAATCGCGTGGCCGGTACGGCGTACCTCTACATCATGCTGCGCACGATGGAGGGGATCGCGCAGCACCTGGGCAAGCAGACCGACGCCGCGCAGTTCGCAGCGAAGGCGGACGCCACCAAGACGGCGTTCAACGACGTCTACTTCCAGAGCTCACAGGACCGCTACCGCGGTGAGGGTGCGGACGCCAACCGCTACCGGCAAGTCCACAACGTGCTGGCGCTTGCCTTCGATCTCACCCCCAACGAGCAGGTCGCCCAGCGAGTCGCTGACCGGCTCGCCCAGGACGTGGTCGAGCGGGACTATCACCTCGACACCGGTTCGCTGGGCACGAAGTACCTACTGCCGGTGCTCACGCAGTACGGCCACGAGGACGTGGCCTACCGGGTTGCGACCCAGACGACGTACCCGAGCTGGGGCTACAAGCTCGCGAACGGCGCGACCACCGTCTGGGAGCACTGGTCCCTGCAGGCCCGGTCGTTGGGCCACTACTTCCTCGGCACCTTGGAGGACTGGAACTACCACTACGTCGCCGGCATCCGGCCCTCGGCCGCGACGGGCTACCGCGACATCACGATTGCCCCGGCTGTCACCGGCCTGCTCGACCACGCGTCCGCGACCACGCAGACGCCGTGGGGTCCGGTGTCCAGCGACTGGCGCCAGCAGGGTCGTCGACTTTCCCTCGACGTGCACGTCCCCGTCGGTACGACCGCCACGGTCGAGGTCCCAGGGGCCAACCGCTGGGCCGTGTCCGAGAGCGGACGGCCGGTGGCGGACGCACCCGGTGTACACGAGGTGACCGTCGCTGACGGCGTCGTACGGGTGGTCGTCGGCTCCGGTGACTACCGATTCGGCTCCGACGAGCAGCTCGGCCTGGTCGGGGCGGCGATCGACGCAACGGAGCCCCTCGCGGCCCGCGTCGACGCCGCCCGCCGGGCCGGCCACCTCAACCCCGGGCAGGCGCAGCGGCTGTCCGGGGCGGCTGCCACCTCCGGCGCGAAAGTCCGCAACGCCCACGCCGCCCTGCTCACAGGCGACACCCGAGCGGCCGCCCGTCACCTGGCCGCCGCGCACCTGGCGCTGGAGTCGATGGCCGACGTCGTCACGAAACTGGACGCCGCCGGCCTGGCGGAACTCGTGACCGCGGTCGATCGGGCGATGTCCGCCGTGTCGGCCGCGGCGTCGGACCTGCTGGGCCTGTCGCTGAAGGCCCAGGCCGGCCCCGACGTGCTGCGGCCGGGGGACCGGGTCCCCGTGCGGCTCGCCGTGGCCAACGACGGCTCCGAACGGGTGGTGAACGTCCGTGCCTCGCTGACCGGGTTCGGTGAGGGCTGGACCACCACGCCCTCATGGGTGCGGCTGACCAATCAGTTGCCGCCCGCCGGCACCGGCGAGGGCCAACTGGAGCTGGCGGTTCCCGAGCAGCAGCGACCGGGTACCGTGCGCGGCGACGCCGAGGCGACCTACGTGTACGCCGACGCGACCCTGACCGTGCGTAGCCCGCTCGAGGTGTCGGTGCAGTCGCCGGTGGTCGTGGAGTCGGTCACCGCCGAGCCGGCTCAGGTACGACCCGGCAAAGCCGCGAGGGTCACCGCGACGGTGCGCAACGTAGGCCGCGCCCCGGCGCCCGGCGGGCTCCGGCTCGACCTCCCCGAGGGATGGCAGCCGGTCGCCGGAGCCGACCTGACGGTTCCGGCCGGGCAGACCCGCAGCGTGGCCCTCGACGTGGTCGTCCCGCGTGCCGCCCGCCAGGCCATCGAGGACGTCACGCTCACCGCCCGGTTCGTCCGCGACGGCGAGGTCCTCGCGACCGGAACCGGCTCGGTCCGGGTCGCGATCACCCCCGACGTCACCGACGCCCTCGACCACGTCGACCTCGGCAATGCCTCGTCAGAGCAGGCGCACCGGCTGACGGCGGCGCCGTCCTCCGGCACCAGCACGGAGGCCGGACTGACCCGGCGCTACGCCGGACACCTCACGCCGTTCTCGTGGTTCGAGTTCGACCTGGCCGTGACCCCGGGCGAGGCGTTCGTGGTCCGTGCTGTCGAGACCTACGACCGTGCTCAGACCAAGCGCTACAAGGTCTACGTCGACGGTGAGGAGGTGCTGCTGCGCACCTTCCAGCGCTCCGCCGCCAGTGCCGGCACGGAGACCTACGAGCTGGTCGTCCCGGCCTCGCTCGCGGCCGCCGACGGGTCGGTCCGGATCCGGTTCGAGAACCAGGACGACTCGGCATACTACGACCCGTCGATCGCCGACGTCTGGTCGCGCCCAGCCTCCTGAGTCCTCTCCGCTGCTCCCCAGTGCCCGCCCAGCCCGAAGAAGCTGTGCGGTTCCCCCGGGCGAGGGCGACGGTTCGAGCAGCGACGATCGGGCCGAGCTGGCCCGGCTGCGCAGCGAGAACGCGGAGCGCCGGTGGGCGCCACGGCGGAGGTCCATGTTCCCGCCGAGCGTGAGCAGGACGTGGAGGCGTCGCCCGGCGGGCCCGTGTCGGCCCGGTGGTTGGCACGGCTACGCAGGTGGTCCAGCCGATCGTTGGCCGCGGTGACCGAAGTGACCAGGATCCGCTGCACCCGCCGCCCTTCCGGCAAGTCGAGATAGCGGGACTTCTCGGTGGGGTCGTCGTCGCTGTTGCAGAAGCGACCGCGAGGCCCGCGTCGTTGGCGGCGTCCTCCACACCTCGTGCGACACCGTGAAGAACAGGTTCGCCACGTCGAGGACGACCAGTCCGACGGTACGGCTGCGGCCGGCGTGCAGGTGCCGCGCCGACTCGTTACGGACGAAGCCGAGGCGCCCATGTTTCGAGCCGATATCAGACTGACGACGGTGTGACCCTTGACACGCGCTGGAGATCGGACCTAGCTTTGCAGCCTAGCCGTTGAAACGATTCACCAGCATCCGAAGTCGATACTTGGAGCCCCGCCCGAATGAGCCCTACAGTCGACACCACCGCGACCCGCGTCCTAGCGGTCACCGGTCTTACGGTCGAGTTTCCCGGGGTCCGCGCGCTCGACGGCGTCGACCTCGACGTGAAGGCCGGTGAGGTGCACGCCCTGGTCGGGGAGAACGGCGCCGGCAAGTCGACCTTGCTTAAGGTACTCGGCGGTGTATACAGCCCCAGCGCCGGCACCGTCCTGCTGCGCGGCGAGACATACGCGCCGCGCCGGCCCAGCGATGCGCTCGCTCACGGCATCGCCGTGATCTATCAGGAGTTCACCCTCTTTCCCGACCTGACCGTCGCCGAGAACGTGTACGCCGGACGCGAGCCGCACTCCCGGTGGTCGCGCGGCATCCGCTACAGCGAGATGCGCGTCGGGTGCAGAGCGCTCTTCGACGTACTGGGCGTCGACATCGACCCCGACGCGCGGGTCGCTGACCTCAGCGTCTCCGAACAGCAACTCGTCGAGATCGCCAAGGCTCTCGGCACCGACGGCCAGGTCATCGTCATGGACGAACCGACCGCGGCGCTGTCCAGAGAGGAAGTCCAACGACTGCTTGATGTGGTCCGCCGGCTCCGCGACGAGGGCCGCTCGGTGGTCTACGTGAGCCACCGTCTCGAGGAGGTCTTCGCGGTTGCCGACCGGGCGACCGTACTTCGCGACGGGCGGCTCGTTCGCACATTGGACATCGCCGCGACCGACGAGGACGAGTTGGTCCGGCTCATGGTCGGACGCGACATCGATGCTGTCTTCCACCGCGAGGACGTTGCCGAGGGCGACGTCGTCCTCCGCCTTGTCGGGGTGAGTGCCGGCCGGATCCTGCGCGATGTCAACCTCGAGGTCCGTGCGGGCGAGATCGTCGGGATCGGGGGCGTGGCGGGGGCCGGCCAGGCCGAGCTCACGCAGGCGGTCTTTGGCGCTCTGCCGTTGCGTGCGGGGCACATGGAACTCGACGGCCGGCGCTTCGCCCCGGCAACGCCGGCAGACGCGCTCGCCGCGGGTGTCGGCTTCCTGCACGAAGACCGCAAGCGCGCGGGCATACTGCCCGACCTGTCGGTCCGTCAGAACCTCACAGTGACCGTGCTGGAGCAGCTGCGCCACGGCTTGGTCCGACTGCTTTCCCGCCGCGCGGAGGAGCGCACCTACGCCGAGTACGGCAGCCGGCTGCGCGTACGCGCCACCGGCCCGGAGCAGCTCATCAGCGAACTCTCCGGCGGCAACCAGCAGAAGGTGCTGCTCGGCCGGGCGCTCGCGCCAGGGGGTCGAGTCCTGGTCCTCAACGAGCCGACCCGTGGCGTCGACATCGGCGCCAAGGCCGAGATCCACGCGCTCGTCAACGAGCTCACCACTGCAGGTACGGCGGTCATCATGGTGAGCAGTGACCTGCCGGAGCTGCTCGGCACAAGCGATCGAGTCGTCGTGCTGTCCAGGGGCCGCGTCGTCGGCGTGCTCGAGGGAGAAGACCGCACCGAGGAGAACGTGGTCGCCTGCGCGACCACGGGTCGCCGAATCGGAGTCGCCGCATGACCACTGCCGCCCCCGAGCGGGGCATCCGTACAGCCGGCCCACGGGTCCGCCTCAGCCGGGCGGTCGAGAGGGCGCCACTGGCGGTGCCGCTCCTGCTGCTCGCTGTCGTACTCACGGTGGCGACCGATCGGTTTCTGAGCGTCGACAACCTCACCAACGTCATCGTCGCAGCCGGGATCGTCGCGATCCCGGGGCTTGCCATGACGCTGTGCATTGCGATGGGAGAGTTCGACCTCTCTGTCGGTTCCACCGTGTCTCTTACCGGGGCGGTGGCGTGCACCTGGATAGCGGGTGGCCACTCCGCCGGTGTCGCGATGGTTGCCGGTCTGCTCGTCGGCGCGGCGGTCGGATTGATCAACGGCCTCGTCGTAACGAAGCTCGGGGTGACCCCATTCATCGCCACCATGGCGATGCTGGTCATTGTCCGCGGCGTCTCACTTGCCTACACCGGCGGCCGAGACGTCATCGTCAGCTCGTCCACCCTGAAGTTCCTCGCCGCCGGACGCGTCTTCGGCATCCCGATGCCGGTGGTGCTCGCCGTAGCGGTGGCGCTCGCCGCATGGTGGGTGGTCAACCGTACCCGCTTCGGGCGGCGGGTCTGTGCGATCGGGTCGAACCGGGAGGCCGCGCGCATGTCCGGTCTGCGCGTCGACCGCATACGAACCACCGTCTACATCATCGTCGGTCTCGCCGGAGGAATGTGGGGCCTGCTCATCTCAAGCCAGCTGCAGAAGGGCTCGGGACAGCTCGGGCTCGGCTTCGAACTCGACGCGATCACGGTCGTCGTGATCGGCGGCACCAGCCTGCTCGGCGGCCGGGCGTCGGTCGTCGGCACACTGCTCGGGGCAGTGCTCATCGAGACGATCCGCAACGGTCTCAACCTGCTCAACACCCCGCCCGCCTATCAGCGCATCAGCATCGGCCTGTTGCTCGTCATCGCCTTGACGATCCACGCCATGCGCCGCAACGCCCCCGCGGAGGCCCTCGATGACGTCTGACCTCGCCGTGCCGCCCGCCCCCGGCACCCAAACGCCCGCTCCGGCCACCGAGAATCAGCGCCGTTGGGCCCGGCAGCACAGCTTCGGCGCGCTCTGGGAGACCTGGGGCATCACCGCAGTCCTCGTTGTCCTGCTCGCCGCCTCGCCACTGCTGTCGGCGGATTTCCTTACCGTCGCCAATCTCCAGTCGGTGTTGCGCGAAAGCGCCTACCTGGGAATCGTGGCCGCGGCGATGACCCTCGCCGTGATGAACGGCACCTTCGATCTGTCGGTCGGGGGCCAACTCGCGCTGGTCTCGGTGACGACCTTGATGGGTTACGCGGCCGGCGGCACCTGGCTTGCCATAACAGTCGCGATCGCCACCGGCGTGGCCTGCGGCGCGGTGAACGGCACGCTGGTCACGGCGCTGCGGGTGCCGCCGTTCGTCGCCACGCTGGGCATGCTGTTCGTCTTCCGTGGCATCGCCTACGTCCTCACCCAGCACGGTCCCAAGACCTTGCCGTACAGCGAGATCGGATCGCCGTTTGTGAAGATCGGTGGGCTGAACGTCGCCGGTATCCCACTGCCATTCCTCATCATGGTGGTCTTCTACGGTGCGATCTGGGTGCTGTTGCGTCGCACGGCGACGGGACGCCGCATTGTGGCTTTCGGTTCCTCGCCGGTGGCGGCGCGGTTCTGCGGAATCTCGGTATACCGCATCCGCATGCTCATCTTCGCCGTCATCGGATTCAGCGTCGGCATCGGGGCGCTGACCTACATCAGCCGGGTGTGGACGGCCGACGGTTCGGCCCAGGACGGCTTCGAGCTCCGTGTCATCGCCGCTGTCGTCCTGGGAGGCAGCAGCCTCAAGGGCGGCAAGGGCACGCTGATTGGCACGTTCTCCGCGGTGCTGCTGGTCGGCGTTCTCAACAACCTGCTGGTCAGCCGCGGCGTCGACGCCTCCTACCAGCGGGTGGTGCTCGGCTGCGTACTCATCACCGCACTTGCCATCGACGGGCTGCGCAGCCGGTTCGCTGCGCCCGGTTCGTTCGCCCGATTGTTGCCGTTCCGGCGCCGGGCGGTGCCCACCGGCTGATTGAGCCACATCCGACTTTGCGCGGGCATTCCTAACAGATTTGAAACGTCTCAACCGCTGCCATCCCGCCCGTCGTCACGCCGGCCGGGTCACCCTCCGAGGAGGAACCTTGAAGCGCACCACTATTTCCACAATGGCCGTCGCTGGCGTGCTCGCCCTTGGCGTGAGCGCCTGTTCGGACTCCACCACAACCGACGCCGGCAAGCCCTCCGGCAAGGCCAGCGGCGACATCACCGTCGGCTTCTCCGTGTACGACATGCAGTACGAGTTCTTCCAGAAGATGGAGAAGGGCACCCGCGAGGCCGTCGAGGCACAGGGGTGGAAGTTCAAGCTCCACGACGAGAAGAGCGACGAGAACGAGATGGTGACCGGAGCCCAGGCGCTGCTCGACCGGGGCGTCGACGTCCTCATCATCAGTCCGTTCAAGCCTGACGCGCTCGGCCCGATCATCGCGAAGGCCAAGCAGAAGAACATCCCGGTGATCATTGACGACATCGGCGGGGGCGGCACCCCGTACGACGCCATCGTCATCTCCGACAACGCGGACGGCGGCAAGCAGGCCGCGGAGTACATGGCCCAGCAGATCACGGCCAACGGCGCCAAGAGCAAGAAGGTCGTCTCGATCACGTGTGAGCCCTCGGCCGTGTACGCGGCCCGCCGCAACCTGGCCTTCACGCAGCAGATCAAGGACAAGGGCTACCAGGTCGTCACCGAACTCTCCGGCAACTCCAAGGCGGAAGAGGCGTACAAGATCATGAAGGACGCGCTTGCCAAGGACCCGGACGTTACAGGCGTCTTCGCCTGCAACGACCCGATGGGCGTCGCCGCCGCCAACGCGATCAAGGACGCCGGCAAGGATCCGGTCAAGGACATCGTCACCATTGGCTTCAACGCCGACCCGGAGGCGATCACCGCGATCGGCAAGGGCGGACTATCGGCCACGGTCGCCCAGGACCCGGCTGGCATGGGCGCGAAGACCGTCGACCTCGCCGCGCAAGCCCTCAACGGCGGGAAGCTGACCTACGACGACGAGAGCACGCGCGAGGTGTTCCAGAAGGTCACCCTCGTGACGAAGGACAACGTCGCGCAGTTCGCGGGGTGAACCGCCACAGCGCCGTCCCGAGCGGATCGAACTATCGCCTCCGCTCGGGATGGCCGCACCTCGGTGCGCGGCGGATCCCCACCGCCACCGTGCCGGCGGTCGCGCCCCGGTTCGGGCGATCAGCACCGCTCGAACGCTTGCACCGGCGAACAGCCTGAGGGAAGGAACCGTGGGATGAGGCACGACATGACGGGTGGCCAGACAGCGCAGATCGGCCGGGCGCCCAACTTCCGCAAGCGGCTCCTGCAGCTGACCGGTGGTCTGCGCCGAGCGGCCGTGAGCCGGCAGCGCCTACTTCTCCTGGGCGCGGCGGCCGCCCTGGCGATCGTGGTCGCCAGCCCACCCGCCGCGGCCGAATCGCCGCAACCGGTGACGACTGTGGTAAACGGCGACGCGGCCGGGTCGACGATCCGGTTCGCCGCGGGCGGGGACGCGGTCGACGCGCACGACGGCGAGATTCGCCGCTTCGGCAACCGCTACTACCTCTACGGCACCAGCTACGGCTGCGGCTACGAGTGGCAGCGCCCCGGCAGGCCGTTCTGCGGTTTCAGGTCCTACAGCTCCACGGATCTCGTGCACTGGCGCGACGAGGGCTTCCTCTTCGACGCCTCAACCGCGCAGTGGCAGCAGCGCTGCAGCGGCAACACCTACGGTTGCTACCGCCCGCACGTCGCGTTCAACGAGGCGAAGCGGAAGTACGTCCTCTGGATCAACTCGTACGACATCGGCGTCGGCTACCACGTCTTCACCGCCGACCGGCCGGCCGGCCCGTTCGTCGAACAGCGGTTCCCGACGCTCGCGGTGACCGCTGGCGTCCCAGCTGGCCTGAACAACGGCGACCACGACGTCTTCGTCGACCGCGACGGCACGGCGTACCTGGCGTTCACCGACTGGCGCCGGGGCGGCGACATCGTCGTGGAGAAGCTCGACCCCGAGTACCTCACCGGCACCGGCGAGTACGTCCGGCTGGGCCTCACCGGGGTCGAGGCGCCGTCGATGTTCGAGCGCGGCGGTCGCTACTACCTCACACTCTCCGACCCGAACTGCGGCTACTGCACCACCGGCACCTCGTACCTCACCGCGCCGTCCCCCCTCGGCCCGTGGACCGGCGCACCCGTGAAGGACACCTGGCGGATCACCGATGGTGCCCTGCTCGTCGAGGGCGGCGGCGTCGGGCTGTCCAAGGCGGGCGCACAGTGGACCGACTACGACCTGACCTTCACCGTCACGCCGCTGCAGTCCGCCAGCCAGGGCGGCCACTCCTACGCGCAGGCCGGATGGGTGTTCCGGGCCTCCGATCCCGGTACCGGCTACTCCTGGCTGCTCGGCAACTACCCGCACGCTGGCGCCGTGGGCGGCAACCTCACCAAGATCATCTGGCGGGGCGGCGGGATCGCGAGCGCGAAGACAGTCCCGACGCCGATGCCGATCGAGGGCGGGCGCTCCTACGCCGTACGCACCCAAGTGGCCGGCAGCACCATCCGTACCTGGGTCGACGGGGTGCTCATCGACGAGACGACCGACAGCACGTACCGCGCCGGGCGGGTGGGCTTCCGGGAGAGCGGGGGCTCGGACCACGAGAGCGCGCGCTTCGTCGACGTCAAGGTGATCGCGTCGGACGGTACCGTTCTGCTCGCCGACGACTTTGCCGGCGACCTCGCGGCCTGGGACCGACCGGCCCTACCACCCACCGGCATCAAGATCAGTAACGACTCGTGCGGCGGGCAGCCGGCCGACGTCGTTGAACTGCCAGCCCGCCAGGGCAAGGTCTACCTGTACCAGAGCGACCTGTGGGAGAACGGGGCGCCGAACGAGGCCCTGGCGCGGCACCACTGGGAGCCGCTGCGCTTCCGGGCCGACGGGTCGATCGAGCCGCTCGCTTGCGGTCGCAGCTACGACCTGCCGCTCGCCGGGCTGCACGCGACGACTGGTCCGGCGCTGCCTGCCGGCACGGACGTGACGACCGGCGACGTCGGCTTCCAGGCATTCTGCGACGTGGCCCGCCAGATCCAGCGGGCGCAGACGTTCACCATCGGGCGCAGCGGCCGGCTGGAGGCGGTGGCCTACACCACCTTCCAGAGCGGACACGCCGACGGGCCGCTGGTGCTGGAGGTCACCAGGCTGGGCCCGGACGGCCGGCCCGGCACAGTGGTCGCCCGGCGGGAGGTCGCCGCGGCCGGCGTGAGCTGGTCGCCGTCGCGGGTCGTTGTCGAGGTCGACCTGGACGTGGCAGCAGGGGAGCGGTTCGCGCTCGTGGTCCGCTCCACCGCCGCCCGTGGGTGCTACGGCATGGCCTACAACGACGCCGATCCCTATCCCACGGCCGGTGGGGCCCTCTACAGCAACGACGGTGGCATGACCTGGCGCGAGGAGGCCGGCCGCGACCTGCGCCTGGACACCACAGTTCGGACGGCCTGACAACGGTGACCGAGCCAACAACGGCACAGCACAACAGCAGCACACGACGTGAGATCAACCGGGGAGCACGACTGATGACCGACATTGCAAGGATCAAAGCGGCCCTGAGGGCGCAGCGGATCGAGACACCGTCGTGGGCCTTCGGCAACTCCGGCACCCGCTTCAAGGTTTTCGCCCAGGAAGCAGTGCCGCGCAACGCGTACGAGAAGGTCGACGACGCCGCGACTGTGCACCGCTTCACCGGCATCGCGCCCAGCGTCGCCCTGCACATCCCCTGGGATCACGTCGCGAACTACGCCGACCTGTCCAAGCACGCCAGCGATGCGGGGATCCGGATCGGCGCGATCAATCCAAACGTCTTCCAGGAGGACGACTACCGCCTCGGCAGCGTCTGCAACCCCGACCCGAACGTGCGCCGCAAGGCGCTGGACCATCTGCTGGATTGCGTGGAGATCGGCGTCACGACCGGTTCGACGATCCTCAGCCTCTGGTTCGCCGACGGCACCAACTACCCGGGGCAAGACAGCGTCCGGGCCCGCCAGGACCGCCTCGCCGAGGCGCTGGCGGCAACCTACGCTGCGATGCCCGAGCGTATGCGGATGCTGCTGGAGTACAAGCTCTTCGAGCCGTCGTTCTACACCATGGACGTGCCCGACTGGGGCACGTCGTACCTGCATTGCCTGGCACTGGGGGACCGGGCCCAGGTGCTCGTCGACACCGGCCACCACGCGCCGGGCACCAACATCGAGTTCATCGTGGCGCTCCTGCTGCGCGCCGGCCGCCTCGGCGGCTTCCACTTCAACAGCCGCTTCTACGCCGACGACGACCTCATGGTCGGCGCCGCAGACCCGTTCCAGCTGTTCCGGATCATGCACGAGATCGTGCAGGCCGGCGCTCTGGACGCCGCCGCCGACGTGGCGTTCATGCTCGACCAGTGCCACAACATCGAGCCGAAGATCCCCGCGATGATTCGGTCGGTGCTCAACGTGCAGGAGGCTACCGCCAAGGCGCTGCTGGTCGACGCCGACGCGCTGCGCGCCGCCCAGCAAAGCGGCGACGTCCTCGGCGCCAACGCCGTGCTCATGGACGCGTTCAACACCGACGTCCGGCCCATCCTCGCGGAGCTGCGCGAGGAGATGGGCATCGACCCCGACCCAATCGCCGCCTACCGCCGGTCGGGTCACCACCAGCGACTCGTCGCCGAGCGGCAGGGCGGCTCGCAGGCCGGCTGGGGCGCCTGACAGCCGCTCGACGCCACCACGAGGCCACCGCCGTACGAAAAGACCGGAGAAGGACACAATGAGTACGACCAACCCGACCGTCGCGGCTCTGCTCGATCGCGCGCACCGGCTCGGCGCCGATCCGCAGAACACGAACTACGCCGGCGGAAACGCCTCCTGCAAGGCGACCGCGACCGACCCGGTTACCCGAGAAGACACCACGCTGATGTGGGTGAAGGGTTCCGGCGGAGATCTCGGCACGCTCACCGAGGCAGGCCTGGCCGTCCTGCGGCTGGACCGCCTCCGCGCGCTCGTTGACGTCTATCCCGGCGTCGACCGCGAGGACGAGATGGTGGCGGCCTTCGACCACTGCCTATATGGCAAGGGCGGCGCCGCCCCGTCCATCGACACCGCCATGCACGGCCTGGTCGACGCCGTCCATGTCGACCACCTGCACCCCGATGCTGGCATCGCGTTCGCGACCGCCGCCGACGGCGAGGCGCTCACCAAGGAGTGCTTCGGCGACCGGGTTGCCTGGGTGCCGTGGCGCCGCCCCGGGTTCCAGCTAGGCCTCGACATCGCGAAGATCAAGGCGGAGAACCCGCAAGCGATCGGCGTGATCCTGGGCGGGCATGGCATCACCGCCTGGGGCGACACATCGCCGGAGTGCGAGGCCAGGTCGCTGGAGATCATTCGTACGGCACAGGCGTTCATCGACGCGCGCGGTGCGGCCCAGCCGTTCGGCGCGCTCCTGGACGGGTACGGGCCGTTGCCCGAGGCGCCGCGACGGGCCCGCGCCGCGGCGCTCGCCCCGATCGTCCGCGGGCTCGCCTCGACCGACGCGGCCCAGGTGGCGCACTTCACCGACTCCGACGTGGTGCTCGACTTCCTGGCCCGGGAGAAGCACCCGGCGTTGGTCGCACTCGGCACATCCTGCCCCGACCACTTCCTGCGCACCAAGGTGCGGCCGCTCATCGTGGACCTGCCGGCGACTGCCCCGCTAGAGGACGTCATCGCGCGCCTAAGGGAGCTGCACACCGCGTACCGGGAGGAGTACGTGGCCTACTACTCGCGGCACGCGACGCCCGATTCGCCGCCGATGCGCGGTGCCGATCCGGCCATCGTTCTCGTGCCCGGGGTCGGCATGTTCTCCTTCGGCAAGGACAAACAGACCGCGCGGGTCGCCGGCGAGTTCTACGTCAACGCGGTCAACGTGATGCGCGGCGCCGAGGCGATCTCCACGTACGCCCCGATCCCCGAGTCGGAGAAGTTCCGGATCGAGTACTGGGAACTGGAGGAGGCGAAGCTGCGCCGGCTGCCCGCGCCGAAGCCGCTCGCCGCGCGGGTCGCGCTCGTGACCGGGGCGGGCTCGGGCATCGGCAAGGCGATCGCGACACGGCTGGCCGCCGAGGGCGCCTGCGTGGTGATCGCGGACCGGAACGCGGAGACCGCGTCGGCGGTCGCCGCCGAGATCGGGCACGGCAAGGGTTCGGACGTCGCCGTGTCGGTGCGGATGGACGTCACGGATTCGGGCCAGATCGAGGCGGCCTTCGAGGCGGCCGCGCTGGCCTTCGGCGGGGTCGACCTGGTGGTGAACAACGCGGGCCTGTCCATCTCCAAGTCGCTGCTGGAGACCGACGAGGCGGACTGGGACCTGCAGCACCGCGTCATGGCCCGCGGCTCGTTCCTCGTGGCCAAGGGCGCCGCCAAGGTCATGATCGATCAGGGGATGGGCGGCGACATCGTCTACATCGCCAGCAAGAACGCCGTGTTCGCCGGCCCCAACAACGTCGCGTACGGCGCGGCGAAGGCCGACCAGGCGCACCAGGTGCGGCTGCTCGCAGCAGAGCTGGGCGCGCACCGCATCCGGGTGAACGGCGTCAACCCCGACGGGGTGGTGCGCGGATCCGGGATATTCGCCGGCGGCTGGGGCGCTCAGCGCGCTGCGGTCTACGGGGTGCCCGAGGAGAAGCTCGGCGAGTACTACGCCGGACGGACACTGCTCAAGCGGGAGGTGCTGCCGGAGCACGTGGCCGCCGCAGTCTTCGCGCTGGTCGGTAGAGATTTGTCGCTCACCACCGGCCTCCACATTCCGGTTGACGCCGGTGTGCCGGCCGCGTTCCTCCGCTAACCGTTACCGACCCGAGTCGTCGTAATAGGACCACACCGACCCGAGAGGACCACGAGATGACCGCCACGAGCGAGCCGGTCGCCACCGGCCCCACGCTGACCCGAATCCCGCGGCGTCGAGTCAAGGTTGGGCTCGTGGCGGGCGGCCTCGGCGCATACTGGCCGCAGTTTCCCGACCTGCTGCCACAGCTGCAGCGGTCGGCCGCTCGCGTGAGCGAGAAGATGGATGCCCTCGGCGCGGACGTCGTAGACGTTGGTTTCATCTCCGACGCGCAGGAGGGCGCGGCAGCGGCGGAGAGGCTGAGAGCCGAGGGCTGCGACATTATTGTCGGATTCCTCACCACCTACATGACCGCGACGATGCTCCTGCCGATCGCCCAGCGCAGCGACGCGCCGGTGTTGCTCATCAACCTGCAGCCGACCGAGGCGATGGACCACGCGACCTTCGACACCGGGCAATGGCTGGCCTACTGTGGCGCCTGCCCACTGCCGGAAATGGCCAACACGTTCACCCGCTGCGGCGTCCCGTTTCGCTCCGTCTCCGGCTACCTGGAAGACGAACGGGCCTGGGCGCGGATCGCCAGCTGGGTGAAGGCGGCCGGCGTCCGAGCTGCGCTGCGGCGTGGTCGGCACGGCCTGATGGGCCACCTCTACCCCGGCATGCTGGACGTCTCAACCGACCTGACCATGGTGCCAGCCAACTTCGGCGGGCACATGGAGGTTGTGGAGTTCGACGACCTGCGCGTGCGGGTCAACGCCGTGACCGACGAGCAGGTGTGGGCAAAGGTGGAGCAGGCACGCGAAGTCTTCGCCATCACCGACTCGGTGCTGGACGAGGACTTCGAGTGGGCAGCGCGCGTCGCGGTCGGGCTCGACCGGCTGGTCGAGGACTTCGAGCTGGACAGCCTCGCCTACTACCACCGGGGGTTGGAGGGCGAGCTGCACGAGCGGCTGGGTGCCGGCATGATCCTCGGGGCCTCCCTGTTGACCGCGCGGGGCATCCCGGTGGCCGGCGAGTACGAGCTGCGTACGTCGCTGGCGATGCTCGTCATGGACCGGCTCGGCGCCGGCGGGTCGTTCACCGAGCTGCAGGCGCTGAACTTCTTGGATGACGTGGTGGAGATGGGCCACGACGGCCCGGCGCACCTGGCGATCAGCGACGGCAAGCCGCTGCTACGCGGGCTCGGTGTCTACCACGGCAAGCGGGGCTGGGGCGTCTCGGTCGAGTTCGACGTGAAGCACGGCCCGGTGACCGCCTTCGGTGTCGGCCAGACCCGCGACGGGCGGTACACGTTCGTGGCTTCCGAAGGAACCGTCGTCGCCGGGCCGCTGCTCCAGATCGGGAACACCACCTCGCGGGTGGACTTCGGCTGCGATCCGGGCGAGTGGACCGACGCGTGGAGCGCCAGCGGCGTCGGGCATCACTGGGCTCTCGGAACCGGGCATCGGGTGGCCGAGCTGAGGACGGTTGCGGAGTTGCTCGACGTCGAGTTCCACGAGCTGCGGGTATGACCGGAGGGAGGCCGGCACGTGGACGTCGTCAACGTGCCACGACCTGATCTGTCCGAGGACGATGTGGCAGTCCTCGCGCTGCTCGCGCGAGGACTGTCGCTGGACGCCGTGGCCCGGCGCCTCGACACATCGGACCGCACGGTGCGCAGGCGCACCCGAACGATCTGCGATCGACTCGGTGTCGCGACACCGATCGAGGCGGTCGTCTGGGCGGCGCGCCGCGGCCTGATCTGACCGGCGCTGGCGGATCCGCATCAGGCAACGACGCCGCCCGGTACGCCGGGTCACGTCTTACTCAATCCTGAGGAGCACCTATGGAACGTTCGGCCGCCAAGGCGAACGACGGCGACAACTCCGCGGCGCACTGGGACGGCGGTGCCGGCTGGAATGACGGCACTCCCGGGAGCTTTCCGGACACGGTGATCGAGTTCGAGGCATTCGCCCCGACTAACCCAGATGAGGAGTGACGAGTGAAGCCCCTTTCCGTCCGGGTCGCCGCCGCTGCGCTTGCCGTGCTGTGTTCCGTCGCCACCGTCACGTTCCCCCAGCCAGCTGCGGTCGCCAAGCAGGCACCGAAAGGCCTGGACACGGCCCGGTTCGCCGACCCACGCCCGGACAGCCGGCCGACCGTGCTGTGGTTCTGGAACGGCACCGTGACGCCGGCTCTGGTCGACCGCCAGCTCGGCGAGCTGCGGGCACAGGGCGTGTACGAGGCGATCGTGTTCCCCTTCGACACCACCGCGCTGAAGCCGACGTTCTTCAGCGAGCAGTGGTTCGCCATCATTGAGCACACGCTGCGCGAGGCACAGCGCACCGGCATGCACCTCTGGCTGTTCAACGACGACTTCTTCCCCAGTGGCCGCGGCGGCGGGCTGGTCGTCAACGGCGGCAAGGTAGGAGATCGCACCTACGAACCGCACCCCGAGCTGCGCCCAACGGGCCTGCAACGGACCACCAGAACCGTGACCGGTCCGATGCAGGTGGCCCTCGACGGTGCCGCAACAGGGCTGGACGTCGCGGGCGGCCGTCTCGTCGTTGACGCCACCGCACTGAACGGTGCCGCCGTGTTGAAGACAGGAGCAGCCTGGAGCACCTACACGCTCACCGCCCGCACCCGGCTAGAGCGCGGCACGGCCGGCCTCGTCGTACGCGCCACCGACGAGCGCAACGGCTACCTGGTGGATACCCGCCGCGACGACGGCGGAGTCGACATCTGGCGCCAGCAGAACGGGATGTTCACGCTGCTCAGCCACCCAGGCGGCGTGCCCGACTGGGACCCGGCCGCCGAACACGAGATCACGGTAGTGGTCTCCGGAAGCACCATCACCCCGTACGTGGACGGCAAGGCCCAGCCGTCAGCCACGGACAACACGTTCCCGCGCGGCACCGTCGGGGTCCGCGCCGTCAGCGACCAGCGCTCCACGTACGACGAGATCTCCGTTTCGGCTCCCGGCGGTGAGCCGTTGTACCGGCAGACGTTCGACGACGTCGCCGCACTCGACGACTTCCGGCCTCGGCAGAGCGCCGCGAAGGTGGTCTCCGCAGTCGCCCGACCCGCCGGGTCGACGGACGTCGGTACGCTCATCGACCTCACCGAGGACGTGGCGGCAGGCCACACCTGGCAGGCACCCGCGGGGCAGTGGCGGGTGGACACCTTCACCGCGACGCCACTGGCCGACGACAATGCCTGGTCGTTCCGCCGCAACTACCTCGACCTGCTCGACGACGACGCCGTAGCACGGATGCTGGACGCAGTACCAGGCGAGTACTACCGGCGGTTCCCGTGGGCATTCGGCACCGTGTTGCGCGGATTCTGGGACGACGAACCCTTCATCGCCTCAGCCGACGCTCACTTCCAGCAGAACCCGTGGTCGCCAAGCCTGCACGCCACCCTCAAGAACGTCGGCACCACACCCGGCGTCGCGTACGCGGCCCTCTTCGACGACCTCGGGCGGGACGGGCGGATTGCACGCGGCGCCTACTGGCGCGCCGTCTCCGACCGCTTCGGTGAGGCCTACTACGCCCAGCAGGCACGCTGGATGGCCGACCACGGCGTCGCCTACATCTCCAACCCGCTCTGGGACGAGTACGGCCCCGCCGAGCAGATCGCCAGCACCGGCAACCTGCACAAGAACAACCAGTGGGCACAGGTGCCCGGCACCGACGTCGTGTTCGACCAATACGCGCCCGGCGGGCGCACGATGCTGCCCCGCTACGCGGCGAGCGACGCCCACCAGAACGGCCAGGACCGGGTGCTGCTGGAGGCCTTCGGTGCGATGGGCTGGCACGTCTCACCGGAGTTCTCGCGGGCGCTGCTCGGGGCGTTCGCGGCGCGGGGGATCAACCTCACCGTGCTGCACGCGATGTGGACCGACGAAAGCAACGTCGTCTACCCACCGCCGTTCGGCTCGGGCAACCCCTGGTGGCGTACGGCGAAGCCGCTCACAGACTGGATCGGCCGAGTGATGGAGGTCGCCCGCGGCCGGGCCGTTGCTTCGACCGTCCTCATCCAACCGCAGCGGGCCGCTGAGGCATGGCAGGGCACGCTCACCCAGGACGCGATCGACCGCGACTTCACCGCCGCCGCATACGCGTTGGAGGACGAGCAGGTCGACTTCGACCTGCTCGACGAGGGCGCGCTCTCCGGCGACCCCGCGATCCGCGCCCACGCACAGGTGCGCGGAGGGCGGCTGCACGTCGGGGAGCAGTCGTACCGGATGGCTGTGCTTCCGCAGGCTCCGACCAACGATATCGCCACCGTACGGACGTTGACCGCATTCGTCCGTACCGGTGGCACGCTCGTCGCGGTCGGCGATCTCCCTCGGGAAGAGGCTGCCGGCCGCGACACCGAACTCCGCGAGGCGCTCGTGGCGCTCTTCGGCGACAGCAATACGCCGGCCGAGCACCGGCACGGTGCCGGACGCGTAATCCGGCTTGTCGCGCCGCCGGCGCTCGGGGAAGCGGCCCGCTCGGCGGGCGTCGCCGCGGCCGTGCTCGAACCGGCTCAGCACGCGGTCCGGGTGCTCCGGCTCGAGACCGGTGCGGACAAGGCGTTCCTGGTCACCAATGAAAGCGCGGCGGTGGTGCGTACCACCGCGACGTTCGCCGCGAACGGCACTCCGGAAATCTGGCAACCGGAGTCCGGTCAGACCACGACCGCAACCACGTTCCGGCAGGTGCCCGGCGGTCGGGACATCGCAGTCCCGCTGGAGCTTCAGCCGTACCAAACGCTTGTGGTCGCCTTCCGGTCCGCGGCGCCGCCGCCAGCCGCGGTACCACACGTGATCTCTGGCGACGTCACCGTCACCACATTGCGCTCGGGCGAGGCCGGCAACCTGCGGGTGGACACGGTGCTCGACGCACCAGGCAGCCACCGGTTGGTCGCCAAATCGGGCGGCCGGCTGTTCAGCGGCACCGTCGCGACCCACGACCCGCTCAACCCGGTCACGCTCGGCGATGACTGGACGGTGCGGTTGGACAAGCCCGGCGCCGAGTCGCAAAACCGGCCACTCGGTTCGTGGACGGCAATCGACAAGTCGTACTCCGGCTCGGCGACCTACTCCCGAACGATGGAACTGGACGAGGCGACGCTGGACGGGCGCCGGTTCATCCTCGACCTCGGCGACGTCCGAGACGTCGCCGAGGTCTCGATCAACGGGCAGACGTTGGACCCGCTGCTGTGGAAGCCCTACCGCCAGGACGTCACCTCCGCGCTGCGCGCCGGGCGCAACGACATCCAGGTGCGGGTCACCAACACCCTCGCCAACCGGCATGGCGACCACCGGCCAGCTGGACTGCTCGGCCCGGTGACGCTGCGGCCGCAGCGGGCCGTCTCCGCCGAACTCGCGCCGCTTGGAAGCGAACCGGTGTACGAGATCGGCATGCCGGTCGCGGCTGCCGTGTCGCCCGGCCAGTCCCGGGAACTGCAGGTGCGGGTGCGCCGCTTCGGCGGCGGCTCGGGCAACGGGCAGGTCGAGTTCGCCGCCACTGGCGGACTGACCGTGATTCCGGCCAGGACCGATGTGAAGTTCGGCCGCGACGGCGAGGCGACAGTGCCGCTCACGCTGATCGCTCCCGTGGACGCGGCAGTTCCCGGCAGTGGAACCCTCACCGCGACGGTCGGCAGCGAACAGCACGAAGTGCCGGTGACCGTCGACCTGGCCACACGGCTCGGCCGGGCCAGCGCCTCCTCCACCCACAGCTCCTTCCAGCCCGACGGCGCGATCAACGGGGACCGCAGCTCAGATCGGTGGGCCCAGGGCAACGGCTGGAACGACGCGACTCCAGGCGCCTTCCCCGACACACTCACCGTCGACTTCGCCGCACCCGCGCCGGTAGGGCGGGTCGACCTCTACACGATCGACTCCGCGGTGTACCCGGCGAAGGACTGGGGCATCCGCGATGCCGACGTGCAACTGCTGATCAGCGGCGAGTGGCGCACCGTCGCCGAGATCCGCGGCAACACCGAGGGCCTGGTGCGGCGGACCTTCGAGCCGGTCACGGCGAGCGCGCTGCGTGTGGTCGGGCGGGCCGCCAACGACGGCACCTACTCCCGCATCATCGAGCTGGAGGGATACCCACGGTGAGTACTCGGGGCGGCGCCGCCACGGTCGCCGCGATCGACCTCGGCGCTTCCAGCGGTCGGGTAATGCTGGGCCGGGTGGAGCCTGACCGGCTCGACCTCATTGAAGTCAACCGGTTCCCCAACGTGCCGGTACGCCTCGCGGGCACGCTGCACTGGGACATCCTGGCGCTCTACCGGGGGATCCTCGACGGGCTACGAGCGGCCGGCCGGCAAGCCAGCCACCTCACCTCCGTCGGGATCGATTCGTGGGCGGTCGACTACGGCCTGGTCGACGCGAATGGCGCCCTGCTCGGCAATCCCGTGCACTATCGCGACGAGCGCACCGACGGTGCCATGGACAAGGTGCTCGCCAGAATGCCGGCAGAGGAGGTCTACCAGATCACCGGGCTGCAGTTCCTGCCGTTCAACACGCTCTACCAGCTCGCCGCGTCCGCCCAGTCACCGCAGCTCACTGCCGCGCGGAGCCTGCTGCTCGTTCCCGACCTGCTGAGCTACTGGCTCACCGGAGTCGCAGGCACCGAGGTCACGAACGCGTCCACGACCCAGCTTCTCGACGTGCGCAGCCGCACCTGGTCAGACCGACTCCTCGCCGCGGCCGGCGTGTCGGCGGACCTCTTCCCGCCGATGCGCCAGCCGGGCGACGGGGCGGGAGCGCTATTGCCCGACGTCCTCGACGAGACCGGTCTGGCCGGTCCAGTGCCGGTCACCGCCGTCGGGTCGCACGACACGGCCTCCGCGGTGGTCGGCGTGCCGGCGGCCGGGGAGCGGTTCGCGTACGTGTCGTGCGGCACCTGGTCGCTCGTCGGCGTCGAACTTGACACGCCCGTCCTGACCGAGGAGAGCCGACGCGCCAACTTCAGCAACGAAGGCGGAGTCGACGGCACGATTCGCTACCTGCGTAATGTCATGGGCCTGTGGCTGCTGCAGGAATCGATCCGCTCCTGGAAGGCTGCCGGGCTCCCCGCCGACCTGGCTGCACTACTGCACGATGCAGCCGACGTTCGGCCCTTCTCCGCGGTAGTAGACGCCAACGACCCGGCGTTCTTGCCCCCCGGCGACATGCCGGCACGCATCGCCGTCGCCTGCCGAAACACCGGACAGACGCCGCCGCAAAGCCAGGCCGAGACAGTCCGTTGCATCATGGACAGCCTCGCGCTCGCCCACCGCGTCGCCGTGCACGACGCGGTGCGGCTGTCAGGCCGCGACATCAACGCCGTGCATATCGTCGGCGGCGGTGCCCGGAACACGCTGCTGTGCCAGCTCACCGCGGATGCCTGCGGCCGGCCCGTCATAGCCGGGCCGGTCGAGGCGGCGGCTCTCGGCAACGTCCTCGTCCAGGCCCGGGCTGTCGGCGCGGTGTCGGGCGACCTGGGCACGCTGCGGGCGCTCCTGCAGAGGACGCAGGATCTGCAAACCTATGAGCCACGGGGGGACGAGGCGGCCTGGCGTAGCGCCGCAGCCCGCATCGGCCTCGGCGTGGGCTGACCTCACACCGTCGAGCGTGAGCAGGACCGGCAGGCGTCACGCTTTGCCGTGAGCGTCACCGTCCCTCGGCGGTGAGCGCTACCGCCGCCGGCTGGGCGAGCTGATGGTGCGGGCCCGGCCCGCAGCCTGTTCCTGCCCGCTGCCTCGCACGGTCGGTGTGGTGATGACGATGACGGCCAGGGTGCGTGGGCCGTGGACGCCTTCGACGCGGTTGAGTTCGATGTCGCTGGTAGCCGACGGGCCGCTGATGAAGGTGAGCGGACGGGTCGGATCGAGCCGGCGTAGCAATTCGGGCACGGTGTGCACGACCTGGTCGGCGCGTACGACGCAAACGTGCCGGTCAGGAACGAGGGTGAGCGCGCGGCGGCCCTGGTCGGGGCCGGCATCCAGGACGATCGTGCCGGTGTCGGCGCAGGCGGCGGCGCAGCCGGTCACCACGGCGGCGAAGCCGTCCAGCGCGAGCGGGTCGAGGGATCCGTCGTCGACCGCCGCGTCGGGCAGGCCCCACAGCCTCGGGAGGCCGGGCGGGATGATGACGCGACCAGCGGCAGGGAGGACGCGGGCCAGTTCGGCGGCGACGGCGGCGGGCACCCCGTCGGGGGTGGTCGCGGTGACCGTGGCCCGGTAGCCGTGCAACCGGTCGGTGAACAGCCGCACCAGGTCCGGGTCGCCCGGGGCGTACCGGCCGGTGCTGCGGTAATCGCGGGGCACCTCAGGGACCGCCGGTGTGGATCCGAGCGCGGTACGGATGCGGTTCAGAATGGTATCGCGGGCGATCACGCCTGGCCTCCTGACTGGTCGTCGCCGCGGGCGCGCCACCACTGCCGGAAGGTCTGCTTCGGTGGCAGCGGCAGGTCGCGGGCTTTGGTCCACGCGGACAGCGGCGGTGGCAGGCGGCGGATACGCCCGCGCCGGCCCAGCAGACGGCCCAGGCGCAGGCCGAGCTCACCGGCGCGGAAGCGCCGCGGGGTGGACATCACCCACGCGGTGGCGGCCATCGCGACTGCTTCGCGGGAGGGGAGTGCCCGCTTAGCGCGTGCGGCGACGTGCTTTGCGCGTAGGTGCACGAGGATCGTCGGGATATCGATCCGCACTGGGCACACGTCGTAGCATGCGCCGCAGAGGCTGGAGGCGTACGGCAGGGAGGCGTTGTCTTCGACGCCGGTCAGTTGCGGGCTGAGGATGGCGCCGATCGGCCCGGGATAGACGCTGCCGTAGGCGTGCCCGCCCGTACGTTCGTAGACGGGGCACACGTTGAGGCAGGCTGAGCAGCGGATGCAGTGCAGCGCGGAGCGGCCAACCTCGTCTGCGAGCACGGCGGTACGGCCGTTGTCGAGCAGGACCAGGTGGAAGTCCTGCGGGCCGTCGCCGGGGGTGACGCCGGTCCAGGTCGAGGTGTAGGGGTTCATCCGCTCGCCGGTGGATGAGCGCGGCAGCAGTTGCAGGAAGACCTCGAGGTCGGCCCACGTGGGCACGACCTTCTCGATGCCCATGACGGTGATGAGGGTCCGAGGCAGGGTCAGACACATGCGGCCGTTTCCTTCGGACTCGACGACCGTGATGGTGCCGGTGTCGGCGACGGCGAAGTTGGCGCCGGAGATCGCCACCTGCGCGGACAGGAATTTGCGGCGCAGGTGGGCGCGGGCGGCCATGGCCAGCTGCCGGGGGTCGTCGGTGAGGTCCGGGTCTGCGTCGGGCATCTGGCGCAGGAAGATGTCGCGGATCTCGGTGCGGTTGCGGTGGATGGCGGGGACGAGGATGTGGCTGGGCCGGTCGTGGCCGAGCTGCACGATCAGTTCGGCCAGGTC
This sequence comes from Micromonospora sp. NPDC093277, assembly GCF_044765245.1. Classification (NCBI taxonomy): domain Bacteria; kingdom Bacillati; phylum Actinomycetota; class Actinomycetes; order Micromonosporales; family Micromonosporaceae; genus Micromonospora; species Micromonospora sp. NPDC093277. The sequence continues at coordinate 165,114 of NZ_JBIWJO010000012.1, forward strand.
GGTTTCGACGGCGTTGATGCCGGCGGCGTCGAGGGCCTCGTTGAGGCCGATCTCGGCGGTGGCCATCGACTTGACCTTGACGACTTCGGTGGCGCCGACGGCGCGGACCAGGCCGGTCACGATTTCGTTCGCTTCGACGGCGTCGCGGGCCCAGTGCACGTGCCCGCCCCGGGCCGTCACCTCGTGTTCGAGGCGGATCAGGTGCTCGTCGAGGCGGGCCATGGTGGCGGCCTTGATCGCTTCCGCGGCCAGGCGTAGCGCTTCCCAGTCGGGCAACTCGGCGACGACCCGGGTCCGCTTGTCGCGGATGGTGGTGGTCGCATGCCGCAGGTTGCGCCGCAGCTGTTCGTTGGCCAGCGCCTTGTGCGCCGCGACCGGGAACGGCTCATCACCGCGCAGGTGGCCCACCCCTCGCGGGGCGTGCGCTGGCGAGCCGTCGCGGGGTGTCGGCATGCCCAGGAACGTGCTCACGCCGCCACCCCGTCCGTCGCCGCAAGGATCTGCGCCAGGTGTACTGTCCGCGTTCCGGTCTGCAGCCGGGACAGCCCACCGCCGATATGCATCAGGCAGGAGGAGTCTCCGGCGGTCAGCACCTCGGCGCCGCAGTCCAGCACGTTACGCATCTTGTCGGCGAGCATCGCTGCCGAGGTGTCGGCGTTCTTCAGCGCGAACGTGCCGCCGAACCCGCAGCACTGCTCGGCGTCGGGCATCTCGACGAGGTCGATGCCGCGCACCGCGCGTAGCAGCCGCAACGGCTTGTCGTCTACGCGCAGCATCCGCAGGGAGTGGCAGGTCGGGTGGTAGGTAACCCGGTGCGGGAACCACGCGCCGACGTCGGTCACGCCCAGCACGTCGACGAGGAACTCGGACAGCTCGTACGTCTTCGCCGCGACCGCCTGCGCCCGGTCGGCGAGCCTCTCGTCGCCGAAGCGCCGGGCGAGCGTGGCGTGCTGGTGGCGTACCGATCCGACGCACGAACCCGACGGTGCCACGACCGCGTCGTACGGCTCGAACACTTCGACGTGGTGGCGTACCAGTGTGCGCGCCCGCCTCGAGTAGCCGGTGTTGAGATGCATCTGCCCGCAGCACGTCTGCGCCGGCGGGAACAGGACCTCGTGACCGAGGCGCTCCAACACGGCCACCGTCGCTTTGCCCACGTCGGGAAACAACGCATCGGCCAGACAGGTGACGAACAATGCCACACGCATGCCGCTCACCCGGCCGTCCGCCGACGGTGGCGCATCGGACGGCTGCTGGACGCGCGGACCACGAGCTCAGGCTGGAACATCACGTGCCGGTGCTCGTGATCCCCGTGCGAGGCGATCTCCTCGAGCAACAGCCCGGCGGCGGTGCGGCCGAGCTGCTCGCGCGGCTGGCGTACCGAGGACAGCGGGACGGCGGCCGCGGCAGCGAACTCGATGTCGTCGTAGCCGACGATTGCGATGTCCTGCGGTACGCGCACACCTCGCTGCGTCATCTCCTGCAGCACGCCTAGCGCGAGCAGGTCGTTGGCGCAGAACACGGCGGTCGGACGCTCGCTGGCCGGCAGGTCGGCGATCTGGCCGGCCGCGGCACGCCCGGACGACACGGTGAGGCTGGACGTGGCGACCGCAACCAGCTCCGCCTTGCCCGCTACCGCGCCCGAAACGCCCCGATGCCGGTCGGCAACCTGCTGGATGCTCATCGGCCCGCCGACGAAGGCGATCCTGCGATGGCCCAGGGCTGCCAGGTGCTCGCCAGCGAGGCGGCCGCCGTGCACGTCGTCGACCGCAACTGAGCAGCGGTTGTGCCACCCAGAGCCGCGGTCGACCAGCACGACGGGCGTTCCGCGTTCGATCAGTTCCTCCAGTCGCGAGCTGCGGGTGTCGTCCACCGGAGTGATGAGCACGCCGCGGACACGCTGCTCTTCCAGCAGGTCCAGATGCCGGCGCTCACGCTGCGCATCCTCGCTGCTGTTGCAGACGACGACCATGACCCCCTGGTCCTCGGCAGCGTTCTCTGCGCCGCGCACGACGTCAGTGAAGAACGGGTTGGCCACGTCGAGTACGACGATGGCGATCTGGCGGCTGCTGCCCGCACGCAGCTGGCGCGCGGAGTCGTTGCGTACGTAGCCGAGCGTCGCGATCGCGTCCAGGACCCGCTTGCGGGTGGCCTCGGTCACCCGTTCAGGCTGGTTGAGCACGTTGCTCACGGTGCCGAGCGAGACACCGGCGAGCTGGGCGACTTCTTTGATGCTCGTGGCCATGCCGGCTCAGTAACTCCTCAACGGCGGTTCCGGGCGGCTGCGTGAGCGGCCGGGACCTGCGGCCGTGGCATTAAAACGTCTCAATCCTGTCCCCATCTTCGAAACTGCCTGCCGTCCACATGGTAGTAACAATTCGGGCGGAAACCCCTCGATGGCGGCTACGTCCGGCTTCCACCGACATCATAACGAGGTGGTGAAACGTTTCACAAGCTGTGACGTCAGGTGACGTCCTTCAGGTGGTCACACCCGCTGCTCGCCCGGCTGACCGATGCCGCCGCGCGCCGATCCCCAGCGACACGGACCGGCGTCCGCTGGAGCCCGAGTTCCCCGAGATGGCGTGGCTTACCCGGAGGTCGCTCGCGCTGGCAGCCCGGCCGCTGCTTTGCGACGGGCCGCCGCGGAGATCAGCGTGGACGTTGGCGACGTGACAGTCGACGAGCGCAACCCGCTGTGGCGTGCGGGGTTGGCCAGCGCAACAGCTCGCCTTCCAGTAGCCATCGGACCGAACGCCGAACTGAACATGGCTGGCCCGATGGTCGGCCAATCGCTCGCCCAGTTCCAGGCATTTCGCGTCACGTCCCACTGTCGGGCCATCGCCACTTGGGCCGGGCAAAAGCGCCCTAGACTGAGGAGGAAACCCCACCGCGCGGCGAATAATCCTCACTGTAAGGATGAGTGATCATGGACTCAGATTCAGAGGTTGAAGCTCTCAGCCCCGAGGAGCAAGCCGTGCAGGGTAGGCTTCTGCAGGCCCCCGAAAAGGTGAGCATCATATCGATGGCGCTCAACCATGTTGAGCATCTCCTGAATCCTGAGAACCCATACACCCCGGCCATGAACACGCCGCCGGTGAAGGCGTTGCTGGCTGAGGTCGGTCCCGGAGAAACGGCCGAGGAACACCGAGACGCCATGCTCAAGCTTCAGGAGAAACTGACCGTGGCTAACACGGAGTACAAGGCGGCGCTAAAAGAGGCGGAAGCTTTTTCGTCATAATTGCCGGGTAGGTGGCTGGCCACTGCCCAGCTGGACATGCTCGATGAGGTGCGGTGCTTTACCAAATGGGCCGCGCGGCTCGGCTCGGGTGAGCGCGACCTCGGGGAAGCGTCCGTCCTCGCGGCCGCCGTACTGCGGGCAGGCGTGGCCATCACGGACGACAGGAACGCGACGCAGGTCGCCCGTGCCCACGATGCCCGCGTCCACGGCACCATCTGGCTTCTCGCGGGGGCATGCCGGGACGGCAAGCAAACCCTGACCGCTGCGGGGAACCTCATTGAGGCACCGAGAGCAACCGGTGCTCGCCTACCCTGCTCCGGAGCGGAGTTCCCGGACTTCGCCCGTAAGCACAACCTCCGGCTGGAGTCTTCGCGTGGTCGACCGGAAGCAGCTCTTGTCCGACCTGCAGATGTAGTCCCCACGAGCACAAGACCGCCTGGCACACCCGGCAGAACGACCTGGCTGAGCCAGCTACCGCCACCCCCTGCATCAAGCGGCGGCAGATAACCGCCGCTCCATAAAGGCGGGAGAAGCCTACCTGGCAGACATTCACTGCTTCGTCATGAAATGAGTAATCCGGAGTCCTGCCCACTCCGACCGCCGGCCAACCTGCATGACCGGTCATCGCTCAATCAGTCGCCTTGCGATCGGATAGGCGCGTCCGCCGATTCCTCCACTCTGGCGGCAATGCGCCGGTAGCTGGTGCCCGGTGAGACCAGAGTCTGAAAACGACCGCTTGCGCAAAGGGATGTTTTCGTTAGCATGGTCCCATGCTGCCCTCGCTCGTCGCACCCGGGCCAGACCTCGACTCGGCCTTCGCTGCCCTCGGCGACCCCGTCCGTCGCGCCTTGCTGGCACGTCTCGCGCGAGGCGACGCCACAGTGGGAGAACTCGCTGAGCCGTTCGACCTGACCCCACAGGCGATCTCCCACCACGTAGGTGTCCTGCGGCGGTGTGGCCTCGTCGAGCAGCGGCGCGAGGGCACCAGGCGCCCCTGCCGGCTCAGGGTCGACCAGCTGTCGCGGCTCGGCACGTGGATCGACGACCAGCGCCGTGCCTGGGACGACCGGCTCGACGCCCTTGAACAGCACCTCACCGAGGACAGGGCAACCCGTTGACCGCCAGCGCAGAACTTCGTGGCGACGAACTGATCGCAAAGCGCCACCTCCCGGTGGACCCCGAACGCGTCTGGGCCGCCCTCACCTCGCCAGCAGGCATCGCGGCGTTCTGGGGCGGCTCGCATGCCACCGTGCCGCCTGAGTCCGTGATCGTCGACCTGCGTCCCGGCGGAGAGTTCACGCTCGACACCCATGCGCCGGACGGCGCGACCCGCCGGCTCCGGTTCGTCTACGTGAGCGTCGCTGCACCGCACGAACTCGTATTCGACGAGCCCATCACCGGTCTCCGCACCACCATCAACGTCCGCCCCGCCGACAGCGGCACGGATCTCATGGTCCACCAGCGTCGACTTCCCGCCGAGCTTCAGACGGCCCAAGCAGCCGACGGGCTCGCCTCGATCCTCGACGCCCTCGCCGCACACCTGCAGCACCCCAATGCCACACCAAGACGGAGAACACGATGACCCAGACAACCCAGCGCCACATCGTCGCGGAGTACTTCGAAGGATTCCGGACGAGCGACCACCCGCGAATCCTCGCGACCCTCACCGACGACGTCCAATGGGTCATTCACGGCCACCGGACCACCTACGGCAAGGCGGAGTTCGATGGCGAGATCGAGAATCCGGCGTTCACCGGCAGCCCCGAACTCGACGTACAGCGTATCCACGAGGACGGCCCGGCCGTCGTCACGACCGGAGAGGGGCACGGCACCAGCGTCGATCACGGACCGTTCCGCTTCGCCTTCAACGACCTGTTCACGTTCCGCGGCGGGCTTATCGCCCGCGTCGACTCCTACATTGTCCCGCTGTCCTGACGCAGGCAGTGCCACGTATCTTGCCCGCACTCTCATCGGTTATGGCAGTACACCTGCGCCAATAGGAAGCCCCGCGGGTTGGTGTGGTCGGCCGCGCGGCGAGGGCCGAGGACGATGTCCACGACGCCGGTCCGCTCGGACAGCGGGCGGGCACCCTCCAGTTGCGGCGCCAGGCCGGACAGCGAGTGGGCGGGGGCGTCGTGCAGCTCGCGGGCCCGCCGCTGCCCGTGATTGTCGAATCGCGCACCCGCACGTCACAGCCCCGCCGGCCGCGGCCGACAACGGCCATCCGACACCTGCCATGCGGAAGCAGTCAACAGGTCATGCACGGCAGGCGCCGGAGCAGCCCGTGGGCTGGCTGCCGTACGTCGTGCTACCGACCTGCATGGCACCCGCAGGTACCGGCAGCGGCTCCAGCATCTCGGCATGGCCGAGGTGATCCGCCGCGATCTGGGCTGGCGGCAATGGCGGAGCGGGCCCTGGTTGCCGACCCACGTGGTCAGGACCCGCAAGCCGAGCTAAACGACACCCGCCAGCCCTTTCCGACGTTCTGCGCTCGCATCTACGAGGCTTACGAATCGAGGGACCTGGCCGCCCACTCGGCTGCCGTCCGGTGCGGGTCGCCGGTCCGGAACTCCGGCGGCTCATGCAGCGGAGGTCGCGGTGGCTGATGTTCCAGGCATATGCGCCGGCCATGGCGAAGACGAGCACGTCACCCACGCCGATGACAGCCACTACCGCGGCCGCCCGGCGGCGGACCGGCCCCGCATCATCGTGAACAGTTCCTCGTACGCGTCCAGGCTTCGTTCGGCGGCGAAGAGCTTCCGTGCCTCGCGGGCCTTGACATCCCGCCAGCCGGCTGGCCTGGCCGCAAGTTCCAGGATCGCTCGGTGCAGCGCCGCCGGATCCCGGGGCGGTACCAGTGCGCCGAACTGGGTCGCCAGGACGGGATAGCGTCCGCCGGGCAGATCGGTGGTCACCGACGGCACGCCGCACATCATTGCCTCGGCCTGCGCGATGCCAAACGACTCCGCCACCGACGGCAGCGCGAACACATCGATCGAGGCGTAGAAGTCATCGATCTCCTGGCCGTGCAGCTCGCCGAGAACCTCGATCCGGCTGTCCGCGCCGATCTCAGCCCGGATGTCCGCCAGGTTGTCCCCGCCCATCACAGTCTGGTAGTTGCCCCCGATCAGCAGGCGGGCGTCGGGGTCGGCGATCCGCCGGAAGGCCCGAACGAGGTAGGGGATCCCCTTGTCCTCGACGATGCGGCCCAGGAAGCCGACGTGCAGCCCGCTGGTGCGGCGGTAGCGCGGTTGACCGCCGCGGCGGTCGAGGCACGGAGCGGGGATGGGCCGGAACTCCCGTTTCCGTACCAGCGGCCAGAACTTCGACGCGTGGGCTTGATCCTCGCTGTTGGTGACCACGGCCGCGGACCGGCGCAGCGCGGCCCGGGACGTGACGTCGGAAGCCGCGACCGCGACCCGGTTGAGCAGGCCGGGCGGCAGGTACAGGTCGATGTGCAGCATGCTCACGATCGGGGTGGGCCGGGCGAGCCTGGCCAGCAGCGCCGCCTCGGCCATCGGCAGGTTGAGGTAGAGCAGGTCGGAGTGGCGGGCGATCCGGGCCGCCTCGATCGGGTAGGCAGGGCTGATCTGCGCCCGGGTGATCTGGCCGAGCACGGGTGAGCGGTGCACGTCCACCCCGTTGAGGGTCTCGCGACGCGGGGTGGACCGGTCGTGCTGGCTGGTCACCACCGCCACCCGCCAGCCGCGCGCTGCCATTCCCTCCGCGACGGTGCGGGCCGTGTGGGTCACCCCGCTCATGTACGGGGTGTAGTAGGTCAGGGCGACGGTGAGGTCGTACCGCTGGTCCGGGTTGTTCAACGACATGACGTCCCTTCTCGACAGTCTCGGAGCGACATGACAACGAGCTGACCGCGGTGGTCCGACAGGCCGCCCTGGGGTGTCATCCGGTAGCGGTGCACGTCGATGTCGCGGGTGGTGAACACCCAGTCGAGGCGCCAGAGCGGCAGCCCGTAGCGGGCCCACGAGGTCGGGTAGAGCGAGCCGAGGGCGGGGGTGGCGTCAACCAGCCGGTTCGGCAGCGTCCGCAGCAGTCGCATGGACGGCGAGGTGTTGAGGTCGCCGGCCAGCACGATCGGGTGGGGGTTGTCGGCGATGTCGGCGGCCACCGCCCGGTAGTTGGCCTCCCGCAGGTCGTGTCGGGCCAGGGGGTCCTCCGCGGTACCGCCACCGCGGGTCGGTAGCCCGACGACCGGTACGTAGAGGTGGGCGTTGTAGAAGGAGATCACGCGTCCGGAGACCCGCAGGTCGGTGCGGAGCGTCTTGACGGTGTGGTACGCGGGTAACAGGGAGTCGGTCGGCGGCAGGTCGGGCCACCGGCGGGTCAGCCAGGGGCGCAGGTCGACGGGGCGCTCCAGAACGATGGGGAAGCGGGACACTGTAACCAGTTCCCCGGAGACCGCGATGTGGAAGCCGGGGAACTCACGGCGCAGCCGGTCCGGGTCGGTCACCGGCAGCGGCGACCAGTCGTGTCCGTCGATGTAGAGCTGCTCCTGGAGGAGGTAGACGTCGGCGGCCTGCGCCCGTAGGTAGCGGTAGAAGCGGTCCGGGTCGCGGATCGGTTCACCACCGGGGCCGGTCCGGACCAACTGGTCCCAGTACCAGGTGTTCCAGGAGAAGATGGTGATCGCGTCAGCGGGTGCCGGCGTGGGGCGGTGCCAGAGGGCGGCGACGTTGACGCCCGCGCAGGGCCAGCCGAGTACGAGCGCCGCAGCGATCAGCGCCGCGACGGCCCTCCGGGCGGGTCGGGCCAGCGGCAGCGCGACGAGCAGCAGGAGCGGGACGGCGACGAATATCAGCGGTGGTGCGAGGTCCGGCAGGTTCCACCACCAGACGCGGCCGGACAGGCTCCGGTGCGCCGCCACGAACCCCAGCCACGACCCGGCGGCGCCCTGCACCAACCAGGTGATCCACCGCCAGGGCCGCGGCCGGGGGACGATCGGGTCCTCGGCCGCCTGCACCGGCTCTTCGGCCACCGACCGGCCGGCGTTCACACCTGCCCTCGCGCGGCGAGCAGCAGCCCGCCGGACAGGGCGGCCCACAGGACGGTGTTGGTCACCAGTGCGGGGTCACGGACGAGGACCCGTACCGGGCTCCCGCCGGCGTTGTGCACCAGCACGAGTTGCAGGTAGCGGAACAACCCGAAGACGGCCATCGGGGTCAGCAGGATGGCCGCCGTCGAGTCGTAGTGGCCCAGTGGTGCCTCGTCGCGCAGGTAGAGCAGGTAGCTGCCGGCGGTGAGGGCGGCGGACAACTGCATGAGCTGGTCGGCGAGGGCGACGGTGTAACCGCGCAGGGCCGGCCGGTGGACGGCGCCGGTGGTGTGTAGTTCCTGGCGGCGTTTACCGAGGGTGAGCAGCAGGCACAGGGTGAACACGGCGGTGAGTAGCCAGCCGGGCAGCGTGACTCCGGCGGTGAGGTAGCCGTAGACGAGCCGGAGCACGAATCCGGTGGCGACGAGGAAGACGTCCAGCAGCGGAACATGTTTGAGACCGATTGAATAGGCGACGTTGAGCAGGAGATACCCGGCCACGGGCCAGACGGTGGCCACCGTCTGGAGGACCAGCACGCCGACGAGCAGCACCGAGACGACGGCGGTGAACAGCACCGCGGCCCGTGGCGACAGCCGCCCGGAGGCGAGCGGGCGGTGCCAGCGGCCCGGGTTGCGGGAGTCGCGTTTCCGGTCGACGAGGTCGTTGAGGACGTAGACGAGGACGGACGCGAGGGTGAACGCGACGACCGCCCCGCCCAGGGCGGCCAGCGCGGTGCGGTGCCAGGACATCGGGTCGAGCAATGGTACGCAGATGACCAGGACGTTTTTCGGCCACTGCCCGGGGCGGGCCAGCCGCAGCAGGGCACCGGCCAGGGTGCCGCCGCGGCCGGCGTCGGCGGGCTGCGGGACGGTGGTGCGGACCGCCGGGCTGGTGCGGACGACCGGGTCCATCAGAAGAAGGCCTTCGCGACGCGGAGCGCGCCCTGCGACCACGGTTCGCGGCTGGTACGGCCCGCCTGGTGGGCTTCGCCTCGGGACCGTTGGGCCTGCCACCACCGGAACGTGCGCAGGAGGGCATCCTGGTTGGAGTGCCGGGGGGTGAACCCGAGCCGTTGCTGTGCCTTGTCGGTGCTGACGTACGAGTCGGCGAGAAGCTTGTGTAGGAGCCGGTCGTAGACCGGGGACAGCCCGGCCCGACCGAGCAGTTGGAGGGTGACCAGGGCGGGCCGGGCGGGGACGGCGATGACGCGCCGGCCATGGCCGGCGGCGTCGAGGACTGCCTGGAAGTCCTCCCGGAGGGTGCCGAACCGGATGGCGGCCACGTTGAAGGTGTCGTTGGCCTCGGCCGGGTCGGCGCGCAGGGCGATGAGTACGCAGTCGGTGAGATCCTCGACGGCGCACATCTGGATGCGGGCGTCGCCCCGGCCCAGGATCGGGAAGTGGTGTCCCTCATGCGCCCATTCGAAGAGCATGGCGAACAGGCCCATCCGGCCGGGGCCGAGGAACGTCTTGGGCCGCAGCATCGGTACGCAGAGCCCGCGTTCGCGGAACTCCTCGACGACCTGTTCCGCGGCGGCCTTGGCCCGGCCGTAGGTGTCCACCGGCTCGCGGGGGTGGGTCTCGGGGGTGGGCACCACGGTGGGCAGACCGTATACGGCGGTGGTGGAGATGTGCACCACACGGGGCACACCGGCGTCGCGGGCGGCGGCCAGCACACTGCGGGTGCCGTCCACGATCACCGAGTGGATCTCGTCCGATGCGTAACTGGGCAGCGCGGCGGCGCAGTGCACGACCGCGTCGGCCCCGGTGAACGCCGCTGTCATTGCGGCCCGGTCCCGCACGTCGGCCAGCGTGGCGTCCACGTGGCTGTCGGCGGGGGCACGCAGATCCACTCCGTGCACCCGTACGCCTTCGTCGCGCAGCCGGCGGACGACGAAGCCGCCGAGCATGCCACTCGCCCCCGTCACCACGATTCGGCCGCCGTCGGTCACCACGCGGTCCCAACCTTTTCCCGGACGAACCCGGTGAGCAGCCGGCGCAGCCCCAGCGCCAGCGTGGCGTCCAGCGCTTCCAGGAAGTGTTCCAAGTCAGCCGGTTCGATCATGAGGGTGGGGGCGACCATGAGAGGGTTCTCCACGTTCGGGCTGTAGTACGTCATGATCTTGTGTTCGCGGTAGAGGTGCGCGATTACCGACAGGGTGATCAGCTTCGTGCCGAACCGGGGGTCGCGGGTGAACCCTGGCACCAGCTTGCCGGCCAGATCCAGCAGTTTCGGGCCGCCGTTGAGGAACACCCCGTGCAACGAGCCCACCCCCGCGACCCGGTCCACCGCGTCCGGGTGGTTCTCGCGGATACGCTCCAGGCCGGGCGTGAGGATCGCCTCCACCTGCCGGGCCCGGCCCGGGAAGTCCTCGTCCACCACGACGTTGACCGCCTCGATCGCGGTCGCGGTCTCCTCCCCGAACCCGTAGTACGTGGTGCTGTGCAGGATCACATCGGAGAGCCGGTCGTACGCCCGGCGGAACAGTCGCTCCCGCGCCGTGTACCCGGAGATGGACGCCTTGCCCCCGCCGAGGGACTTCGAGTAGGTGAGGATGTCCGGTAGCAGGCCGTCGTAGCGCATGAAGTAGAACAGGCTGCCGGTCTTGCCCCAACCGGTGTAGACCTCATCGAAGATCAACACGATGTCCTCGTCGGTACACAGTTGGCGCAGATCGCGCAGCTCTGACTCGGACCAGCTGCGCAGGCTCGACGCGCTGAACGGCTCCACCAGCAGCGCGTACACGTCGCAGCCGCCGTCCGGGCGGCGGGCGGCCTCCACCGCCGCCCGCACCGCCGCCACGTCGCCGTACGGGTACACCACCGCGTTGGGCAGGCCCGGGAAGCGGAAGTGGTTCTCCGCCGATCCGGTCAGGCTGCCCGCGCCGAGCGTCTTGCCGTGGAAGCTGATGTCGGCCCGCAGCACCGTCTGGCGCCGGCCGTTGTGATATTTGTAGGCCATCTTGATGGCGCCCTCGTTCGCCTCGGCCCCGGAGTTGGGGAAGTAGGAGATCGACAGATCCCCGGGCAGCAGTTCGGCCACGTTGTGGCTCAGCGCCGCCAGATACGGGGAGAAGAACGCCTTGTGCACCTCCATCCGCCGCTGCTGCGCGAACCGGGCCCGCGCCGCGAGGATCCGCGGGTGGTTGTGGCCGTGGTTGAGTACCCCGACCCCGCCGGAGAGGTCCAGCACCCGGCTGCCGTCGCGCATGTGGACCCAGGAGCCCTCCGCCCGGTCCACCAACTCCCGGCCGAAACCGAACGTCGTCATCAGGGAGACCTGTGATCTGCTGACATACCGGCGGTAGAGGTCGTGCACCTCCTTCGTTGTCAGCTGTTCACACTCGTCAAGCCCGATCAGTCTGCGCATCACGCTCATCTCCCCTCACAAACACCGCAACAGATGCGGGCGACCTTCGATGGACGACCGTCACCGCCCCCAGCGCCACCCCGCCGAGCACCGCCTCGCCCACGGTGGTCACCAACCGGCTCGCCACGGCTACCGCCACGGCCGAGGGCACCGGCAACACCAGCGCCAGGGCACCGGACAGCACCGCCTCGCGCACCCCGAGCCCGTCCGGCACGACGACGGCCAGCACGCCGACCACGGTGGCCAGCCCGAACGCCCCAACACACAACGGCAGCGCGCGCCCCGCAGGGGCGCCCATCGCCACCGCCAACAGCCACAGGTGCAACCCACTGACCAGCCAGGAAAGGGTCTGCCACAGCACCGCCACCCGGACCGCCCGTCCGGACACCGCCGCAGCCGGCTCGGGCCGGCGCAGCAGCCGCAGCACCAGGCGGGCGGTATGGCCGAGCACACCCGGCCAGCACACTGCCACCAGCACCGGCAGGGCAGGCAGCACCAGCCACCCGGCTTGGCCGCCCAGCACCTGCGCGCCGGTGAGCAGCCCGACGGTCAGCCCGGTCAGGTGCACCAGGAGCGTGCTGAGCGTCCCGGCCACCAGCGTCCGGGACAGCGTTACCCCGTTCGCGGTGGCCACCTTGATGGCGGCGACCACGCCCGGCACCTTGCCGGGGACATACTTGGCGAGGAACCCGACGAAGAAGATGCGGACGAGGCGCGCCGGGCTGACCGGCGGGCCGAGTTCCAGCAAGACGGCCCGCCAGGAGAGCATCCCGAGCAGCGGCCCCACCATCGCCGCCAGCAAGGCGCCGGCGAGCAGCAGGCCGATCTGGGCGCCGTCGCGCCGGCGCAGCAGCACGGCCACCACCGACCAGTCCTGGTTGGCCAACGCCCGTGCGACGGCGGCCGTCACGACCAGGCCGAACGCCACCGTGACCATCCGCCACAGCCGGCGCCGCCACGGCTTTCGGGGCCGGCCGGCGGCGGGCGCCGGGCCGGGTGCGGTGTCGATGATCATCTACGCACCCCCGCCTGCGCCGGTTTCGACCGGGCCCCGCGCGTCCGCTCCCGCAGCAGCGTGTACCCGGCCCGCGGCAGCCCCGCGCCGAGCCCGGCCACGAGCGTGACGTGGGCCAGCAGGTGCAGCCCGGCCGCGAACACGGCGAACCGGGCCCCCCGCAACCGGTAGGCGAACCGCAGGAACCTGTGGTTTGCCGCGACGATGACCACCCCGAACGCAGGCCAGGTCAGCGGCAGCCACGGCACCGCCACGGTCAACGGCGCCGTCAGCAGCGCCAGCCCTGACGCGACCAGCGACACCCGTGCGGACCATTCGAGGTGCCGGAACCGGTCTGGCGACATCATCCCCACCCGGGTGCCCGTGGCGCCGGCCCGTTGCCGCTGCCAGGTCCGCAGCATCAACAGCGGCTTCGTGCTGGCCCGGACGAACTGCTCGCGCAGCAGCGGCAGCAGCCGGTCGACGTCGTCGTGCCGGGTGACCACGCGGTCGGTCGCCACCAGCCGGTACCGTTCGGGCAGCCGGGTGCCGAACTCGTCGTCCTCGCCGTCGCGCAGCCGCTCGTCGAACCCGCCGGCCTCCGTGAACACCGTGCGTCGGATCAGGCTCGCGGCCAGCAACACCCCGGTGTCGCGCCCGACGCTGCGTTTGCGCCAGTGGTGTTCGAAGGCGACTCGGTATGCCTCGACGGGGCCGTCATCGTAGAGGGGGTGGGGGGCGTAGATGCCTTGGACCATGCCGGCGTTGGGGGTGTGGTGGAGGAGGTGGATGGCGTTTTCGATGGCGTCGGGGGCGAGTGCGGTGTCGGAGTCGACGAAGAAGAGCAGGGGTGCGGTGCTGGCGGCTGCGCCGGTGTTGCGGGCGGCGGCTGGTCCTTGGTTGGTGGGTGTGGTGATGAGGGTGCAGGGGAAGTCGCGGGCGATGGCGGGGGAGTTGTCGGTGCTGTGGTCGTCGACGACGATGACCTCGGTGGGTTGGTGGGTCTGGGCGTAGATGGCGTCAAGGCAGGCACGCAGGGTTTTGGCCTTGTTGAAGTTCGGCACCACCACCGCGACCGCGTCTGATCTGGTCACCGCGCCCGCCCCCGGGCCAGGACGTAGGCGGCACGCAGTGCGCCCACTCCGGTGCCGACCACCGCGAGGGCGTAGAACAGCGTGTGCATGCCCGTGACGTACACGGCGAAGCCGGCCCCACGCAGCCGGTAGGTGAAGCGGAGGAAATCGTGGCTCATCGCGGTGGATCCGACGAGCAGGGCGAGCCACAGCGGCAGCAGCCCCGGCAGGATGGGCAGGACGGGCAGCGTCAGCAGGCTCAGCCCGGACAACACGAGGCCCGTCGGTGACACCGCGTTCACCCGCATCCCGGTGCCGGCGTTGCGGCGCCGCCCAGCGCGGAGCATGACCAGCGGGGTGTCGGTCGCGAAACCGAACTGCTCTCGCACGAATGGCAGGAAGCGGTCCACGTCGTCGTGTCGGGTGACCACGCGGTCGGTGACCACCAGCCGGTACCGTTCGGGCAGCCGGGTGCCGAACTCGGCGTCCTCCCCGGTGCGCAGCCGCTCGTCGAACCCGCCGGCCTCGAAGAACACCGTGCGGCGGATCAGGCTGGCCGCGAAGAGCGTCGCGGCGCGGGGCCGCCCGACGCTGCGTTTGCGCCAGTGGTGTTCGAAGGCGACTCGGTATGCCTCGACGGGGCCGTCATCGTAGAGGGGGTGGGGGGCGTAGATGCCTTGGACCATGCCGGCGTTGGGGGTGTGGTGGAGGAGGTGGATGGCGTTTTCGATGGCGTCGGGGGCGAGTGCGGTGTCGGAGTCGACGAAGAAGAGCAGGGGTGCGGTGCTGGCGGCTGCGCCGGTGTTGCGGGCGGCGGCTGGTCCTTGGTTGGTGGGTGTGGTGATGAGGGTGCAGGGGAAGTCGCGGGCGATGGCGGGGGAGTTGTCGGTGCTGTGGTCGTCGACGACGATGACCTCGGTGGGTTGGTGGGTCTGGGCGTAGATGGCGTCAAGGCAGGCACGCAGGGTTTTGGCCTTGTTGAAGTTCGGCACCACCACCGCGACCGCGTCGCAGGCCGACATCACTGCCTCCCGCCATCGGTTGCCGGGCCGGTACGGCACAGCCAGGCCGCCGCCAGGACCAGCAGCCCCACCCCGGTGAGGGTGTAGAGCAGGTCGACCGGCAACACCCAGGTCCGCTCCGGGCCCGGTGCCCAACCGACGACGTACGCGATCCACCAGGGCAACGGCAGGGCAAAGACGAGCCACAGACCGACGACGAGCAGCCGGCCGTGGCGTGACCGGTGCCAGGTGTGCGCGGCGAGGAGCGCCAGCAGTGGCACGCACCAGACCCAGTGGGCGTACCAGGTAACCGGCGAGACGAGCAGGCCGGTCACCGCACAGGCCAGAATCCCCGCCAGTTCCTCGCCCCGCCGGCTCGCCCACGCCGCTACGGCCAACCCGACCACGCCCACCACCACGCTCGCGAACACCCAAGCCGCCGGCCCGGTGCCCGGCAGGAGGTGCCGCACGGCACCCCGAACGGAAGTGCCGAACACCTCCTCGCCCGGCGGTCTGGTCCGAGAAGCGTCCACGAAGGTGCCGCCCCAGAAGGTGCCGGAGGCGGCCGGCAGGAGCAGGAAACCGACGCCCACCGTGCCGACGAAGCTCAGCAGGGCGACCAGGCCGGCTCGGGTGCGGCGGGTCAGCAGGAGGTAGCCGACGAAGAGGAGCGGCGTCAGCTTGATCCCGGCGGCAAGGCCGACCAGGACTCCCTGATGCCGCCCGGTGATCAGCAGCAGGTCGGCCAGGAGCAGCGCCAGCAGGAAGATGTTCACGTTGCCCAGCAGCAGCGTCGCCGCGATCGGGGACAGCGGAAGCGCGGCCAGGGTGCCGGCCGCCAGCAGGCCCGGCCGTTGTCGGTCCCCGGCGGGGGTGAGGTGGTCGATCAGAAGCCACACCACGGCCGGCACCGCGAGCGTCGACACCACCGTCCACCCCCAGAACCCGACCGCCGGGCCGAGCCACGCCAACGGGGCCAGGGCCAGCAAGGCGAACGGCGGGTAGACGAACCCGTAGCCGTTGCGGCTGATCCCGTACGGCGAATCATCCGCCAGGGCCGCCCCGACGGCATCCCGGTAGACGGCCAGGTCGCCACCGGGTGACCAGGAACTGCCTGTTCGCGCTGCGATCCACTGCATGGTCAGAATCGCCGCGACCGTCGCGGCGACGCTCGCCAGGATTACGGTGCCCGAGGCCGTGCTTCGCGCGAGACCCGTCCGGTCGTCGGCATGGACGGTCACCGGGGTACCTCGACCGAGGGAGTGGCCCGCCAGGCGGCACGGGACAGCAGCCGCTGCCCCGTCCCGAGCACCGCCCCGGCTGCCGAGGTGAGCTGGTAGAGCAGATGGATCGCGGTGAACCGCAGTCCGAAGTGGATGCCGCGGTCGGCCACCACCCGGCGGTAGGTTCGGGCGTCCAGCGCGACTGCCACGGCGACCAGGGCCAACGGCACCGCTGCGGCGCGGGGCCCCGCGACCAGCGGTGCCAGCAGGGCGAGCGCGGCGGCGAGGACTAGGCCGCTGGCCAGCACCCGCGAAGCAGCGCCGCCGAGCACCTCCCCGCGCCGCACCTCCGCCGCGCTGGCCCGCGCCCGCAGAAACACCTTCGGCAGCAGCACCCGCAGGGTGGTGTCGTGGTCGTGGACGCCGGCGATCCCGGCGGTGCTTCGCACGTCGTACCGCTGGCGGAGCCGGTGCCCGTACTCCGGCGCCTCGGTGTGCCGCAGGTCAGGATCGAACGGCCCGATCTCGCGGAACACCTCGGTACGCATCGCGCACAGGGCGGTGTGCAGCCCTTCCATGGGGCCCTCCCGGGCCAGCCACCAGTGGTACATCTGCAGCGCCCGGTACTCGGCGACAAGGTTGTGGGACAGTAGCGACTCCGGCCGCAGCACCCCGCAGATCGCACCCAGCCGGGGCGCGGCCCGCAACTCGGCGACCGCTGCGGCGACACTGCCCGGCTCGAGTGCGACGTCCGCGTCGAGGAAGAAGAGGATCTCTCCGCAGGCCCGCTCCGCGCCCAGATTTCGGGCGGCGCCGGGACCGCTGTTCGCCTCCAGACTCAGGACCGTGGCGCCGGCCGACGCGGCTGCGGTCGCGGAGCCGTCGCTGCTGGCGTCATCGACCACGATGATCTCGATGGCCGGATACGTCTGCTGCCGTACCGACCGTACGCACAGCTCCACTGTGCGCGCCCGGTTGTAGCAGGGTATGACGACTGAGACCAGCGGATTCACTGCGTCTCTCCCTCACGCGTCGGTTGGCCCACGCCGGGGCCTTTCCAGCATGGTTTCGTTACACCCCGTTGACAATTGCGGTCCTGGTGTTGCCGGAAAATGTCCGACGGTGAGATCAAAAGGTGCCCTTGCCTTCTGTTCTCTTGCTTTCACCGGCCGGGAAGTCGATAGCCTTCGGCGCCTATCGATGTGATGGATGTCTATAGCATGCGGCTGCATGGTGGGCCAGTCAAGGGCTTGACGGGCAGTCGGCTGTATGCGATGGGGGATTGATTGAACTCTTGTGGGAATGTCCGAAAGATTGATTCTGTGGCAGAGAATCGCTTCGATCGACTTGATGACGGTCAATGTCCGACTTTGGGTGCCGGGAGCTCGACGCCGGTTCGGGCTCCGTTCGGGGTGGCAACGCCTGCTGCTGTCAAACCAACAGGCAGGCCAGATGCTGGACGGCTGGCACCGGGCGTGGCTTTCGCGACGCCGGCAAGTTAGGACGCCGGTGGCGGCTCCGGGGAGGTGCCACGATTTGGGAGCCCGTCGACGCGCGTCAAAACATGAGGTATCGGCAGGCTGAGGATCGCGGGTTGCGTCGAGATCGACGTCGCCTGGGCATTTACCCTGTTGGCGGCCGTGTGCTTGCGCCTCGAACGGGCGATGATTTCGGTAAATTTCATGGGTGGGATTTTCATCGACCGCTGCAGCGGGGATCGCGGCCACCGAACGTGCGACGGGTTCCAATACTTGTTGCAACATGCCTGATCATGTGAGGCGTGTTGTGGCTGCACCGGAGCAACGCCACGGGCCTGGCCGGGTTGGCGACCGGCCAATCCAGGGCCTGCCGCATTGGTCGCCGCCTCTGATCTTTTCATGTCCTGAGCGACTAATCCGCCCAGGACTTCGCGTCCTGGGCCGGAGACTTGTCACCGAAAGCTGGCCCGACGAGCCTCGCCCAGCTCATCCCCGGTCAGCGGTCACCGGCTGGGCCAGGAGGCGGCGCAGCGCAGTCGGCGTGTGGCCCAGGTGTTCGCGTACGGTGCGGCACAAGTGTGCCTGGTCGGCGAAGCCGAGATCCGCGGCGAGCACCCCGAGGCTGGACTCGCCGCCCTCCAGCCGGTCCAGCGCTCGGCCGAGACGAACCCGATTTCGGTAGCGAGTCAGCGACACCCCCAGTTCCCGGGTGAACGCCCGACTCAACCGGTACGGGGAGACCCCGAGCATCGCGGCGAGCGGGAACAGTCCGTGCGCGGCCGGGTCGCCCTCGCCGATCAGGGCGCGCCGCCGCGACGAGCGCGTGATCGGCCTTGGCGCGACCCGCAGCCACAGGTGTGGCACCGCTGACGACCTGCTCGACAACGCGGCTGAGCAGGTCCATCAGCCGCTCGGTGAGAGCGTAGTCAAGGTCCCCGGCGCTCGCGGCGGCGAGGACCTGGCGGTGGGTGAGGTCAAGTCGGGGGTCGACGTAAACGACAGGCCTGGTTACCCGCGCCTCATCACCTGTCAGGACACGCCACAGTGCCGGTGTAAGGCTCACCGACGTACATGCATCTCCCCCTGCGGGATGGGCGAAATGCTCCTCCTGCCCCGGCACGCCGACGTAGGCGAGAGTCGGATCAACCTCCGCGGGGACACCGGCGGTCCGTCTGCGGAATCGGCCCCGGCGAACCAGCACTATCCGGTAGTCGTCCTGCGACTCGACCTCAGACCACTTCTTGTGGTCGTCGCGACAGGTCACCGCCGTCACCGTGAAGTCGGGCCGGGCAGCGAGAACCACGAACGAGCGCACGCCCCGAAGCTACGCCCGGGGTCCGACAGCCGATGCAAGGATCTTCAAGACGGCACACCTCGCGGCGGGCAGGCTCCTCGATGAGCCCGAACGAGTTCAGAGGAGCAATCGTCATGTCCGCATTGGCCGAGATCACCACGGTCGTCCTTGACTGTGCCGACCCAGGACCGCTCGCCGATTTCTATCGTACGGTGACCGGCTGGGAGGTCACCTACCGCGACGAGGACTGCGTCCACCTGGGCAACGGCGGCCCGATCCAGCTCGGTTTCCAGCGAGTCGAGGGCTACCGGCCCCCGGGCTGGCCCGACGTAGCCAAGCATGCCCATCTCGATTTCAAGGTCACCGATCTGGGGCACACGGTCAAGGAGTTGCTCGGTCTCGGTGCGACCAAGCCCGAGTTCCAGCCCGGCGGGGACGAGTGGGTGGTGCTCACCGATCCACAAGGACATCCGTTCTGCGTCGCCAGCAGCGACTGACCCCGGCTCCCCCTGACATCCCGACCAGAGAGCGGAGACCCAGCAATGGCTTCCATCCGCAAGGAAATCGTCATCGAGTCCAGCGCCGACGAGGTGTGGGAGGGGCAGTCCCTCGGGCAGTTCCACCTTGTCCCCGCCCGTGGAGAGGCGGGACCGGTCTGGCGACTGCCCGACGCGGAAACCGCCTCAACCGCTCGGCCCCACCAGCACCTACTTCGCCGCCCGGACAGGTGCCACAACCCGGGTTAATTAACCGTCGCATCGCCAGCGGATCCGAGATGCGTCATCGGGTCGACCCGGCCAATAACGGGATGGCAGAGCTCATTACGGGTGTTCCTTCCACACCTTCCCTCGGGCAGGGAACCTCCAGCGAACCAACTGCGTCAACGGCCGGGTTGAGGGTAAGGAGAAGCTTGCCAGTCACTCAACCAACACGGGGGAGAAACGAACCATGCGTAAAACGACAGCTGTGCTGAGTCTTGCCGCAGCGCTCTCGCTGACGCCGGTCGCGGCCGCGCCCGCCGCGGCGAACGAGGCAGGCACCCGCCTGCCCGCCGTCGAAGCGACGCCAACTTCAAACCAGGACAAGAATTACGACAGTGGCAACAAGGGCCTGAACGGATTGTGGGGCCTTATCGGACTCGGCGGTCTGCTGGGCTTGCTCCGGCGGCCGAAGGTCCAGCAGCCGCCGCACCGTCCCGAGCCGCGGGGTGACGTGCCGCGTAACCCGCGTACTTGACGGTTCACGGGCTCTGCCTGCCCGTGGACGGGTACAAACCGGACCGCCGCGTGGTCCGAACGCCGTGGGGCTGCCCGCGGTCGGCTGTATATGCGGTGAGGGTCAGCGCGGCGATCAGCCGCCAGGAGTGCGACAGGGCCGCGCAGAGCACGGTGCCGCAGTCCGGACGGGTGATTGAGAGCCGACGGCTGGTGGCACCCGTAACCCGGCTGAGGTGCAACTCGATGAGCGGGTGAGGGGTACGCGCGCGCGGCCATGGGATGGCCTGCGGCGCGCGAGGAGGGCCGGCGCCCAGGGGGTGGAGCGCCGGCTCTTCTCGTGGCCGGCCGGCACAAATCGAAAGCACGTGACCGGATGGGCGGTGTGCCCGCCGAACGCCTCTCCGCCGACGTGGTCACGATGCTGCGCCGCTCGGCGGTCGAAATCGGCGCTGCTGGCGGAAGAGCTGCGCGGCGAGGTTGAATCATCAGGGTCGGCCTCGGCAACCTCGCCGTGGCCGGTGTGGACCACCTAGAAGCTGCTGACCAACTTCACGAACGCCTCGTCGATGTCCTTCGGATTCTGGGCGTTGAAGGCCTTGCCGGCCGACGCCTTCGAGATCCGGTCCAGCGGGTCGAACTCGGATTGCTGATCGAAGGCGATACAGAAAATCTTGACCGGTCGCGTCGGATCCAGCTTGACGTCCTTGAGCAGGGTGGCGAGGTTACCCCCGGTTGGGTACTCGTTCCTGCCGTCGGTCAGCACCACGACCGCGTTGATTCGCGTCCGGTCGTAGTTGTCGAGCATGTGGCGGTGCGCCGCCCGTACCGTGGTGTAGAGCGCGGTGTCACCCTCGACATGCAGCTTCTTCAGCCCGCCTGTGAGGACCTTTTGGTTGAAGCCGGAGAGCGGCACCTCCTCGCCGTAGGGAGCCCTCGGCCGCTTCGGCGTTTCCGACGAGAACGACCACAGCGCCACCCGATCCTCGGAGTTCAACAGGGCGAGTCCCTTGGCCACAGCGTCGCTCGCCACCTCGAACCGGGTGCGGTTCCCGATCCGGGCCTTCATCGAACCGGAGGTGTCGATGGCGATGAGGATGTTGGCCTTCTTGCGGAGCGTGTCCCAACTGTCCAGGATCGCGCTCACCACGTTCGGCTCCGGCGGGTCGAAGTAGGTCAGCTCGGTGGTGTCGGTTCCGCGCACCGACGCGACGAGGGCGTCCGGGGCCTTGCGCTGGTGGTCGCGGAAGCCGAGCTGACCGAAGGCCCGTTGTTGCGCATCCTCCTGGAGGAAATTCAGGAAGTCCTCGGCGGCCTCCCGCTGCCGCTGGTCAGCCGAGGGCAACACCACGTACGGGTGGTCGAGGTTGAACGTCCCCTCCTTGGGATGCAGGGCGACCAGAGGCACCCTCGGCTTCTTACCCGGTTTCGGGCTCAGCTTGCCCTCGTTGTAGAGATAGACCAGCTCCTCCTGCATCACGATCGCGCTCATGTCGGCGGCAGTCGCCTGGTCCGCGCCGGACACGTCGGCCTCGGCGAGGTTCCGGAGCAGGTTCACCGAGTCGTCGCTGTAGTGCGACACGTTGGCCTCGATGCGGCGGACGAACTGGGTTACCGCGGGTTTGGCGAGGTCGGCCTCGGTCAGGTCGCTGGCCCGTTTGACCGCGGCGTAGTACGTCGCGATGGTGGCCGCCAGGCCGGAGGTGGACAGCCTCGGGTTGTCCTTGCCGAAGGTGAACCGTCCCCACCCGGGGCGCCCGAAGGTCGACCATCCGGCGTCGCCGGACAGGCCCAGGATCTCACCCCAGCCGAGCTGGCCGCGCTGCTGGAGCACCTCGGCCTTCGGCTGTGGCATCGCGATGACCAGCGGACTGTTTGCAATGGATGGATATTTGTCCGGGGTCTGCACGGGCCGTCCAGCCGCCTCGTCCAACAGCTTCAACTGGCCGGTCCACAAGCTGGACGTCGGCAGCCACACCTGTGGCTCGGGAAAATCGGGCTCCTGCGCGGCCCAGCCGCTGGCCAGCGCATCCATGGCTTCGCCCGAGTTCAGGCCGTGCACAGTGACGGTCGCGCAGTTGTTCCCGAACCTCCGGTGGCTGTCGTTGTAACGACCGGCTAGCTGGTCGACCAGTTCGCTCTTCTCGGAGGAGGAGCTAACCTCCAGCGGTACGCAGTTTTCCGCGTCCACGTGGTCAGTCCCGACGATCAGGTAGGCGGCAGCGATGACGCCGATCCCGGCGGCGATGGATACCGTGTACGGCAACCAGGCTCGGACACGGTTGCTACCTGAAGCCATGCGATCCTCCGGGATTCTGTGTACTGGTCAGCGTTTCCCCACCCCATTCGGAACTCGGGCTGCCCGGAGATGGAGCGATGGGTCAGGCCTTCGGGGCGGAAGGTGGGTGCTGGGCTGCCGGGCTGCCCGCGGCGGAGTCCGCCGGGAGCGGAGCCGCTACCGCTGCGGCGATGAGCACTCGGGTGGTGTAGACCACGAGGAACGTCACCGATCCGGTGACCGCTCCCATGCTGATTGCGGTGGACGCCGCGTAACCGGCTGACGCACCGACCGCCCCGAGGAAGATCGCGGTCGAGACGCCCCACGGGTTGCCGAGTTCGCTTCGCAACCGGCGGGGCCAGGGGTCCCGTTTCGGGCTGATCGGTCGCACCGCGGCGCCGGCGCGTACCGGTTCCGGCAGGGTTGGGGCGGCCTGGCCGGGCATCGGGCCGGCGGGTACGGGGGGCGCCGGCGCGGCGCTGGCAGGTACCGGCTCCGGCCGGAGCGGCGTGGCCCGGTCGCTCGCCGAACTGGGCTGGATGGGCGCGGTGGCCGTCGCGTTGCCCTCCTCCAGGACCACCTCCATCGCCACCGCCTTCGCGGGCCCGGCGTACCCGAGCAGGCGCAGCAGGACCTGCTCGGCGGAGGGGCGGGCCAGAGGAGCCTTGTCCAGGCACTGTCTGACCAACTCGTCGAGCGCGTACGGCAGCTGAGGCAGGTCGGGTGGTTCGTGGAGTATCCGATGCATCACCGTGGCTATCGAATCGTTGCCGAACGGTGCTCTGCCGGCAGCCGCGAATACCAGGGTCGCCGCCCAGGCGAAAACGTCACAGGCCGGGCCGACGTCGTTGTCGCGGAACCGCTCCGGCGCCATGTATGGCGCGGTACCCACGATCTGCCGGGTCATCGTCTCGGTGGTGTTGAGCGCGTGAGCGATGCCGAAGTCGATGACCCGAGGACCGTCCGCGCCGAGAACGACGTTGTCCGGCTTGAGATCGCAGTGGACCACGTTGGCCTGATGGATCGTGGTAAGCGCGGTGGCGGTACCGACGGCCAGCCGGTGCAATGCGTTTCCGGTGATCGGTCCTTGCTCGCGGACGTGCCGGTACAGTGTCGGGCCGGCGATGAACTCGCTGACCACGTACGGCGTGTCGCCGTCCACCTCGGCGTGGAGGATCTGCGCGGTGCAGAAGGGCGCGACCTGCCGGGCAGCGGCAATTTCCCTGATGAATCGCCTCTTGGCCGTGGGGTCATGGCGCAGATCAACATTGATCATCTTGATCGCGACGTGCTGCCCGACGCCGTCGCGCCCCAGGTAGACGACGCCCTGCCCACCCATGCCAAGCCGGCCGAGCACCTGATATGGCCCGATTGCGCGCGGATCATGCGAATTCAACGGTGTGCTACCCGGCATCGCCGCTGCCCACTGTGCCAATCCGACTCCCTGATCCGACGACCGATCATCTGCACGCCGTGAAAGTACGGCCATGGTGCCATGTCCACGCCACTGGTTGAACGCGGGTCAGACCGGTAGAAGCGCGTATTCGATCCGGGTGAGTTCGGCCGTTGTCGCCCTGGGCCCGTTACCCACAATCCGCGGGCACACCCCGCCGACGGCACCGTGCTTGACTGCCCGCATGGAGCCGGGTATCGATGTCGAAGGCACACGGCCGGCCGGGACGCTCGATCTGCCCACCGGGCAGGTCCGAGGCGCCCTGCCACCAGGCCTGCCATGGGACTGCTCGCGGACGATCGAGTCACCGTGGCAGAGCAGGCTGAGCTTGTCGCATTGGCGGCTCGAGCGGCGGTGGCGCTCGGAGAGGAGACCGGCCGGTTGCTCGCCGGCGGGCTGGCGAGCAGCCGCCCCGACCGGTGAGGTCGCTTCACGAGCGAAAGTCACAGCGATCTCGAAGTGCCCCGCCTCGTGCGCCTGGTGGTTCAGGTGTTGAGGCCGGCCCACTGTGCGATCGGTGCCTTCGGCTCTATCCTTGCGCGGTGCCGTACGCCGACCTCAGCTTCGAGCAGTGGAACGAACTGTCTGACGGGGCTGCCCGCCGGACGGCTCAGGACATCGCCGACCGACACGACCTGACTGTGGTCGGCCTGAAGAACACGGCGTACGCGGGGCGGTCGTACCGGATGGCGCTGTTCGACCGTGACGGGATGCAATTCGCTCTTGTAACCGGCGGTCGGCCGGCTCTCGGCTACGACGCGGCCCGATTCCAGCCCTCTCCGGACCAGGCCGCCAGCTACGCCGACAGCGCCAGCGAGTACGGTCTTCCACCGCTGGCCGAGTACGTCGACGCGATGACCTCGCCGGTACGCAGCGTCGAGATGCCGGCGATGCTGACCGCGGTGGAAGCGTTCGACCCGTGCGAGGTTCCACTGGCGCCGGACGACCCTCAGGTACTTGAACTGGTCGCGTCGGCCGGGGGTCGGCTCGACGGGATGAGCACATTCCATTCTGGTGGTGGGCTGGCGGTCGAGTTCGACCAGGCCGGGCAGGTGGTGCGGGCCCGAGCTACCCGGGAGGTCTCCTACGACGAGGCGATGGACGGGCTCGCGAGCATCGGCTTGCGGACGACCACTGCGGATGAGTGGGAGTGGGCGTGTGGAGCTGGTGCGACGACCCTGTTCCGGTGGGGCGATGACTGCCCCAACGACGGTTACCCGTTCGACTACGAGACCGGTACGCACAGGCAGACGAACCTGTGGGGTTTGGCGATCGGGCAGGATCCCTACGGGCATGAGGCGACCACCGAGCGGACGATCGTGTGCGGCGGCGATGGCGGCAGCACCACGTGTGGAGGCAGCGGATTCTTCCTGGGCTGGCTCACCCTCGCGACCGCCTACCGCGACAAGGAGTTCGGCCGGTGGCTCGCATCTGACGACGGGTACGCCGACGAGATCCTGACCCGGCCCGTCATAGAGCTGAGCTGAGGAGCGCCGAACATTGGACGACCGGACCAGCGAGCTCCTCGATGCTGCCGTACGGGAACAGCTTGATGCCCATGGGCGGGTCCTTCCGCCGTGGCGGGCGTATCCGCAGATAGAGCGGTTCAGCATCGGCTGGCGCATGGGTGACGGCGAGTGGCATCTGATGGTGTGGTGGCATTGGTGGGAGTCTGCGCCCATGGACGAGCGCGAGAGGATCGCCTACTTCCAGGCCGATGAGCCGCCGCGCGAGTGGCTGGACTGGGTAGCGCACCAGCTCTGGCCGGATGTGGACTTCGGCGAGGCGGGCGTACGCCGCCTCGCCGAGCACGGGATCGGCGTCGCCGGTGGCTGATCGTCCGTTGCTGTTTTTCGATGTGGACGGGACGCTTCTGCCCTTCGGTGACGCCGTAGGCCCGATAAGCGATGACGCCAACCCTCTGCTGGCAGGCCTCGACGCCGAGCACGGCCGTCGGCTTGCCGCGTTGCCTTGTGATCTCGTCTGGGCTACGACCTGGATGCACGACGCGAACGAGGTGCTCGCACCACGGCTCGGCCTACCCCAGCTGCCCGTCGTCGACTGGCCAGACAACGAGGACGACGGCGGGCGGCTGCACTGGAAAACGCGCCGCCTCGTCGAGTGGGCCGCAGGGCGCCCGTTCTCCTGGGTGGATGACGAGATTGCCGCCGCCGACCGGACGTGGGTAGCAGCGAACCACAGCGGTTCCGCACTCCTGCATCGCGTAGACCCACGTCGCGGACTCACCGACGCGGACTACCAAGCCGTCGGGCAATGGCTGAACGCGCCGGCCCCCGGGCAGTGACGAGAGGGCGTGTGGCGTTACGCGTCGCCTGATTCGTCATGCGGTTGCTCGTCGGCGGCGTGGGGATCGCGTGGGCCGGAGTCGACGTGTGGTGGATACTGCTCCGATGTTGCATCGGCGGCCGGTCGGGGTGTGGGATCGGATTCCGTTTTGCGGACGTCCGCCAGCAGTTTGGCGATCGTCGCCTCGGTGACCCAGGCGTCGCCGGTGCGGTTGGCGGCACTCACCCAGTCACCGATGTCCCAGATCGCTCGGCAGGCAGCCAGTATGGGGAGGCTGGCCACCTCGGTGTGGCTCAGCGATCGGACGTGTTGGTAGCCGGCGAGGATCGCTGTCCAGCGTTCGCGATCTTCCTCTGGTGAGTCCGGTCCGCGGTAGTAGACGGTCAGGTCGTACGCGCGTAACCCGAGCCCGCAGTGGTCGAAGTCGAAGGTGAGGAACTGTCCGTCGCCGTCGATGTTGGTGTTGCCGGGGTGTAGGTCTGCATGGATGATGCCGTATGCGTCGCCGATCGTTCGGAGCTGCTGGATCTTGCCGGTCAGTTGTTTGCCGAGCTTGCGGAGTTCGGCGAGGTCCGCTGCGGCCTGGCTCGAGTCGGCGTAGGGTGCCAGGCTGGCCAGCGGCCGTTCGACGAGGATGCGTTCGTCGAGGTGGTAGCGGTCGTGGCTGGTGAGGAACGTGTCCATCTTCAGGTGCATCCGGGCGATGCCGGAGCCGTACTCGCGCCATTGGTCGGCGGTCAGCGTGCCTTCGTGTAAGGGTGTGCCGGGCGCGTGGGTGAACAGGGCGAAGCATCGTTCGCCTTCGGGCGCTGTCAGCCGGCCGAGCCGGTCGCCGCGGGTCCGCTGGTACGGGCGGATGACGCCCAGCCCGGCCGCGGCCAGGTGCTCGAGCAGGTCGAGTTCGAAGCGGAGGTCGGATTCGGAACGGATCCAGTACTTCTCTCGGTTGTAGACCCGCAGCACGCGGCGACCACCCTCGACGTCGGTGACGAGGTAGGTGTCGTTGAAGCCGCGGTTGAGCAGGCTCACCTTGACGGGTGCTGCGATGGCGTACTCCCGTTCCACGAGTTGGGCGAGGTCCTCGACGTGGATGAGCGAGTGCGTCACGCGCATGTCGAGTGAGCCTATGAGGGGACCTGGCGGACCACAAGGAAACCAGGCCGTCGCGATGCCCCATCCTCACCAACCCAGGGTCGGGGCCCTCACCTGGCGCGGTTGTTCGTCGGTGAACGGGGGCGGAACGAGGTGGCAGCGACGGAGGGACACATTGACCCGCAGCACTCGCGTAGTCGTCGTCGAGCAGTGTTCCGTTGTGCAGTGCCCGAGCCGCGAGGCGTTGATCAGGCGACATCGGCACCCAGCATCCATGTCAATTAAACAGTCAGCACAACTACAGCTCAGTGGCCATTCTGATCATGCAGCTGGAGTTCAACTCGGACACGTTAGTTCCACACGAAGCGCGATGGTTCTTCGTGTTGCCTGATCCTCGGCCCGTTGGACGGGGATATTCGCTGTGGTGGCGAGGAAGCCAGACGGGATAGTAGAAGCTGGCTACGAGTGGTCATTGCTGGTTCGCAAGCTGGTACTGCTCGTCGGTGACTGGTACGAGCCAGGTCGTGGGGTCGCCGCCGTCGGGAAGGTTCTCGAGCATGGCGAAGTGGCTCATGAAGGTGTCGGCGGCGGCGCCATGCCAGTGCTCCTCCCCGGGCGGGCAGACGACGGTGTCGCCGGGACGCACGCGCACGACCGTTCCGTCGCGCGTTCCCACCAGCCCGACGCCGTCGGTGACGTACAGGGTCTGGCCGACGGCATGGGAGTGCCAGTTGGTGCGGGCGCCGGGAGTGAAGCGGACGAGGGCGACTACCATCCGCGAGGGCTCCTGCCCCTGGTAGATGGGGGTGACATAGACGTCGCCGATGAAGGTTTGGGCGGGGCCCTTGGCGGTCGGGTTGTCGGATCGTAGTTCCATGTGGTTCTCCTCTGTTGCGGGCTCGGGATCGGCGGCCGGGGAGGTCAGGCCACAGCAGTGCTTCCCAAACGTCTAGCGATCCGACGTCGACAGGCCGTTGTCGCTGGTGGTGGCGGCCCAGGATGCGAGAAGCGTGAGTGCGTGCGCGGTCGACGAGTCGGGTTCTGCGGCGTAGATGGTCATGGTGAGGTCCGGCTCGGCGCGCAGTTCCATGC
Organism: Micromonospora sp. NPDC093277; assembly: GCF_044765245.1. NCBI lineage: Bacteria > Bacillati > Actinomycetota > Actinomycetes > Micromonosporales > Micromonosporaceae > Micromonospora > Micromonospora sp. NPDC093277. The sequence continues at coordinate 193,273 of NZ_JBIWJO010000012.1, forward strand.
TTTCGTACGCGAGCGCGAGGTCGCCCACGATGTGGTGGCGGAAGTGTTTGACGCCGGTGCCGTGGATGCGGACGTTGTGTGCGCCCCAGCGGCGGCGAAATTCGTCGCTGCGGGTGGACAGTTCGCCGACGAGGTCGTGCAAACCTTTGTCGTGGGGGTCTATGCCCGCGGCGGTGCGCAGGTTGGCCACGGTCATGTCGGCGAACAGATCCCAGTCCGGGTAGAAACGGCGGGCGGCGCTGTCGAGGAACGTGAACCGGGCGAAGTTCGGAACGCTTGTGGGGTCGGCGCAGACGTCGGCGTGCATGGCTCGGCCGAGCAGGTTGGCGGCGAGCAGGTCCTGTCTGTTGTTGACCACGATCGCCGGGGTGGTGATGGTGTCCAGGGTCCATTGCAGGCTCGGCCGGACGGTTCGCTGCTTCACTCGCCGGCTCGGCCGCAGCAGCGCGCTGCTGCCGTTGGCTTCCTGCGCGAGACGCATCAGGTGGGCGCGTTCGGCGTCGTCGAGCTGCAGGGCCCGGGCGATCGCGTCGAGCACGCTGGCGGAGACTCCGGCGAGCGAGCCGCGCTCGAGCTTGGAGTAGTACTCAACGCTCATGCGGGCCAGCGTGGCGACTTCGCTGCGGCGTAGCCCGGGGACGCGTCGCTGCCCGGCGGCGGGCAGCCCAGCCTGCTCCGGTGTGATCTTGGCACGGCGCGAGGTGAGGAATTCGCGCACTTCGGCTCGGTTGTTCACGCCCTCGACGGTACGACGCGCCGCGCTGAACTGGGATGTACTGCTGGTACACCCATCTTTCCGTTTCTGCCCAGGCAGTCAAAGTATTGATCAGAAGGTCGAAGGACTCTCGCCGACGCCCATCAGGACATCGACCTGCCCTGCGTACCCGGGCTGGACCGCCGGCAGTGGCAGATGCCCGCATCTCTGATCTCGATGAGCACGTCGTCGGGGCCGACGTCCCGCCGCTCGATGGTCACGGGGGCCAGCGGCTCGGACGGGCTGGGTGCTGCGTAGGCGTGCACACGCACGATGGTTGCTCCTGTTTCTTCGTGACGAGGTTCGGCCGCACGGGGACATAGTGATGGTTGGCCAGGTCGATCAGATGGAGACGCTGGCCCGGGCAGCCAAGCGGGTAGCCCAACGTCAGACACACCTTGGCGCCAATGCGGTGGTGCCGGACGGTGGGAGCTCCCCAGCGTTTGCGGAAGTCTGAGCTGTGGGTGGAGGCTCACCTACGAGGTCGTCGAGATCCTTTTCGTGGGGTCGCTGCCGGCTTCCATGCGGAGGATGGCGACGCAGATGTCGGCGGCGAGGTGCCATTCCGGGTAGAAGGGTGCGCTTTCTCGTCAAGGAAGCGCACCGGGCGATGTTGGCGAAGCGGGTGCGGGTCGGTGTGCGCGTCGGCGTAGAACGCTCGGCTCGCTCCCGCGAGCGACACGACTTCGCTGCGGGGCAGGCCCGGGACTCGCCGGTTGGGGCCGGCAGACAGGCCGGCCCGCACCGGGCTGATCTTGGCGCTGCGGGCGAGGAACTCGCGGACCTCGGTGCGGTTGTCCACGCCCCGACCGTACGTGTCGCGGCTCCTTCGAGGGATTCCCTCTCAGTACACCTTTCAGCGGAAACTCCTTGAACGAGCATTGCCGGGGTTTCCTGGATGGCGTTGAAACGCCACCGCTGGCCGCCGCGCCCGGGGTGACTGGGCATCGCGCTCGACGTGATTGCCCCCCGGATGGCGGCAATCCCACGCCCTGCATGGGGTATGCGGGAGGGGTAATCGGGCGCGTCCGGCCGGACGTCGAATTGGAAGGAATGACTTATGCGTGGTGCTGTCCTCTACGCCCCCGGGGACGTTCGGGTGGAGGAGCGCGAAGATCCCCGGATCATGCTTCCGACCGACGCGATCATTCGCCTGTCCGCGACCTGTGTCTGCGGTTCAGACCTGTGGCCGTATCGGGGTGTTGAAGCGGTCAAGGGGCCGTCCCCGATGGGCCACGAGTACGTCGGCGTCGTGCAGGAGGTCGGCAGCGAGGTCAAGAACGTCAAGCCGGGCCAGTTCGTCATCGGCTCGTTCTTCGCATCCGACAACACGTGTCCGATTTGCCGGTCCGGCTACCAGAGCTCGTGCATCCATCGCGAGCCTGTCGGCGGGCTCGGTGCCCAGGCGGAGTACCTACGCGTACCCCTGGCCGACGGCACCCTGGTCGCCACGCCGGACATTCCCTCGGACGACCTGATCCCGGGCTTCCTTGCCGCCTCCGACGTGCTCGGTACCGGCTGGTTTAGCGCCGTGGCGGCGCAGGTCGGCCCGGGCAAGACGGTCGCGGTGGTCGGCGACGGTGCGGTCGGTCTGCTCGCCGTGCTGGCGGCCAGGCAGCTCGGCGCGGAACGCATCATCGCGATGAGCCGGCACGAGCCGCGTCAGAAACTGGCGGCCGACTACGGTGCGACCCATATCGTCACCGAGCGCGGCGATGAGGGCGTCGCACGGATCAAGGACCTCACGGACGGGCTCGGGGCGCACTCAGTCATCGAGGCGGTCGGCACGCAGGAATCGATGATGCAAGCCATCCGCTCCACCCGTCCCGGCGGTCACGTCGGCTACGTCGGCGTCGCCCACGACGTCCAACTGCCCGGCGACGAGCTGTTCTTCTCCCACGTGCACCTGCACGGCGGCCCCGCTCCGGTACGCCGATTCCTGCCTGAGCTGATCGACCTGATCTGGAACCGGCAGATCGAACCCGGCAAGGTTTTCGACCTCACCCTCCCCCTTGAGCAGGCCGCCGAGGGGTACCAGGCGATGGACGAGCGTCGCGCCATCAAGGTGCTTCTCAATCCCTGACGACGCGCACCACCCCGGAGAGGGCGACCGTCTGGGTAGCGCACCGGCTGTATGAGCTGCAACGCGAAAGGAACCACCACTTCTCGAAAGGAAGGTGCGTGCGCACCACCCAACTCGCCACGCGTGAGCAGGCCGTAGGCCGCCCGCTGGCAGTCGTACTCGGCTTGCTGACAATCTTCGGGCCAATCTCCATGGATCTGTATCTGCCCGTGCTGCCCGCGCTCACCATCGAGCTGGGCTCCGCGGCCTCGGTCGCGCAGCTGACCATCACCGCCTGTCTGCTCGGCCTGGCGTTCGGTCAGGTCGTCGCCGGACCCCTGTCGGACCGGTTTGGCCGACGCCGCCCGCTGCTCATTGGCGTGATCGCCTACGTGGTCACCTCGACCTGGTGTGCGGTCAGTCCGGCCGTCGAGACCCTTGTCGCCGCGCGGTTCGTCCAGGGCCTCGCGGGCGCCGTGGGGATCGTCATCGCCCAGGCCGCCGGACGCGACCTGTACTCCGGGGGCCGACTCGTGCGCTACTACGGCCGGCTTACCGTGCTCGGCGGACTCGCGGCCATCATCGGCCCGGTCATCGGCGGGCAGTTGGCGAACCTCACCGACTGGCACGGCATCTTCCTGTTCCTCGCCGCTGTGGGCGTGGCGATCCTGATCGCCTCGATGATCATCTTCCGGGAAACCCTCCCGGCCGAGCACCGCACCGCCGGTGGGTTCGCCCACACCGGACGCGACTTCCGCCAGCTGCTGTCGGACCGGGTGTTCCTCGGCGCCGTACTCATCACGGGCATGGTCAACTCCGCCCTGTTCGCCTACCTCAGCGGCGCAACCTTCGTCCTCCAGGGGACCTACGGTCTCTCGCCGCAGGGCTACTCCGTGGCCTTCGGCCTGAACTCGCTCGGGTTCATGGTGTTCGGCTTCGTCGCCGGACGGCTATCCGAGCGGTGGTCGGAAAAGGGCATGCTGATGGTCGGGCTCGCGCTGTGCGTCGCCGGCGCCGGCGGCCTGCTCGTCACCGCTGTGCTCCAGCTGCCGCTGATCGCGATCGTCCTGTCGCTGTTCACGATGGTCGGTGGAGTTGCCGTGACCACTCCGCCAAGTACCTCACTCGCACTGGCGGACTATCCCCACATCGCCGGCACCGCATCCTCACTACTCGGCCTGGCCCGGTTCGCGTTCGGCGGCTTGACGGCGCCGCTGGTCGGGCTCGGCGGCGCCACCAACCCGGTCCCGTTCGGGCTGGTCACCGTCGTCGCCGCCGTGCTCGGGGTGATCGCCTACGCCGCACTCATGCGACGGCGGGCGACCCCGTACGCGCATCCGACTGGGGACATCCCGAAGCCCGCGGTCGCTGGAGCCATCCGCTGACCAACCCCGCGGCCCGGCCGATCGATCGAAACGGCATCGAGCCGCCGCCATGCGTAGGCCGCTCAGCTCGAACTCCTACCCACAGGTGGATTACCCGGAGGTCACCGCGATGACCAGGCGCCTCGCCAGCATCCTGGCCGCAATCTTGTTCGTGTCCCTGTCAGGCTGCACGGCCGGGCCGGACACCCCGACGTCAGCGCAGCAGTCCCCACCACCAACGACGGAAGATATGAGAGGACAGACGCAGATGGACGCGACGCAAGTGCGCTTCGTCACGGACGGTACCGAGATCGGGGTCCGGATAGCCGACAACCCCACGAGCCGAGATTTCATCTCGAAGCTACCGCTGAGGCTGCGCTTTGAGGAATTCGCCGGCAAGGAAAAGATCAGCTACCTGCCGGAGCGGCTCACCACAGACGGCTCGCCAGGCAGCGCTCCACAGAATGGCAACCTAATCTATTACGTGCCGTGGGGGAACCTCGGCTTCTTCTATAACGCCGACGGCGGCCACGACGACAACGTCATCACGATCGGCCGGGTCGAGTCCGGCGTGGAACAGCTCGACCGCCTCGAACGGGGCGAGGTCACCGTCGAGGTTGTCGAGTAGCAGGTGCCCGGAGCTTCTACGACGCCGACCGGAGTCGGTCGAGCGCGGGGCGATGACGGCACGGTCGATGCGAGGCCTGGGATTCCGACCTCGTCGGGGAGGTGCGCGTTGTTGCAGAACCGCCGACGTGGACACCACGACCTCGCCATCGACACCCCGCCCGCTCTGCGGGTCGCCGCCACGTTCACCGAACTCGCCCGTGCGATCTGACCGCAAGCCCAGCCACGGGCTCAACAAGTCCGCAATCGAATTTGTGCAACGGCGTCGGTGCGGATCGTCATGGACGAACTCCGAGCGCGGGGTGCCGGCCCGAGAGCCGTGGGGCTCCCGGGCCGGCCCGGTCTCACGTGCCGTACACCTGGAAGGTGTACAGCGAGTAGCCCCACTGGGTGCCGCGGGCCGTGCCATAGATGCGCAGGTACCGCGCCGAGGCGTTCAGACCGGTGTTGTCGTCCTCACCGCCGTTGCCGTTGGTGACGGTCCGAATCGTGGTCCAGGTGTTCCCGTCGGCCGAGGTCTGGATCTGATAGTCCTTGCCGTAGGCGGCCTCCCACACCAGCCGGACCCGGTTGACGGTGTGCGTGGCGCCGAGGTCGACCCGGATCCACTGCGGGTCCGAGAAAGCGCTCGACCATCGCGTGGTGGTGGACGCGTCCACGGCGTTCGAGGCGGGAAACGAGGCGTTCTCCACGCTGGACGCCGTCGCCGGGTGGTTCAGCGCCAGGTCCGTCTGCGGCGGGGGCGTGGTGTCGACCGCGCAGCTGCTGGTGCCCTGCGCGGCGTAGCGGACGCCGCCGAGCAGGTGTGTGCGGTAGTTCGCCTCGCCGTAGCTGTCGATGGTGTGGCCCATGCCGGTGTAGAACGACCGGCCGCCGTCATATGCCCGGCACCACGAGATGGGATGGTCGCTGCCCATCGCGCCGCCGCTGTAGGTGGATTCGTCGAGCGTGGCGAGGACGTGCACCTGCGAGCGGGGGTTGGTGCGGTAGTTGTACCACTCGTCGGTGCGGCTCCACGCGACCGGCAGGCCGACCGTTGACGGGTGGGTGGTGTCCGCGATGCGGACCGTCGCGGCCTGGATCGCCGGGTGGCTGGCGAAGTAGGCCCCGACGAGGCCGCCGTACCAGGGCCAGTCGTACTCCGTGTCGGACGCCGCGTGCACGCCGACGTAGCCGCCGCCGGCGCGGATGTAGTTCTCGAAGGCGGTCTGCTGCGCCGCGTTGAGCACGTCGCCGGTGGTGGACAGCCAGATGACCGCCTTGAACCGGGCCAGGTTCGCCGTGTTGAACTGGGCCGCGTCCTCCGTGGCCTCGACGGCGAAGTTGTTCGCCGTGCCCAGGTCGCGGATCGTCTGGATGCCGGTCGGGATGGAGTCGTGGCGGAATCCGGCGGTCTTGCTGAACACGAGCACGGTGAAGTCCGGCGCCGCGTGGGCCGGCACGGCGGTGAGGCCGAGCGCGGCGGTGACCACGGCGACGCAGAAGAAGGCCAGTCTGCGCAACATGATCGATATCTCCCTTAACCGTAGACTTCGAAGCTGAACAGCGAGTAGCCGTAGCCGGTGCCGCGGGCCGTGCCGTAGATGCGCACGTACCGCCCCGAGGCGTTCAGGCCCGTGTGGTCGTCCTCACCGCCGTTTCCGCCGGTCACCGAGCGGGCCGTCGTCCAGGTGGTGCCGTCGGCAGACGTCTGGATCTGGTACGCGGAGCCGTACGCCGCCTCCCACAGCAGGCGGACCCGGTTGACGGTGTAGGTGGCGCCCAGATCCACCTGGATCCACTGCGGGTCGGAGAACGCGCTCGACCACCGCGTCGTCGATGACGCGTCCACCGCGTTGGCGGCCGGGAAGCTGGCGTTCTCCACGCTGGACGCGGTGGCCGGTTTGTTCAGGGCAAGGTTCGTCGCCGGCGCGCCGCTGGTGGCAAAGGTAAAGCTGTCCAGGTCGAACAGCGCGCCCGTGCCGGTGCCGGCGAAGGTGACGTACAGCGAGGTGGTGCCGGTCGGCGCGCCGCTGATGGTGCCGCTCACGGTGGCGAACGTCTCCCACGACCCGGTCGGCGTGACGGCCGTCGAGCCGATGATCGTGCCGGTCGGCGAGCCGGTGCGGAACTGCAGCGTGCCGCCTGCCCCGGCCGAGGAGACCCGGGCGGTGAAGGAGGTGGCGTTGGTGAGCTTGTACGGGTCGAACTGGATCCAGTCGCCGTTGTTGATGTCGCCGACGGTCATACCGCCCTCGGCCGTGGTCTTGGTGAACTTGTTGACGCCCGAGGCGGTCTTGTAGTGCTCGGCCTGCCGGTGCTTCGGTGCCAGGATGTTCTGCGCGTGAGTGGTGAGGCCGCCCTTGTCCGTGTAGGACGCGTCGAAGATCGGGAAAGTGTTCGCCGCGTCGTCGTGCTCGCCGTCCACCGGGATCGTGATCGTGCCGGAGCAGCCGGTCTGCGAGGTGATCTGGTGGGCGTGCTGGTCGTGCCCGATCAGGTAGGCCATGGTCACCTTGGCGCAGTCGATCGTGCCATCCTCCGGGTCGGTGACCGTGACGCTCCACGGGACGCTGTCGCCGAAGGCGGCCAGTTGCCCGGACGCGGGGCTGTTGACGGTGACCGTGGGGGCGGTGTTGCCGACGCTGATCGGCACGCTGGCCGTGCCGGTGGCACCCTGCGGGTCGCGTACCGTGAGGGTGGCCGTGTAGTTGCCGTTGGCGGTGTACGTGTGCGACGGGTTGGCGGTGGTGGCGGTGGCGCCGTCGCCGAACGCCCACGAGTAGGTCAACGCCCCACCCTCCGGGTCCGACGAACCGGTCGAGGAGAACGTCACGGCCAACGGCGCAGCACCCGAGGTACGGTTGGCGCTCGCCACGGCGGTCGGCGCGCGGTTGCCGCCGGTGCCGACGTAGTCGTAGCGGTACAGCGCCGAGTTCGCGTCGCCGTTGAAGTAGCCGGTGCCGTAGTCCAGGACGTACAGCGACCCGTCCGGGCCGAACGCCATGTCCATGACCTGCTTGCCGTTCCACGGGAAGTTGTCGATCGTGCCCGGCGAGCCGTCCGCGTTGACCACGATCGGCTTGATCCAGCCACGGCCGAACTCGCCGGCGAAGAACTGCCCGTCCAGGCTGGCGGGGAACTTCGTGGTCGACGGGTTCGCGGCGTCGTACCGGTAGACCGGGCCGCCCATCGGCGACTCGGAGCCGCCACCGAAGGCCGGCGGTGAGCCGGCGTCGCCGGCGTAGCGGATCCAGGCGGGCCTGGCCGCGGGCAGCGTGGTCAGGCCCGTGTTACGGAAGGAGCTGTTCGTGGGGCCGCCGGCGCAGTTGAACTTCGGGCCGGTGGAGTTGGTCGCGAAGTCCCATTTGTTGTACGTCTCGGTGGTGGTGTTGGACCCGGTGCAGTACGGCCAGCCGTAGAAGCCCGGCCCGGTGATCCGGTCGAACTCCACCTGGCCGGACGGGCCCCGGTTGGGGTCGGTGGTGCCGGCGTCCGGCCCGTAGTCGCCGAGGTAGACGATGCCGGTGGCCTTGTCGACGCTCATCCGGAACGGGTTACGGAAGCCCATGGCGTAGATCTCGGGCCGGGTGTTGGCGGTGCCCGGCGCGAACAGGTTGCCGGCTGGGATCGAGTACGTCCCGTTGGCGTTGACCTTGATCCGCAGGACCTTGCCGCGCAGGTCGTTGGTGTTGCCGGCGGAGCGCTGCGCGTCGTAGGCGGGGTTGCGGTTGGTGCGCTCGTCGATCGGCGTGTAGCCCGACGACTCGAACGGGTTCGAGTCGTCGCCAGTGGACAGGTACAGGTTGCCGGCCGCGTCGAAGTCGATGTCGCCGCCGACGTGGCAGCACATGCCGCGGCTGGTCGGCACCTCCAGGACAGTGACCTGGCTGGCCGTGTTGACCGTGAAGTCGGCGTTGAGCGTGAACCGGGACAGACGGTTGACCCCGGTCCAGGTGGCCCAGTCGGTGGCGGTACCGCTGGCGGGCGCGTCGCCGGCGGGGGTGCTCAGCGGCGGCGCGTAGTACAGATAGATGTAGCGGTTGCCGGCGAAGTTGGGGTCCACGGCGATGCCCTGCAGCCCCTCCTCGTCGTGGGTGTAGACGGGGATGTTCGCGATCACCGACGTGTTGCCGGCGGCGTCGGTGCGGCGCAGAGTCCCGTTGCGCGCGGTGTGCAGGACCGAGCGGTCCGGCAGCACCGCCAGCGCCATGGGTTCGCCGGTCTCGGCTACGCCCTTGGCCAGCGTGACCTGCTGGAATTCCGCGGGGTTGATCGCCGCCGCGGCCGGGGTCGCCGCGGCGACCATGACAAGCCCCGGGGTGAGCAGGAGTAGGGCGGCCGCCATTGGCCGCCATCGACGAGTGGGGTGATATCGCTTCATGGGTGCCCCTTCCTGACCGAACCCGTCAGGCAAGGCGCGCGCCGCCGCGCTGCAGCCGAGGCTGCCGCGATGCCGGCCCGCGTCGTCGAGCGCACCTTCAATGTCCGTACGAATGGATCATTGGGAGAGCGCTCTCAGCCGTGGGCACATACTACGGAAGTTAGATCGATACGTCTAGATGTTTCGATCAAGGTGGCAGAACTTTCTGCGACGCCAGTCAAAAGGAGGGCGTATGCGCCGGCCGGTCGAGCCGGATCTCCCGCCCCTGCCATCGCTCCCGCAGTCAGCCGTCGTGGCTGGCCAGCACAATCGCGCAGGCGTCGGTGGCCCAGCGCAGCCTCAAGCTCGTCGTGCAGGCGTGGCTGCAGGTGGTCGGTGGGTTCGTCGAGTAACGCTCCGACGGTGACGGTGCCAGGCGCAGCCAGCGCCGTCGGGCTACCAGGATCCGCATGGCCTCGCGGGACCGCCACCGCCTGACGCGACCCTTCGTAGCCGCCTGCGAGGTCAGCGCTGCGCCGGGCGGAGCCGGAGGGTGACGATCTGGAACGGTCCCAGGGCGAGATCCACCTCGTTGCCGTCGACCGAGACCGGGGCAAGCGCGGCGATCTCGGCGTTGTCCCGTTCGAGCAGGTCACAGACCCGCACCTCGGCGAGATCGAACGATGCGGTGAGACGGGTACGGGCGCGGCCGCCGAGCGCCTCGTACAGCCGGATGATCACGTCACCGGACCGGTCGTCGGCCAGCTTCACGGCCTCCACCACGACGGCGGGGTTGGTCACCTCGATCAGCGGCGCGACCGGCCGCGCGCCCCGGTGCCGGCGGATCGGCAGGTTCGCCCGGTAGCCCTCGCGTACCGCGTCGACGATCTCCGCGCCGCAGACCAGCGCGTACCCGAATTGGTGCACGCCCTGGTCGGTGTTCGGGTCGGGGTAGCGGGGACCGCGCAGCAGGGAGAGCCGTACCGTGGTCGGCTGCGCACCCAACACATCACCAGGTGGTTGGCGGGTCACGTCGTGGCCGTAGGTGCCGTCGTTGACCAGCGCCACGCCGTACCCGGGCTCCCCGATGTGCAGCCACCGGTGCGCGCAGATCTCAAACCTCGCCGCGTCCCACGATGTGTTGGTGTGGGTCGGTCGCTGTACATGGCCGAACTGGATTTCCGAGCTGGACTGCACGGCCTGGACGTCGATCGGGAAGGCAACCTTGAGCAGGGTCTCTCGTTCGTGCCAGTCCACCTCGGTGGTGAACCGCAGCACGCGCTCGCCGGCCGAGAGCGACACGGTCTGGACGTACGCGGAGTTCCGGTCGTCGCGGGTCACCCGGACCCGGGCCTGCCGGGGATCGTCCGACTCGACCACGATCTTGGTGATCTCGGTCAGGTCGCGGCGTCGGTTGCGGTAGAAGTCTTCGATGTCCCACGCGTCGAACTTGTTGGGCGTGTCCGGGTGCAGTTGCAGGACGTTGGCCGCGGTGCCGGGCCGGAGGACGTCGCGGTCGGCGACCAGGTCGCGGATCGCGAAGACCGTCCCGTCGGGGCCGAGGCGTACCCGGAGCAGGCCGTTGTCCAGCACCGTTCCGTCTGGTCCGGACCGCACCGACACGTCCGGAGCACCGCCGTCGCGGCCTGCTGAGACCCCGAGTGCCGGTACGCCGTCCCGCTCGTGCGGCGCCGCGTTCGCGGTCAATGGCACCGATCCGGGGCCGGCCAGGGCGGTCAGTGCCGCGTCGATCGCTCGTTCCAGCCGGTCCGCCAGCTTCGCGTACGTCTGCCGAGCCTCACGATGCACCCAGGCGATCGAGCTGCCGGGCAGGATGTCGTGGAACTGCAGCAGCAGCGTCTCCTGCCAGATGGTGTCAAGTTCGGCGTACGGGTACGGATGGCCGGCCCGCAGCGCCGCGGCGGTGGACCACAACTCGGCCTCCCGCAGCAGGTGCTCGGTGCGCCGGTTGCCGCGTTTCATCGCCTGCTGGCTGGTGTACGTGCCCCGGTGGTATTCGAGGTACATCTCGCCGCTCCACACCGGGGCGTCCGGAAATTCCCGCTCCGCCTCGGCGAAGAACTCGGCGGGGGTGCGGATGGCGAGCCTGGGCGAGCCTTCGAGGTCGGCCACTCGCCGGGCCGTTTCGAGCATCTCCCTGGTCGGGCCGCCCCCGCCGTCGCCGTAGCCGAATGGCAACAGCGACACGCTGGACCGCCCGTGCTCGGCGAAGTTGCTCACCCCGTACGCCAGATCCTTGCCGGACAGCTCGGAGCTGTACGTTTCGGCGGGTGGGAAGTGGGTGAAGACCCGACTTCCGTCGATGCCTTCCCACCAGAAGGTGTGGTGCGGGAAACGGTTGGTCTGGTTCCAGGACATCTTTTGGCTGAGGAACCAGCGGAACCCGGCCAGCCGAGCGAGCTGTGGCAGCGCCGCCGAGTAGCCGAACGAGTCGGGGAGCCAGACCTCCCGCGGCTCGACGCCGAACTCGGCGGCGAAGAACCGCTTGCCCTGGGTGAACTGGCGCACCATCGCCTCGCCGCCCGGCATGTTGGTGTCCGACTCCACCCACATGCCGCCGACCGGGAGGAACTGTCCGGTGGCCACCTTCTCCGCCACGCGGCGGTACACCTTCGGGTGGTGCTCCCGCAGCCACGCGTACTGCTGCGCGGAGGAACAGGCGAAGATCAGTTCCGGGTACTCGTCGGCGAGTGCCACGACGTTGGAGAAGGTCCGGGAACACTTACGGATCGTCTCGCGTACCGGCCAGAGCCAGGCCGAGTCGATGTGCGCATGCCCGACAGCAGTGACCCGGTGGGCGCTCGGCACGGCGGGGGAGGAAAGGACCCGGGCCAGGCGGCCGCGAGCGGCGGCAGCCCCGCCAGAGACATCGGCGAGGTCGAGTTCGTCGAGCATCAGTCCAAGGGCCCGGCGGATCTCGTGGTGCCGGGGGTCCGTCTCGGCCAGTTGCAGCGCCAGCTGGTGCAGCACCTGTACGTCCAGAACGAGGGCGTGCACCTCCTCGTCCAGCACCGCGAGTTCCGCCCGGTCCAGCCGGTAGAGCGGGCAGTCGGGCACCGTCTCCGGATCACCGAGCGGGGAGACGCTGCCGTCGAACCGGGGATTGGCGGCCGCCTCGACGTACACCTCGACCCGCTCCCCACCGACGGCGGGCCGGGCGATCGGTACGTACGCCGTCCGTGGCTCGATGCCCTTGATCGGCGTGCCGTCGGCCGTGTACGCGAGGCCCTCGGAACGGAATCCCGGTCCGGCCCGCTCGAAGCCGAGATCGACGAGAAGTTCGACCCGGCCCCCGCGCATCCGCGCCGGCACCTCTCCGGTGAACCGGAACCACGTGGTGCTCCAGGCGCGCCCCCACCGCTGACCCACGGCGAAGGGCGCGTATGCCATCGCCAGCCCCTCGCCTGCCGGCACCGGCTCACCGGGCAGGTGCGCCGCCTCGACCTGTACGGGTTCGGCGTCCCGGTACAGCGCCGGGATGAGCCGTTCATTGAGAGCGCGTTCGATCCGCTCGGTCAGGCTGGACAGCGACCGGTGCATCCGGAACTCCGGGGGTGGGGAGGTGAGGCACGGGACCTCGTCGGGGTGGGATCGCAACCATATCCGCGCACCACGCTTCGTTGCCATGCCGATACGCTCAGGTGTCGCGGGCAGGCGCATGGCGTGCGCCGCGAAGCGGATCCGGTAACGCCGGGCATCGCCTGTTGTGGGGGAATCTGGCTGCTGCCGGCATCGGGCCGTGTCCCGGATCAAGATTTGGACGGAGGGCCGGGGCCGTTGCCCTCGGCGGTTCACTGCCTGGGCGGCCCGGTGCAGAAGTCCTTCGGACCCCGGTCCTCCGCGCGGTGAAGAGTATCGGCGGCTGCTGGTATCCGGGTGCCGGTTATGGTGGATTTAATCCGCCAATAAGCTCTCGATTAGCCACTGCTCATCGAGGATCGCCTGGGCCACGACGAACTGTTCCTTGGTGACCGGCGGCGGGCGGGCGATCTGGTTCGAGACGACCCGGTGCGGGCGGTGACAGCCATCCGGTCACGGCGAGGACCCCGCCAATCCCGGTAACGAGTCCTGACGGGTGAGTGCCGGTACTCGGCCGGGACTGGGTAGGCGGCGGGATGCGCAATCTCGCCCGGGTGGGCACCCTTGGTGGGTGCTCGAATTAAGGACGTCGAAGCCCGCGATTGTCGCGTTCCAGCTCGGCGCAGTTTGGGCGGTGGGGGCGGTCGCACTGCCGATGGCATGGCAGGCCCTGCTCGTTGCGCTGCTCGCCGGCGGGACGGGCCTGTTCGGCGTCATGGTCCTCGTGGGCGCGTTGGCCGTCCTGGCCTACCTGTTCGTGGTGATCACGATCACCGGCGAGGTGTCGGTTCTCGGTGCGACCGGCGGTCGTCGACTGCTGTGGGCGCTGCTCGTCGTGGGTGGGGGAACCGCCGGGTGGGCTCTGGGGTGGGCCGTCACCGACGTCGCCGGCCTCGGGGTGAGCCACAACCTGCTGTTGACGTTCCTGCTCGGAGGGGTTCCGTACGCCCTGGTGGCCGGATTGTTCCTGGCTGGCTGGAAGCTCAACACCGCCGTGCTCGGCCTGAGCGTGGTGCTGATCAGCGCCGGCGTGGTGGTGCTGCGCCACGAGTCACCGGACGAGTTCGAGGCGCGACTGGCTGCCGACAACGTGCACAGGGAGACCACCTACGCGGTCGCCATCCCCGGCTATCTGCCCACCGACGGTGGTGACTACGGCGACGGACTGGGTGGCGCGAGCTTCCATCCGGAGAACCCGGACGCGGTTCCGCCCGACCGGTACATCACGATCACCAGGTACGACCGGGCCATGCTCGGCGAACAGATGTGTGGGCAGCCGACCGCCCAGGACTCACGTCTGACGTGGGGCTCCTGCAAGGTGGAGGCGGGTGGTCTGGTCTACCGGCACAACGAGATCGAGCATGGCTACCAGGTGCCGGTCGGTCACCGGTACGTGACGGTCGTGGGGACCCCGGCGGTCGACCATGACCTGCTGCGGGCCGCAGCACTGAGTCTGCACCTGGCCACCACGGACGAACTGGGTGACAACCGGGAGCTGGCCGGGGAGTACTACACGGCGGCGGTCCCCGGATACGTCGGGCAGGCAACCGGGAGCCCACCGGGGATGCTCTACGCGCCCGTCGACCAGACCGGCAACGGGGCACAGAGCGTGTCCATCTCCCTGTATGTGACCTACGCGGCCGGCGACAGCATCTGCTTCGACACCATCGAGTGCACGCCGGACGCCGGCCTCACCTACGTCCGCCAGGAGGACACGCACGGGTACGTGATACGGCGCGATGAGGTGAATGTGCAGGTGCTGGGCGGGCTGCGGGTCGACAAGACGCTGCTGCGCCAGGCGGCTCTCAATGCCCGCCCGGCCACCGACGATGAGCTGCGGCGGGCCCTTCCGCCGCTCAAGCCGCACGGCGTCATCGACCGCCTCCGTCAATGGCTGCGCAATTTCTAACGGACTTGACCATCCTCACATCGGCCACGACCGAGTGTTTGCCCCCCTGCACCTCGGCACGGAGCGTAGCGCGGTCTGCGGCTATGAGCGGATGTCTCGTGACCGCAGCGCGGCCGCCCGCCGGGTCGGCGCCGATCGTGTGGGGGTTTGGGCGCGCGATCCGTGTTGTGCCGCCGGAGCCGGACGACGTCGCCGCGGAACAGCACGGCCGGGATCGTCGGTCCCGCGGCACGTTGATCTGCACCGGCCCGGTCGTGTTGGTCAGCACCGTCTTCGGCCGGGTGCCCTTGCGAATGTTGCCCGGCCCGACGCCGGCCTGGTCGTGTTTTTCGTAGCCGAGCCGCTCGGTCATCTCCTCGTTCAACGCGGTCTCCAGGACCGTCTTGGTCAACTGTTTGAGCAGCCCGTCCGGGCCCGTCAGCGACAGCCCTTGTTCCTTCGCGCCCGGACCAGCTTGGCGGCGGCCTTCGCCGACGCCGTCGGCTCGGGCTGCGGCCGAGCTGACGGCACGGGCCGATTCTCAGATCATCCTCAAGATATCCCGCCCCTTCGGCCGCTGGCGGCACGGCTGGCGTGTGCTGTCGCCACCGTGTCATCCCCCCTGTTCTGGAGCTTCTATGAGAGACAGACGGACGACCATCTTCTCCGTCCTGCTCGCCGCGACCCTCGCGGCGACCGTCGGGCCCACGCCCAACGCGTTCGCGACCAGCTTCGGCGAGGAGGGCTTCCAGCCGAGTGTCACCTACGACCTGTCCGTGACCGACGCCGAGCGCGACGCGATTCACGCGGAAGTCGAGGCGTTGGCCGGACGTGTCAACAGCGCGCGGGCGGGGGACGGCACCTACGACCCGCTCAGCCTGGTCGGGGCGATGCTGGACGGGTCGAGCTACGACTCCATCTCCCGAGGCGGCACGGCCGCGACGGCGTACCCCTTCCCGGTCAGCAACACCGAAGCCAACCAGAACGAGTACGACCGCAAGGTCGCCAAGCTCGCCTGGGTGGTCAAGCTGGCCACCGACCTGGGTTTCCCGGTGGTCGTCCAACGCCAGCCCGACAAGTACGTCTACGCGGAGATCGGTGACCCGGACGCCCCGGAGATGGTCATGGCGTTGAGCCACCTCGACTCCCCGACGGCGTCCGTTTCATCAGCCCAACTGGCGCGCTGGCGGGACGCCGATGGCAACCTCGGCACTCCTGGTGCGTACCACTCGCCCTATGTCCAGGACGGCTGGGTCTACGGGGCGGGCATTCAGGACGACAGCGGCCCGACGCTGGCGACGCTGCTCGCGGCCAAGGCGCTGCTTGAGGCGGGGTTGCCCCTCGACCGACGCATCCGCATCGTCATGGGAATCTACGAAGACGGCGGTCCCGGCACGCCCTCGACGACGAACACCGCCACCTTCCAGTCCATCCCGTACAACTCGAACCCGAGCTTCTACGACAACTGGGCCTACAAGAACCTCAATCGGGAGGAGATCCCGATTGCGGCCTACACCTCCGACTCGCGGTTCCCGGTCATCGTCGGCAACTCCGGATCGGTGACCCCGTCGGTGTCGATGAGCTTGTCCGCGGACAGCGCCAAGGCCTTCCGGCTGACGGCTGCCACAGCTGGCGTCACCCTGCGTGAAGGTGATCCGACGCTCAAGGACATCGCCTACGGCAGCACCACGCAGATCGCCTCGCGGGCCACTTTCACCCTCGACGTGGCGGGGGCCGGCTCCGCCGAGCGCGACCGATTCGTGTCGGCGATCACCGCTGCCGCGACCGCGAAGGGTTGGCTCCCGGCTGCTCCCCGCACCACGCCCAAGGTGCAGACCACGATCACCGGCGACTCGCTCACGCTGGAGATCAACACCGATGTGGCGATGGAGATGCCGACCCCGCAGTATGGCAAGAATGCCATCGTCTGGGGAATGTCCCTCCTCTCCAAGGGACTCGGCGCACTGGGAACCACGGCCGCCGACATGCAATTGAAGAAAGCCGCTGACGGCATCGCCGACCTGTTCTTCCGCGACGGTGTCGAAGGCGAAGCCTATATCGGCAAGTACATGGGCATCCCGGCGAGCCTGTTGCGCAACCCGAGCAACGGCACGCCGAACCTGACCTTTGCCCTCATGGGCGGCATCAATTCGGAGACCCCGACGAGCTTTTACACGGCCGCCTCCGGCAGCCTCAGCATGCCGATGTATGTGCGCAGCATGCACGTCACCGCGGATGACTCCAGCCAGGCGACGACGGCGGTCACTGCCGCCTTCCAGGCGAAGGGGTTCACCATCGGCAACCTCGGGTCGCCCGTCGGTGCCGGGTTGTACGTCACCCACGACAACCCGCTGACGGCTCTTCAGTTCGGGAGCTACCAAGCCTCGATCAACCGCAACTCGGAGGATTTTGCGGATCCATATTCCCTCCGGGACGTGGTCTATCCGCAGGGTACGACCGGGGGCACCCTGGCCAGCAGCTTCCGCAACAAGATGACCGCCTTCGGCGCGGTGATCCCGGGTAACGAGCGCTGGTGGCACACGGCCAACGAGCGGATGAAGGTCGACTCGGCAGTGCAGATGACCAAGATCATGGCCGATGGCATGCTGGAGATGGCCCGGTACTCCGGGCCCGCCGGTGCCAAGTTCATGTCGGCAAGCATCCCGGGGCTGAACTCCGACCGGGCGGACCTCGACCTGCTCGACGTCACGATCGGAACCTACCAGGACGCGTCGGCCGCTGTCGGCACGAGCCAGCTGGGCAACCAGGCCCTGCTCGGCGCCACCTCGTTCAACATCCCGATGTGGATCGGGCGCGGCAACTCCACTCCGACGGCGTCGGCCTTCGAACTGGGGCACGCCCCGGGAGGGGTGTACCTGCCCCTGACCGACACCGAGTACCTGAACTCCACGTACGTGGCGCCGATGCGCTTGGAGTTCAAGGTGGAGCGCCCCGACTACATGTCGGATGCGGCCTGGGCGAAGTTCGTGGCCGGCGGCTACGGCGACTTCCAGTTCAACATTCTCGTCGGCGACTCGGTTGTGCCGCTGGCCGTTCCTGCCGGGCAGAGTGCGGAAAAGTACTTCTCCTCGCGCATCTCGGCCAACAACCCCGACGCCATCTACCTGTCGGTCAACCTCGCGATCACCGATGCCCCGTACACCGGGGTGCAGGCCATCCTCGCGGATTCCAAGACGGACCTGTACACGGTCAATCCGACGTACCTGGCCGCAAACCCGGATCCGTTCCCCGGGCGCGGTGCCGTCGAACAACGAGGCTTCTTCCTGTTCGGTGATGGGCAGAAGAACGCGGAGTTCTCTTCGCCCGACGCGGTCTACGTGACAGTCGCCAACGCGGTCATCGATGCGAAACCGTCGGCGGTGGTGAAGAAGTTGAAGGGCAACACGAACGAGTTGACCATCACGGTGAAGCAGACTCATATCGACGGCGGCGAGTCTCCTGTGACGGCCCGGTTCACCATCGACAACAACGCTGCTGGCACTTACACCGTCGGCGATTACAAGGTGTACGTCGACACCAAGGGCAACACCCAGGTGCGGTCGATCTCCATCGTGTGACGCGGGTGAACCGGAAGTTCAGTTCAGCGCGTACGAGAGGGCGCGCGCGGTGGCAGGATGCCTCGACTCGGAGTCAGCGGCTGCCGGGGTGCGAGGCGCATTGACAACGGAGTGGAGCCATTGCCGTCGGCGGTGGTTCCACTCCGTTGTGCGCCATTCCTGTGGGTTGCTGCCAAGCACTCCGCACGAATGGAAATCCATTGCCTTCGAAGGCTGCCAAGCGGGACTCCGACACGCTAGCGTCAATGCTCGCAGGGACACTGCTATTGCTTGAGGAGTTCAGATGAGCCTACGCAGGCGGATAACAGCCGCCGCTTTGGGTGTGCTAGTCACGATCGCAACTCTGGCTGTGAGTGGTACGGCGACCGCCGCCACTCCAGCACCGGCTCAGCAGGGCATCACTCACGAGGAGAACCCCCGCGTCCCGGAGGGCGCGGTGTGGACCGAGGCATACTTCCCGTCCGCCGACGGCAGCGACGTCGAGTTGCACGCCGACGTACTCCGGCCGGCGAACCTGCCGTCCGACGCCAAGACACCGGTGATCCTCGCCGTCGGCCCCTACTTCGGCCACGCCGGCCAGACGGGACCGGAAGGCTGGACCGCAACCGGCCCGTCCAACCGTTTCGAGGACTTCACCAGCGGCACCGACCTCTTCGCCCGCGGCTACAGCTATGTCATGGTCGACCTGCGCGGCTTCGGCGGAAGCACCGGCTGCCTCGACTGGGTGGGGCCCGGCGAGCAGGCCGACGTGAAGGCCGCGATCCGGTGGGCGGCGAAGCAGCCGTGGTCGACGGGCAAGGTGGGCATGTACGGCAAGTCGTACGACGCGGTGACCGGCCTGGTCGGCAACAACCTGCGTATCGGCGCGCTGAAGGCCGTCGTCGCCCAGGAGCCGCTGTGGAACATGTACCCCTACCTCTTCAGCAACGGCGTTCCTCGGCCCAACGTGACCGGCACGCCGAACGCCTACAACGGCATCGCCACGATGGCGGCGCTGGCCGACGACACCGACCACTACAAGGCCAACGCGAACTACGAGAAGAGCCATCCCGAGTGTCTCTCCGACAACCTCGCGAACAACAACAACCCCGACCCTGACTCGCCCTACTGGAGCGCCCGGAACCTCGCCGCGCAGGCAAGGGGCACGAGCACGCCGCTGTTCATCACGCAGGGTTTCATCGAGAACAACACCAAGCCTGAGGACGTCGAGAAGTACCTCGCCAACCACAACGGTGTGGAGCGGGGCTGGATGGGGCAGTGGGAGCACGTCCGCGGCAACGAGAGGAACTCGCAGGGCCAGCTGCTACAGGGCCGCGCCGACTTCTTCGGCGAGGTCATGCGCTTCTACGACCGCTACCTGAAGATCGTCAAGCCGGAGGTCCAGGACCCCGCCTTCGATATCGAGGACAGCACCGGCGTGTGGCGTGAGCAGTCGACCTGGCCAACCCCATCGTCGTCCACCGTGGCGGCCCTGCCGGACGGGCAGTACGTCGATGACGGTCGCCCCTCGGTGCTGGCCGCGCAGACCGCGTCCGATGGCGAGCAGTGGGACATGGAGCACTACACCGATCCCGCGTCGCTGGAGATGAGGAGCCTTGCCGTGGCGCCGTTGGCCGGTGACACGCACAGCTACTTCAATTGGTCCACGCCGACCACCTCCCGGCTTCGGATCACCGCCACGCCCCGGTTCACGATGGACGCCAGCGCATCCGGCAATGTCATGGTGCGGCTGTGGGACGTGGCGCCGAATGGCACCGCCGTGATGTTCGATGAGAACGTCGCGCTGGTCAGGCAGGCGGGCCGGGTCGCGTTCGACCTGAAGTCCACCGACTGGACCTTCGAGGAGGGCCACCAGCTCGGGGTCCAGGTCGGGACGATCGGCGCCAGCGGCTGGCGCGGCACCCCGAGCGGCAACACGATCCAGGTCACCGGAGCGCGGCTGAGTCTGGCGCTGCAGGACCCACAGCTCGACGTGCCGACCCAGGGCGACCGCTCGCCGTTCCTCAACACCTATCGGAGGCAATACACCCAAACGCTCACCGGCGTCGGCGAAGGCACCTTCCCGCTCGCCCTCGGCACTCGGCACTGAGCAACCTCCAGAGAGGAGCGGTCCGCCCCCGGCCGGGCGGGCCGCTCCGCCCTGACCAGCGGGAACCCTGGTCAGGGCTTCGATCTTCTTCTGTGAGGTTTTGAACCTCCCCCCGGAAACCGCCCCCATTTACCGGGTGCGGCGACCGCCGCCAGGAACGCCCCATCGCTCGGCTGAGACCGCGGCCTCTGCGTGCCCGGTCGCCGCTGCAGAACCGTGGTCTGATGGCGCAACGCCAGGAATCCCACGTCTTTGTCCCGGTCGCTCACCGCCAGCAGGCACCGCATGGCGAACGCGGTCATCACACCCGGGTAGGCCAGTCGCAGCAGCACGGCGGACCATCATGCCGTGTGCTACCGCGACGAGGGCAGCGCCGTGCAGGCGTCGAACCGGCGCCTCGCCTCGCCCTCGCCCCAGGTGACACCTGCTACATGCCGGCCGGCCGACCTCACCAGGCCCGAAGCGCCGACGACTGGTCGCTCCACATCTCCATCACGGCCTGGCCGGTCGAGCCGGCTGCGGTCCTCGGAAATTGTTTCGAGCGCATCGTCGCCGACCTACCGGCGACCGATCTCTACCCGGCCTGGGACGGCTCGTTCGGCGACCAGTCTGACCTTGATCGCGCAGCAAAGATCGCGTCGAACGCAATCGCGGAGGCCCATCACAACTGGCGGCTGACGACGTCCGACACGCACCGGCACCACGATCGGCTCGCCGAAATTCTGGGCCTCACCGAGACATCGGCGTGATCGGGTCGTCCAACGCGGTTGCCAACTCGCACGTACGGTTCGGCGAGCGGCCTGGGGAAACGGACCCGGAGCAATCCAGGCACCGCGCCTCAGGCCGACTCAACCTCATAGCTGGCGCGCTCCGGGCGAAGCGGTCCGTGGTAGGAGCCCTTCGTATCGGAGTCCCGCGCCATTCACTGAACTCAGCAGGTCTCGATTCGCTTGGGCTCCCCGACGGTCAAAATGCAGATCCAGTCCCACTTGATGGTCAGGTTAGGCCCAGCCGTCTTGCAGGTCGAGTGGGTTCCGCCGCTGTTCACCGTGCGCACCGTTCTGGGGTAATTGCTACAGTTCCGATAGTAGGCCCACCCTGACGATGCGGTCCAGTCCATTGCCCTGACCTCCACGGTCAGACCGCAAGAAAGGGCGGCTGCCGCCGGGCTTGCCGGCACGACGGCCGCAGCCATCCCAGCGGCAAGTGCCCCAGCGACCAGTCCGGCCCGCGATTTTCTGCCCAACTTACTGCGCAAGGCGAAGTCCTCTCATCCGAATCGTCGCCCATGAATGAAAATGCATTCATCGGCGCTCACCTCGATGCGTGGCGAGCCTAGCCCTGAGGGAAGATCGGACAACAGCTGCGCCGGTATATTTCCAGAATATTGCCGGAGTTGGCCGAATCGGTGGCGTGTTCCTTGCGGCTTGTACGAGCGTCCTCGTATCGTCCCTCCGTCACCTACGGATGGTCCTTTCGGAATCCGTCGTGATGGGGATGCCGTCAGCTTGTGCTGACCATCACCTGCTTTGTTATCTGCCAGTGAGCTTCTTTCCTGACAAGGGTCTCAGATGAGTGACAGCCACCCTCCGTATGGAGGGCAGCCGGATCCGAATGCCGCTTGGGGCACGCCGCCTGGTCCTATGGCGGGTCAGCCGATTGCACCGGGATCTCCGGTCGCCGGCCCGTCGGGGTATCCGTCGCCGCAGTTTGGTGCCCCGCCACCGCCGCCTGCGGCACCGTACGGCACGCCGCCAGCGAAGTCTCCGAACAAGGGGCTTTGGCTTGGGCTGGGTATTGGTGCGGTCGTGATGGTGGTGTTGGTGGCCTGTGGTGGTGTCGTCGGCTACTCCATGCTCGGTGCCGGTGATGACGATCCGCCTCCGGCCGGCAGGGCTATTGCGTGTTCGGTTCGCGGGTCGTTGAGCTGGGGGTTCGCGGGGTGAGTGGCCTACCTGGAGGCGAATGAAGCGGGTGAGGCCATC
>NZ_JBIWJO010000013.1:0-195490 GCF_044765245.1 Micromonospora sp. NPDC093277
ATTCCGAACCCGGAAGCTAAGCCCTCCAGCGCCGATGGTACTGCACTCGGGAGGGTGTGGGAGAGTAGGACACCGCCGGACAATCTTTCCAGTCAGGGTCACCCTTCGGGGTGACCCTGACTGCGTTTACGCAGACCTTTCCTGACGCCCCCGCGGGGCGAGCTTCGGGAATCCCCGCCCACCGCCTGCCGGGTCCTCGTACCGTCGGTGCGGGGCCGCCTGGGGCGTCCCGGCCGTGCTGGCAGAGGCAGGAGTGGTCATGAAGATCGGAATCATCGGGTCGGGCCACATCGGTGGCACCCTCACCCGTCGGCTGCGCGCACTGGGCCACGAGGTGACCGTGTCCAACTCGCGCGGGCCGCAGAGCCTGACCGACCTCGCGGCGGAGACCGGCGCAGAGGCTGGCACGCTGGAGGAGACGGTGCAGGGGGCGGAGCTGGTGGTCGTCGCCGTCCCGGTCGGGGCGGTGCCGGACCTGCCGGCGGCGCTGTTCGACGGCAAGCTGGTCGTCGACGCGGGCAACTACTACCCCGAGCGGGACGGCGACATCCCCGAGCTGACCGATCGCAGCCTCAGCTCCAGCCGCTGGACGGCCGAGCACCTCAAGGGCGCCCAGGTGGTCAAGGCCTTCAACACCATCCGCGCACCGCACCTGATGGACAATGGCCGGCCCGCCGGCGCACCCGACCGGATCGCCTTGCCCGTGGCCGGCGACGATACCGCCGCCAAGCGGGTGGTGATGGAACTCGTGGACGAGATGGGCTTCGACCCGGTGGACGGTGGAACGCTCGACGGGAGCTGGCGGCAGCAGCCGGGCACCCCGGTCTACACCGCCGACCGCGACGCGGACGGCGTACGGCACGGGTTGACCGAGGCGCGGCCCTGAGGGCGTACCAGACGAGAAAGCCCCGCCGGCGACCAGCTGGCGGGGCTTTCCGTGTCTGACCTCGACGAACGTCAGCCGGCCGGCTCGGGGGCGCAGATGAAGCGTGGTTCGGCGTCGTAGCGCCAGCTGAACTTCTCCCGCTTGACCACCTTGCCGCCCTTGGTGATGACCCGGAAGGCGTCCTGGGCGAAGCCCACGCTGCCCTCGGCGGAGATGCACTTGGGGCCGGGTTCCAGGTACATCGTCTTCGGCTGGGTGATGTTCTTACGGGGGCCGTATTCGGTCTTGACGCTGTCGTAGATCTTGGTGCTCCAGATCGACACGGTGATGGTGCTGGACGTGTAGGACGTGTCGATCAGGACGCCGTACGGGGTGTTGTTCCGGAACTTGAAGTCCAGCTGCGGCCAGTAGATCGTCGACTCGATCACCGCGGGGTAGCGGCTGAAGTAGAACGAGTGCGGCTTGTGCTCGACGTCCTCCAGCCCGGCGTAGTAGGTCGCGTTGAACAGCGTCGTGGTGAACTGCGAGACGCCGCCGCCCACCCCCGGCACCAGCTTGCCGTTCACGATGGTCGGCGCGTCCTGGTAGCCCTGGTCGTAGCCGCGCTCACCGGTGTGGGCGTTGAGCGAGAACGTCTCGCCCGGCTTCACGATCGTGCCGTCCACGTCCTTGGCGGCCTGGACGATGTTCTGGCTGCGGGGCGAGGAGAGGCCGCCGGGGAAGCGGGTGGTGAAGGTGGAGACCTGCTCCTTGATGCCCAGCGTGGTCAGCTTCTCCTCGGTCAGCTCCGGCTCGGCCGCTTTCAGCGTGGCGGTCACCGTCCGGCCGTCCGCCTTCGGCAGCACGGCGAGCAGGTCGCGGCTCAGCGCGGTCGCGTCGACCTGCCGCCCGGCCCGGCCGGGCACCATCTTCGGCTTGCCGCCGGTGATGGTCAGGCCCGCGTCCTTCGGCTCGACCTCGATCTTCGCCAGCCGGTCGCCGAGGGCGGCGCGCAGCCGCTTCACGTCCACCCGGGGGGTGAGCGTGCCCGCGTCGTCGACGGAGAAGCGCAGCCCGCGGGCGATCGCGGCGGGTGGGATCGTGACCGACCCCTGGTCGGTGGAGAGGGTGACGGGCGCCGCCACCGCCGGCTTGGCCAGCTCAGCGACGAGCCGGTCAACGTCCGCCTGGCTGGTCGCCGGCCACTTCTCGACCAGCGGTACGGTGACCGGCTGGCCGGCGAGCCAGGCCGCCTTGACCGCGTCGGCCGCGCCGGTCGGGTCCACCGTCAGGGCCGGCTTCGGGTAGACGGGCTTCGGGGTGGTGCCGGTGAAGATGATGGCCGGCATGGTCATCTCCCGGCCCTGGTCGCCGAGTGCCGCGGCGAGTGTGGCGTCCAGCCGGGCGCTGTCGACGGTGACGACCGGGTGGACCGTACGGGAGCCGACGAGGCGGCTCACCGGGTGCGCCTGGGCGGCGGCCGCAGCCGCCACGGTGGCGTCCACGTCGATCACGAGGCCGACGTCGGCCGGCTTCACCTCGACACGCTTGTCGCCCACAGTGACGGCGATCGGGGCGTTCAGCGTCTCCGCCCGCCGGTCCAGTTCGGTTCGTAACGCGTGGGCGGCATCGGCCCGGCTCCGGCCGCCCAGCTCGGCGCCGAGCACGCTGGTGCCCCGGGGCACGTCCCCCGCGTACGCGTAGCTGCCGGCCCCGGCGGCCGCGGCGAGCACCGCCGCGGCGATCCCGCCAGCGAGCAGCAGCCGCCGGCGCTTGAACCATGCCGGGCCCGGCGGGGCGGGTGTTGGTGTGACGGCGCCCGCCGGGTCATCGTCCGGCCAGCTCACCGCCGTCACTTGCACGGTGGGCCGGTCGTCGGTGGGCGGCACCTTATCGCCGTACAGCGTCACAGCAACCTCGATCGGGAGTACCACGGGGGGATCGCTTTCCCCACCCGGAAGACACCTACGGTAACCAACGGCGGAGCCGGCCGGGAGTCTCCGGTGGGCGACCGCCGGGAGCAGCGTGTCGCCCGCCCGGCGCGGGTGTCGCGACGATCACCCGGGCCGGGCCTCCCACGCAGGTGGTGACCGTGCGACGGTGTTCGGGTGCGGACGGATGAGCAGGGCCTGGCGTACGGCGGCGGGTGGCTGGATCGGGCGGCCGGGCTGCGCACCGACCCGGGGTGGATCGCCGCGCGGCTGACCGACCGGGAGAGCGTGGTGCTGCCGCTCTGGCGCGACCGTTGCCTGGTCTCGGCCGACCGGGTACTGGTGCGGCCGGCCGCCGTCGACGCTGCGGAGCTGCTCGCCGCCGCCGACGAGACGATCTTCCTCGGGCTGGACGCGGGGCGGGCGGTCTTCGCCGCGGATCTCTCCGGCCGGCCCGAGCGGGAGGCGCTTGCGCTGGCCGGCGCGACCGAGCCGGTGGACGTACGGGCCCTGGTGGGCGGGCTGACGCCGGCCGAGGCGGCCGTGCAGGCGTACGCCAAGGGGCTGCTGCACTGGCACCGGGGGCAGCGGTATTGCGGTGGCTGTGGGGCGCTCACGGCGGCGGGGGACGGCGGGCACACCCGCTCGTGCACCGGCGCCGACTGCGGGCGGCTGCTGTTTCCCCGGATCGAACCGGCGATCATCGTGCTGGTCGAGGCACCGGGCGAGCCGGAGCGCTGCCTGCTGGCCCGGCACCGGGGCGCGCCGGAGGGGTCGTGGTCGACGCTGGCCGGTTTCGTCGAGGTCGGCGAGAGCCTGGAGGACGCGGTACGCCGGGAGTTGGCCGAGGAGGCCGGGGTGACCGTCGCCGAGGTGTCGTACCAGGGGTCGCAGGCGTGGCCTTTCCCGGCGGGGCTGATGGTCGGTTTCCGGGCGACGGCGGCGTCGATGGAGGTGCGGGTGGACGGCGAGGAGGTCGTGGACGCGCGCTGGTTCACCCGGCAGGAGTTGCGGGCGCGGGTGGCCGACGGGCGCCCGTTGGGCCGGATCGACTCGATCGACCACCATCTGTTGGGGTCGTGGCTGGATCGGGCGATCTGAATCGTCACGCCGGACGGCCGGTCGTCTCCGCCGGACGGGTGACCGCGTCGTCGTCCTCAGCGGTTTGTCAGCTGTCCGTTACCGAACTGTGACAAAAGTGGGCCGCGCCTACCGCAGGTGAGGGCTGCCTGCCTTCCTGTCGTGATCGGGGCGGATTTGCCCGGGGCTTCTGGTTGCCTGGTTGTTAACTGTTGGTAACCATTGGCGATCTTGATAAGGCGAGCCTATTACCGGCCAGTAGCTCGGGGCTTGTGAGCTGTGTCGCATCGCGAGAACATCCAATCCGCGTACTGCGTCCCGTCGGCACAACGGCACCAGCAAGCGCCCCGCGCTCTCCCTTTCCCGAGTCGCGTCCCGCGATCGGTGTTGACACCCCCTTCGAGGAGGACCTCGTGAGTGAATCGGAAGACCGCCAGCTGCGTGGCGGCACAAGCTGGCGTCGCTTCGCCGCGATGGCGATTCCCGCCGCGGCCGTCGCCGGCGGCATCCTGTTCGGCGTGGCCAACGGCGCCATCGCCGCCAACATCACCGTCTCCGGCACCGCGTTCAAGGTGGGTGCCGAACGGCTTGAGGGCGACAAGTTCAAGCAGTACGGCGGCGTCGTGTACGAGAAGGACAACCCGACGCCGATACCGATCGCGATTTCCGAGATCGGCCACGCGGACCTCTACAAACTCTGCCAGTCGGTCGACGCGAGCCTGCCCGGCATGCCGGTGGTGCTCCGGATCGAGGCCGGCGGTGGCAAGGAGCCCGCCACCGCGGACGGCATGCTGATCGCGATGGAGTCGCTCGAGGGCGACGCGAAGTTCACCAACATCAAGATCGGCCAGGACGCCAGCGACCTGAGCGCCGCGGCGAAGGAAGGCACGTTCGGCCAGAGTGCGGACCACGTGACCATCACCGGGCTCCAGCAGGTCGCCCGCTACACCACGGCCGGCACCTTCAACCTGAAGGGCCTGAAGCTGAAGGTGCACGCGTTCGGCAACGCCGCGGGCAAGCAGTGCTTCTGAGCTGACCGGGAGGTCCGCGGAGGGTGCCCTTCGCGGACCTCCCGTCGTGTTCGGCAATCCCCTCACCATCACCGCACCCTTCGTAGGAGGAGTCCGTGACGACCGCGGACGCACAGCACGCCCGACCGGGAGGGATGACCCGGGCCTGGCGCGGCTTTCGGCGCTGGCGGCGAAGCCGGCCATTCTGGGGCGGCCTCTTCACCGTGCTCGCCGGAACGGAGATCTTCGGCTCCACCCAGGCGACCCTGGCCGGCCTCACGCTGAAGATGGGTCCGACCGGCTTCCTCGCCTGGCTGATCCCCACCATCCTGGTGGTCTGCGGTCTGCTGCTGTGGCTCAGCCCGCAGCAGCGGATCTTCTACTCGGTCGTCGCGGCGGTGACGGCGGTCTACTCGCTGATCGGGGTCAACCTCGGCGGCTTCTTCCTCGGCATGCTGCTGGGCATCGTGGGCGCGGGGCTCGGCTTCGCCTGGATGCCCAGCCGACCGGCGAGCACCGGCGAGGCGCCGGCACCGGCCGTCGACGACGGGTCGCAGCAGGGTGACGAGGCCGAGCAGGAGCTGACCCTCGTCGACGAGCTGTTGCCCCGGCAGCGCGAGGAGGAAACGACCGGCGTCCTCACCGACACGCTGCCCGAGCCGCGCAACCCGCTGCGGGAGCCGCCCCCGGCGGAAGCCGCCGACACCCAGGGCCTGGCGCCCGTCGATCCGGAACCGGGCCACCGCGCCCGGCACCGCGACCCGAAGTCGTACGCGATCCTGCTGGTGGCCGCCATGTCCCTGGCCGGTCTGTTCGCCCTCCGCGGCGAGGAACGCGCGCTCGCCGCACCAGCGACCTGCCCGACCCCCGGCTCGGCCAGCCCGGATCCGGCCACCCCGAGCCCGGCCGGCCCGAACCCGACCGCCTCCGACTCGTCCAGCCCGAGTCCGAAGCCGGTGGAGACGGGCTCGGACGGCAACCTGCTGACCGGCATCGTCGACGGGATCACCGGCCTGCTCACCGGGGGCGCCTCCGGTGATGGCACCCCGCCGTCGCCCGCGCCGCACGGCTCGGCCGCACCCGCGGCGGTCGCCGCCGAGCCGACGGCGACCGCGAGCACCCCGGCCAGCGCGGCGCCGGAGTCGAGCGGCAGTTCCTCGGCGGAGCCCACCGCGCCGGGCCAGGCGGACGCCGACCCGTGCGACAGCCCGGCGCCGACGAAGCCGGTCGAGCCGGGGGAACCGTTGCCCCGGATCGCCGCCGACCCGGACCAGCCCCGGGTCGCCGTGAAGCCCGCCAAGCTCACCGGCTCCAAGGTGACCATGACCGGGCTTCGGTTCGAGGGCATCGTCGAGCTGCCCGTCGAGGGCGGCACGCTCAAGTGCCTGAAGTTCACCATGGCGAAGGGCGTGACGGACGACTTCGTCCTGCAGGCCAACGGCCCCGTACGGACCCTGCGGTACGCCACCGACCAGCTCACCGTCGAGGGTGACGTCGCCTTCTACACCACCCGATTCGTCGCGCGGCTCGCGGGCGTCAAGCTCACGCTGACCCCGGACCTGCCGCTACCGCACGGCATCCCGATCACCTCGCCGGTGCCCGTCACCTTCACCGACCCGGTGATCGACCTGGCGTTCGTCGACTCCAACAAGCTCACCGCCGAGCCGGCACTCAAGGTCGACCTGGGCTGACCAGCACCGGACATGCGAAACGGCCGGGAGCCGGAGAAGACCACCTCCGACTCCCGGCCGTCCGTCGTCACTACAGCCGGCCCAGCGCCCGACGCAGCGGGTCGAGCCCCAACGAGCCCAGGTCGAGCGCCTGGCGGTGGAACTCCTTGAGGTCGAAGTCGGCGCCCTTGCGGGCCTTCGCCTCCTCCCGTGCCTGCAACCAGATCCGCTCGCCCACCTTGTACGACGGGGCCTGGCCCGGCCAACCCAGGTAGCGGTTCAGCTCGAAGCGCAGGTTCTCGTCCGGCACCCGGCAGTGCGCCCGCATGAACTCCCAGCCCAGCTCCGGCGTCCAGCGCTCGCCCGGGTGGAATCCGAACGGGTTGTCCCGGGGAATCTCCAGCTCCAGGTGCATGCCGATGTCGACGATCACCCGGGCGGCGCGGAAAGCCTGCCCGTCGAGCATGCCGAGCTTGTCGCCCGGGTCCTCCAGGTAGCCCAGCTCGTCCATCAGCCGTTCGGAGTAGAGCGCCCAACCCTCCCCGTGCCCGGAGACCCAGCAGAGCAGCCGCTGCCAGCGGTTGAGCAGGTCGGCGCGGACCGCGGTCTGGGCGACCTGGAGGTGGTGGCCCGGCACGCCCTCGTGGTAGACCGTGGTCACCTCGCGCCAGGTGGAGAAGTCGGTGACGCCCTGCGGCACCGCCCACCACATCCGGCCCGGCCGGGAGAAGTCCTCGCTCGGGCCGGTGTAGTAGATCGCCCCGTCACTGGTCGGGGCGAGACAGCACTCGATCCGGCGAACCTGCTCCGGAATGTCGAAGTGGGTGCCGTGCAACTCGCTGATCGCCCTCTCGGCGAGCGCCTGCATCCAGTCCCGGAACGCCTCCTTGCCCTGAATGGTGCGGGCCGGGTCGCCGTCCAGCGCCCGCACGGCGTCGTCGATGGTCGCGCCGGGGCCGACGATCCGGGCGGCCACCGCGCCCATCTCGCCCTCCAGGCGAGCCAGCTCAGCGAAACCCCAGGCGTACGTCTCGTCGAGGTCGACCTTGGCGCCGAGGAAGTACTGCGAGGCCAGCTCGTACCGCTCCCGCCCGGCGGCCTGCTTCTGCCGGCCCCGCGGGGCCAGTTCGGTCCGGAGGAACTGCCCGAACTCGGCGGTGGCCGCGGTCGCGGCGGCGGCGCCCTTGCGCAGCTCGGCGCCGAGCGCGCCGTCGGCCCCGAGCCGCTCGGCCATGCCGTGGAAGAAGTTGTCGCCGTTCGGGTCGGTCCAGATGTCGCACTGTTTGGCGACCTCGACGAGCTGCACCTGCGAGCTGATGTTCCCGGCCGCGGCCGATTCGCGCAGGGTGCGCTTGTAGCCCTCCAGGGCGCCGGCGAAGCGGTTGAGCCGAGCGGCGATGTTGGCCCTGGCGTCGTCGCCCTCGGTCGGCATGAGATCGAAGACCATGCGGATGTCGTGCAGCGCGCTGGCGATGACGTTGACCTCGCTGGTGGTCTCGCCGGCGTCGTGCCGGGCGAGCTCCAGGCCGAGGCGCTCCTGCATCGCCTCCTTGGCGGTCCGCTCGGCCTCCGAGTCGGGCTCGGTCACGTCGAGGTCGGCGAGGGCGCGGCGGACCAGCTCGGCGCGGGCCGCGTAGCCCTCTGGGGAAAGGTCGTCGAGCTGGTTGTCGTAGCCGGCGATGCCGACGTAGGTGGCACCGGTCGGGCTCAGCGCGGCCCAGTCGGCCACATACCGGTTGGCGAGGTCATCGATTCGTCCCACGATGCGACCCTACGCGACCCGGCCACCCCGCCGTCGACCGTGTTTGCCGTGTTCAGGCACCGCTCCGACCGGATCGGCGTCGATCAAAATTCCCGGCGTTGTGGTGGTCGACACCACGTCCAATTTTCGCGGGACATCGTCAGACCCCTGCGGCAGAGTGTCAGGGGTGACAACGGACTTCACTCCTGACCGGTCGGCGCTGCGCAGCTGGTTGCCCGGTTTCCTCGCGCTTGGCGTGATCTGGGGCTCCAGCTTCCTCTTCATCAAGGTCGGGGTGGCCGAGCTGCACCCGCTGCACCTCACCCTCTACCGGGTCGCGACCGGTGCGGCGACCTTGCTGGTGGTGCTGGCCGTGCTGCGTGACCGGCTGCCCCGCGAGCCCCGGATCTGGGCGCACCTGCTGGTGGTCGCCGCCTTCGGCGTGGCCCTGCCGTTCACCCTCTTCGGCTTCGGCGAGCAGCGGGTGGAGTCGATGCTCGCCGGCATCTGGAACGCCACCACCCCGCTGATCGTGCTGCCACTGGCGGTGCTGGTGTTCCGTACCGAGCGGCTGACCGTGCGGCGGGCGGTCGGGTTGGGGCTGGGCTTCGCCGGCGTGCTGGTGGTGCTCGGCGTCTGGGAGGGCGTCGGCGGATCGCACTTCACCGGCCAGCTGATGTGCCTGGGGGCGGCGGCCTGCTATGGCGTCGCCATTCCGTACCAGAAGAAGTTCATCGCGGGCAGCGCCCACTCCGGCCTGTCGCTGTCGGCGGCGCAGCTGCTGGTCGCGACGGCACAGCTCGCGGTCGTCGCGCCGCTGGTGGCCGGGGCGCCGCCGGTGCCGACCGGCCTCTCCGGGCGCGTGGTCGCCAGCGTGCTGGCGCTCGGCGCGCTCGGCACCGGGCTGGCCTTCGTGATCAACCTGCGCAACATCCGGGTGGCCGGGGCGAGCACGGCCTCCACCGTCACGTACCTGATCCCGGTCTTCGCGGTCCTGGTCGGCGCGGTAGTGCTCGGCGAGCGGATGAACTGGCACCAGCCGGTGGGCGCCCTGATCGTGCTGCTCGGCGTGGCGGTCGCGCAAGGGGTGCTCGGCCGGCGCCGGTCGCGTCCCGTGCTCGGCGCCCCCGCCGTGCCGGCCACGGAGCCGGCCGCACAGGGCTGAGCCGGCCGGCTCGACAACGTCGGCGGCGGCGTTCGGGACGCGGTGGTGGCCGGGTCAGGTGCGGCTCAGCCGCGGGTGCGGGCCCACCTGACCAGGCGATCGGCCTTCCAGGTGTTCACTACCCGGTTCGCCGGTACGCCGCAGAGCGCCGCGCGCTGGCAGCCGAACCGCTGCCAGTCCAGCTGGCCGGGGGCGTGCGCGTCGGTGTTGACGGCGAACCGGCAGCCGGCCTCCAGGGCGCGGCGGATCAGCCGCTTCGGCGGGTCCTGCCGCTCCGGGCGGGAGTTGATCTCGACCGCCACGCCGTGTTCGGCGCAGGCCGCGAAGACGGCGTCCGCGTCGAAGTCGCTCTCGGCGCGGGTACGCGTCCGGTGCCCTCGGTCGCCCGGCCCCGTCACCCCGGCCGGCCGGGACGACACCATCCGGCCCGTGCAGTGGCCGAGGATGTCCAGGTGCGGGTTGGCGACGGCGGTGAGCATCCGCCGGGTCATCTTCGCCCGGTCGTCGTTCAGGCCGCTGTGCACCGAGCCGACCACCACGTCGAGGCGGGCCAGCAGCTCCTCGTCCTGGTCCAGCGACCCGTCGGCGAGGATGTCCACCTCGATTCCGGTGAGGATGCGGAAGCCCTTCGGCAGCGCGTCGTTCACCGCGGCCACGTGGTCGAGCTGCTTGCGCAGCCGCTCCGCGGTCAGCCCCCGGGCCACCTTCAGCCGGGGCGAGTGGTCGGTCAGCACCAGGTACTCGTGTCCCAGTTCGACCGCCGCCAGGGCCATCTCCTCGATCGGTGAGCCGCCGTCCGACCAGTCGGAGTGGGTGTGGCAGTCGCCGCGCAGCGCGTCCCGCAGCGCCGCGGCGGCCGCGTCCAGGTCGGTGCCCTCGGTGGCGACGAGCCGCCGCAGATAGACCGGCTCCTCGTCGGCCAGCGACTCGACCACGCAGCGGGCGGTGACGTCGCCGACCCCGGCCAGCTCGGTCAGCTTGCCGGTGCGCGCCCGCTCGGCCACCTCCCCGGCGGGCAGCGCGGCGAGCGCGTTGGCCGCCGACCGGAAGGCCCGGACCCGGTAGGTGGCCTCGTTCGCCCGCTCCAACAGGAACGCGATCCGGCGCAGGTCGGCGAGGGGATCCCGGGCACTCATGCCCTGCAACCTACGCGTACCCGCCGCCGGCCGCCGGTTGTCGCGCCGGAGGTCGGGAGTGGACGCCCGTCAGCCGGCGCTGCCGGCCTTGGCCGGCGCCTTCGGGCAGCCGTTCTCCCGCTGCCAGGCGGCCACCTCGGCGGCCGGTTCACGGTTGCCCTGCTTCCGCCACGAGTCCAGATATCTCGCCGGCCAGATCACGCCCCGGCGGATCCACCAGTCGTCGTGGCCCTGGCACTTCGGGGAGATGCCGAAGTGCAGGTGACACACGTTGTTGGCGTTGCCGGTGCGGCCGACCTCGCCGAGCGGTTGGCCGGCGTGGACGCGTACGTCCGGGTCGATGCCGGTGGCGACGACGCTCAGGTGCGACCCGTAGTAGCGGACCCCGTCGTCGCCGAGCAGGGAGACGGACAGGCCCCCGTTGTACGGCCCGAGCGGGCCGTGCTTGTCGAACCGGTCCACCCGGCTCACCTCGAGGATCCGGCCGTCGGTGACCGCGACGAACGGGGTGCCGCAGTTGGCGAAGATGTCCGTCCCCGGGTACGCCGAGTGCGTCGGGTGGTACGCGACGTTGTCCGCGCGTACCGGGAAAACGTGCTGCGAGGTCGGCGGTGTCGGGGAGGGGGACGGCGAGGGCGTGCCCGGCCCGGTGGGCTGCTCGGGGGCGGCCGTGGCGCTCGGGCTCTCCCACACGTTGCCCGAGGCGGCCCTGCGCGGGTCGGTCGGGGCGCATCCGGCGGCCAGGGCCGGCAGGAGCAGCAGCAGGACCGGGTACGACGCGCGCGGGCGGCGTCCGATCGATCGCGAGCGCATCCGGTCATCCTGGCAGACCACTACCGTAGGGACGAACGCCGAGATCCTCCCGCCGGTCCGGGGTCGGGCACGGTGGCTCTGCGTGATCTCGGTTACATCCACTCTCCGTGAAGGGAGCAGGGGCCATGAACGGGTGGTACGCCGGGCCCGGCGAGTCCGGTCCGCGGTCGCTGCCGTACACCCCGTCGGGGCTCTTCCCCGCCGGGGCGCCGCCCCGGCCGACCTGGCGCGAGCCGTACCGGATCACCGGTGCCGGCGTCGCGGCCGGCGCCGCGGTCGCCTTCGTCTGGCTGCTCCTGTTCGGCCTGCTCGGCCACGACGTGCGTAGCTACGCGTGGTGGACGCTGCTCGCCGGCGGGCTGGCCTGGCTGGCCGCCGGCGTGCTGGTCCGGTACGGCGACCGGGGGGTGGCCACCGGGGTCGCGATCGTCACCGCCGGTGGCTGGAGCATCGCCGCGGCCGTCGTCGCGCTCCGCTGGGCGCAGAGCGGGGACTGGCCGCTCTGGTGACCTTGCGTGACTGTTCCACCGCACAGCGAAGACCGGCTTGACGTACGCGCGGTGACGGGTCACGCTCGGCGGTATGGCCTGGACCACCCCGCCGCGGCTCGACCCCGAGCGGAGCCGCCGCCGCCTGCAACTCCTCGCCGAGTTGGCCGGTGCCCGCGCGGTACGTCAGCGCGAGCGGCCACAGCGGGCCCGCACCGAGCGGCTGCGCCAGCTCATCGCCACCCGCCGGCGCGTCGCCGGCTGACCGACTTTCTCCAGGAACGGCCGGCCCTTCGGGGCGTTGACCGGTCGCCTGCCGACCCGACCGGTTAACGTGCACGCGTAACGAGTCGGCGTGCTGCCGAGGCCAACTTGGGGGGACCGTGTCGTACTTCGCTGCTGCCGTGGCGCGCGTCGACGGCGGCTGGACCGCGGACGAGGTGAACCTGCGGGGCGCCACCGACGTCGACGAGGTCGCCGACCGGTTGCGCGACGTCGAGCAGGATGCCGACCTGTCCCTGCTCTTCGTCGAGGCCGACGACACGTACCTGGTGATCCTGCGCTTGGACGAGGGGGAGAACCTGCGGGTCTTCGGCTCCGACTCGGCGTACGCGGACGAGTCGCGGCTGGGCGCGTTGCTGGTCGGCGATCTGAAGGCCCCGGTCACCGGCCTGGAGGACACCGACGAGCCGCAGCCGGCCGCCGGTGGCGACGACGAGACCGAGCAGCCGGCGGTGGACCCGGAGGCCGACCCGGTGGGCGACGCGGACCTGCTCGCCGACCTGGGCATCTCGCCGCAGAAGCTGCTGGCCCTCTGCGCCCACGAGGGGATGATGCCGGCCGACGTCATCGCCGAGATCTGCGAGGTGCTCGGCTGCGTGGACGAGGTCGAGGAACTGCGTGGGGTCTGAGCCGCCCGGAGCGGTGCCGTCCGGCGGTGGGGAACCGGCCGACGTCACCGACCCGGCGCTGGAGACCGTACGCCCCGGGCAGCCCACTCCGGGCGCGGTGGGGCGGGTCGGTCCGGGCGCCGACGAGGGGCTCGCCGACCCCGGCGACCTGGGCCGCCGGCAGCGGCATGAGCTGTGGATGCGCCGGGCGCTGGAGGTCGCGGTGACCGGCCCGGACAGCGCCCCGGCGGCGGACGGCGAGGCTGCGGTGGAGGACGTCCCGGTCGGTGCGGTCGTCTACGGTCCGGACGGCGCCGAACTGGCCATCGGGCGCAACGAGCGGGAGCTGTCCGGGGACCCGACCGCACACGCGGAGGTGCTGGCGCTACGCCGGGCCGCCGAGCGCCTGGGACGCTGGCGGCTGGCGGACTGCACCCTGGTGGTGACGCTGGAGCCGTGCACGATGTGCGCGGGCGCGATATCCCTGGCCCGGATCTCCACCGTCGTCTTCGGCGCGTGGGAGCCGAAGACTGGTGCGGTGGGGTCGCTCTGGGACGTGCTGCGGGACCGCCGCCTCACCCACCGCCCCGAGGTCTACGCCGGCGTCCTGGAGGCGGAGAGCGCCGCCCTGCTCCGCGCCTTCTTCAGGTAAGGAGGGGCCCCCGGTTAACGCCTCCGGTAGGGCAGGGGCCCTTTGCTAACACACGTCGGGGTCGCTCAGGCGGGCACCGGGGCGGGGCGCAGCAGGGTGGCGGCGACCGTGCGGGCGGCCTCGGTCCACGCGGTGGGGCGCATGGTCGACGGGTCGAGCCGGACGATGGAGCGGGTGCCGTCGGCGTGCAGGGTCTCGCCGTCCACGGAGCGGAACTCGAAGGCGTACCGGGCACTGCTGGTGCCGAAGTGGTCGAGCCAGAAGTGCACGGCCACCGGCCCGGTGCCGGTGACCGGCGCACGGTAGGTGATGGTGAACTCGCGTACCGCGTGGAACACGTCGGGTGCGCTGTGCCGGCCGGCCTGGAAGGCGATGCCACGCTCGGCCCAGTACGGCGTCAGGGCCCGTTCCAGCAACACCGCGTACCGGGCGTTGTGCAGGATGCCCATGGCGTCGAGGTCGTCGAAGTGCACCGGGACGTGCTCGACGTGACCGAACTCGACGGTGGTGCGGTCGACGGTGGTGCGGCTCATGACGGACCTTCCGGTAGCAGGTTCGGATCGGGGAACAGCGCCCGTAGGCGGTTGAGCAGGCCCTGGCGGGCGTGCCGATAGGCGGCGTCCGGGTCGAGCAGCCGGGAACGCATCACGGCGCTGATCCCGAGCGCGTCGACCTCGTACGCCAGTTGCGGGACGTCCAGGTCGGCGGGGAGTTCGCCGAGGTCGACGGCCTCCTGGACGAGGCGTTCGAGGAAGGCCGCCCACTGGCTGAGCACCTCGGCGAGCCGGTCCCGGACCGGGCCGGGACGGGCGTTGTACTCGAACTCGGTGTTCGCGAAGAAGCAGCCGCCGGGGAGCACCCGGGCGGCGTAGAAGTCGATCCGGGCCTCGTGCACGGCCCGCAGCCGCCGTACGCCCCGGGGGGCGCGCAGGGCGGGGTGGACGATCAGCTCCTGCCACTGGGCCGCGGCCCGGTCGACGGTGGCCAGCTGGAGGGCCTCCTTGGAACGCCAGTGTGCGAACAGGCCGGACTTGCTGACCCCGAGGGTGTCGGCGAGCTGCGCCAGGGAGAGCCCGTGCAGGCCTGCCTCGGTGGCCAGGGCCACGGCGGCGTCCAGCGCCGCGGTGCGGGTGCGCTCGCCACGGGCGACGCGGCCGTCGGAGGACATGCGAGGAGCGTAACGGAGAAAAGCACGACCGGTCGTATTGTTTTATGTGACCTGAAACGCCGCCGCCCCACCACCGGTGGCGGTGGCGGGGCGGCGAAGGTGCGGAACGGTCAGGCGATGGCGGTGTCGAGGGCGACCTCGACCATCTGGCTGAAGGTCTGCTCGCGCTCGGCGGCGGTCGTCTTCTCGCCGGTCTTGATGTGGTCGCTGACGGTCAGGATGGTCAGCGCGCGCGCCTTGAACCGGGCCGCGATCGTGTAGAGCGCCGCCGACTCCATCTCCACCGCGAGCACGCCGTAGTCGGCCAGGGTGTCGTAGAGGTCGGGGCGGTCGGTGTAGAAGGCGTCCGCCGCCAGGATCGGGCCGACGTGCATGGTGATGCCGCGCCGCTCGGCGATCTCGACCGACGTGCGCAGCAGCCCGAAGTCGGCGACCGGGGCGTAGTCGATCAGCCCGTCGAAGCGCATCCGGTTCATGTTCGAGTCGGTGGACGAGCCGATCGCGGCGATCACGTCCCGCAGTTGGAGGTCCTCGCGGAGAGCGCCGCAGGAGCCGACCCGGATCAGGGTCTTCACGCCGTACTCGTTGATCAGTTCGTGGGCGTAGATGGAGGCGGAGGGCATGCCCATGCCGGAGCCCTGGATGGAGACCTCGACGCCGTTCCAGCGGCCGGTGAAGCCCAGCATGCCGCGAACCGTCGTGTAGCAGCGGGGATCCTCGAGGTAGGTCTCCGCGATCCACTTGGCCCGCAGCGGGTCGCCCGGCATCAGGACCCGCTCGGCGATCTCTCCCGGCTCAGCGCCGATGTGCGTACTCATGGCAAAGATCCTGCCAGGTCGGCCGGCGGGATACCGGTTCGGCGTCCGGACCGATGGTCCTGTACCCTTCTCGGCGGTGGCGTGTCCGAGTGGCCTAAGGAGCACGCCTCGAAAGCGTGTGAGGGTTTACGCCCTCCGCGGGTTCAAATCCCGCCGCCACCGCCGCTGAACAGGGGAAACGCCCGGTCGATCCTGACGGATCGGCCGGGCGTTTCCCTATCTCAAGATCGCTAGTCTCGTTCTCGTCTCATTCACTCATCGGACGGCCACCGGGGCCACCTGCCGCGCCGTGGTCGTCGCCGGGCGACTGGTCACCAGTCGACCAGAGCAGACCGCCAACCGTCCCCCAGCCGACTGCCCTGACCGCTAGTCAGAGCTTCGAGTACGGCGGTGACGCCCGGCGGGTCGGGCGGATCGCCGTAGGTGACCGCATCGAGCTCGCGGTCGAAGCCGGTGAGCCGGGTGGCCTCGATGTCGGGATGGCGGTGCGCTCGTAGCGACAGCCCCGGCATCGTCGCGACCCCGACACCGGCGGCGACCAGCGACTGGACTACGACGATGTCATCGCTGGTCGAGGTTATCCGCGGAGTGAAGCCAGCGGCGCGGCAGACCCGGGTCAGTTCGCTGGTGCACCATTGGCAGCCGCCGATCCAGCCGGAGTCGCGATGGTTCGCGACCGTGTCATCGGCCTGTCGGCTGAGCAGATAGATCGGGTCGTTCGCGACGTGGATCCGGCGGAAGCCGTCCCCCTCGACCGGGGCGTCGGCGAACCGAGGCCCGACGGCGATCTCGATCTCGCCGCGGCGCAGCAGCTGGAGCGCCTCGACCGGATGGGCGTCGATGACGCGCAGCTCCATGCCTGGATGGGTCTCGGACAGCGTCGCGGCTGTGCGCGGGACGATCGTGCTCAACGCTGACGCGTTGGCGGCCAGGCGCACCCGACCGGTCTGCAGGCCGATCTGGGCGGCCAGTTCGCTGGTCGCGGATTCGACCCGCCCGACGATCTCCGCGGCTCGGGCTGCGAGCAATCTTCCCTCGGGTGTTAGGCGGATCCCGCGGCCGACCCGCTGCACGAGCTTGGCTCCGGTGGCCGTCTCCAGTCGGGCGAGGTGATGGCTGACCGACGGCTGCGTGTAGTGCAGTTCTTTCGCCGCCTCGGTCACGGACCCGAGCCGGGCGACCACCGACAGCACCTTGAGCTGGATCAGGCTGACCATAGATAAACAATATCTATCAGAACACATGAAGAATGGCATTGGACGTTATGAGTGCATGTCCCGATGCTGGGTGATGACAGATCACCACGGCAGATCGCCACCGCAGGCCACCGCGCAAAGGAGACCACACAATGTCTGAGGTACGCGTCCACAACTTCGCCATCTCCCTGGACGGATTCGGCACCGGCGAGCCACAAACTCGGGAGACTCCGTTCGGGCACGCAGGCGAACGCCTGCACGAGTGGATGTTCAAGACCCGAGCGTGGCAGGGACCAGGCGGTTCCGAAGGCCCAGACCACGCCTTCGCGGCCCGGAACGAGCAGGGCATCGGAGCCGAGATCATGGGTGCCAACAAGTTCGGCCCACCCGGCTGGCAGGACGACCCCGACTGGAAGGGCTGGTGGGGACCGAACCCGCCGTTCCACACCCCGACCTACGTCCTCACCCACCGGCCAAGGCCCTCGATCGACATGGACGGCGGCACCACCTACCACTTCCTCAACGCGGCTCCACAGGAAGCACTCGAGCAAGCACGCGAAGCCGCCGGCGACCGCGACGTGCGCATCGGCGGCGGAGCCAGCATCATCCGCGACTTCGTCGCAGCCGGGCTGGTCGACCATCTGCACATCGTGCAGGTGCCGATCCTGCTCGGCCGCGGCTCGAGGGTGTGGGACGGACTGGAGGCGTTGGAGGAGACCTACGACATCGAGACGACGTCGACGGCCAGCGGCGTCACCCACCTGACCCTCACCAAGCGCCGGCCACGACCGGTCGAACAGGCCGAATGATGACCACCCTGGACGCCTTCGTCGCCGACGTGACCGGATTCGTCGACAGCACCCGCGACGAACACGAACTCACCGGCCTGGTCGCCGACCGACTATCGACCCTCCTGGCCAGCGACTACCGACTGCCCCAGGCCCTCACCCGGCCATCACCACGACGGCATCTCAACCACCCGCTCTACATCGCCCCGGACCGCAGCTGGTCGTTTGCCTGCGTGGTTTGGAACACAGGCCAGCAGACGCCGGTGCACTCGCACGAGACCTGGGGCGTGGCCGGCATCTACTCCGGAATCGAACGAGAACTGCGGTATCTCAAACCGGCACCGGACTCGACCGGCCCCATGACACCGCTCGGCGAACACGAATGGCACCGCGGACAGGTCACCATCTGCTGCACCACCGACGACGACGTCCACTCCGTCATCGCCATCGGCGACGAGCCCGCCATCGGACTCCACGTCTACGGTGCCGACCTCGGCGCACTGCAGCGACGGTCCTACGAACCCGCCACCGGCACGGTCCAATGGTTCACCTCAGACTGGGACTCCCCACCAGCCCCGTAGGGTGCCCCGCCTTCTGATCGATTGGGGGAAGAGTATTTCCTGTAGCGACGGCCGGGTGTCCTTCGCCGGGACGACGTTCAGCGGCGGAGGGACATGTGTCCTTCGGCGGGGCGACGTTCAGCGACGGTCAGGTGTCCTTCAACAGAGCGACGTTCAGCGGCGGTCGGCTGCCCTTCACCGGGGTGACGTTCAGCCGCGGGGGAGGTGTCCGTCCAGGCGGCGTTCAGCGGCGGGGAGGTGTCGCTCGAGGAGGCGCCGCCGCCGCCACCGCTCGCAAATTGCGAGAACGCCCGGTCGGTCCGTCAGGACCGATCGGGCGTTCCGTTTGCTCGTCTCGGTCGTCCTCTGCCCGCACGCCACTCCGCCGTCCATCCCTGGCCCGTTCAGAACGACTGGCCGAAGAGCGCCCCGCTCGGGTCGGAGTCGGTGAGCCTCAACACGATCCGGTTGTCGAGATCGACGCCGAGCGCGTTCAACTCCTCCTCCGGCAGCACGTCGGAGTTGATCATCGCGACGTACTGGAAGTTCCGAGCGGCGCTCTGCTCGGCGGCGACGGAGAGCGCTCGCGCCACCTGCCGGTCGTCGGCCCGCTCGAAGACGGCGCTGTCGTGGACGAGCAGGCCCGGCGTGTGCGGCCGGTCCGCCCAGATCGTGGCCAGCGTGAGGTCGTACGCGAACACGTGCAGCCGGTCGCTGCCCGGTCCGGCCTCCGGCCTGCTGCGGGTCCGGAACGCGTACCCCGCGTCCGTGACATCGATCACCAGGTCCCCCGGCTCGCCGAAGAGGGCCAGGGTGATCCGGGCGAATGACGCCACGGCGCCGGTCCACTGCTCGCGCCGCTCGTAGTGATCGATGAAGGTCTGCTGCCGCAGAATCTGCCGCTGGGTCCGCAGCTTCTCCA
This sequence comes from Micromonospora sp. NPDC093277, assembly GCF_044765245.1. Lineage (NCBI taxonomy): Bacteria > Bacillati > Actinomycetota > Actinomycetes > Micromonosporales > Micromonosporaceae > Micromonospora > Micromonospora sp. NPDC093277. The sequence goes on from NZ_JBIWJO010000013.1 coordinate 18,894, forward strand.
GATCGGTGCGGAGCCGGCGGATGTCCTCCGCCCGCCGGTCCAGGGTCTCCAGCCGGCTGCTCAGCTGCCCGAACCGCGCCTGCAGTTCGGCGAGGTCGTCGAGGGCGCCACCCGAGCTGAGCAGGCGCAGGGCCTGACGCTGCTCCTCCTCCAGCTGCCGGAGCTGGGCCTGCGCCGCGGCGTTCATCGTGCGCAGGCGGGTCATCTCCACCTGGAGGTAGTCGCGCCGGTTGCGCGTGATGGTCCGGTGGAACTCCAGCACCTCCTCCAGCGACCGCCGGGTGGTGTCGGGCAGGGTCACCCCCACCTCGGCGTAGAGGGCGGCGACCTCGGCTGCGTCCACGTCGGGCTCGGCGGAGACGCGTTCGGCGTACAGGGCGAGCAGGTTCTCGTTGACGGTGAGCTCGGAGATCAGCTCCTTGATCCGGGCTGTGACGGCGTCGAGGCGCTGCTGCGCCTCGCGATACTGCGGCAGGACCCGGAAGTCGGCGATCGAGCCGCGCAGCTCGGCGAGCTCCGCCGCCACCCGGATCCGTTCCGACTCCAGTTCGCCGAGTCCGCCCTCCATCCGCTCGACGGACTGCTCGGAGTGTTCGGTGAGCATCCGCAGGGCGGACTCGTCGGTCTTGAGCTGCTGCCAGCTTGCCACCGTCCGCCAGTTCAGCCCGAGCAGGAAGGCGTTGTTGAGCTGTACCTGCCACGCCTTCTGCTCGGCTGCGACGCGGAACGGGTCGGTGAACGCGCCCGGCCCGGTCCGGGCCGAGTACGCGAACAACGACCGGAACCCGGGAACGTACTTGTGTGGCTGGTCGGCGGCGAGGCCGTAGCAGCGGTCCCCTAGGTGCGCTCGCCACTCGCTGAGCCGTAACAGCCGGGAACCGTCGGGGTCCAGGACTCCGATCCGCTCGTCGCCGAGGTCGCCGTGGACCCGGATCTCGTTGGGGCGGCGCAGGCCGCGGGTCACCTGCAGCTCCTGGCCGTCGAGCTCCAGGTCAACGGTGAAGGCCCACGCGTCGTCCAGCGCCTTGACGTGCATCAGGTTTTGCCCGATGCCAAGACTCGCGCCCAGGCAGTAGTTGATGATCTCCACGAGGCTGGTCTTGCCCAGGCCCTGCCGGAGGTCATCCGTTGTGGACCGGGTGGCCCGGTCGGCGACGACCAGGTTGAAGCCGGCGTTGAGGCGTACCTCACGGAAGCCGGGTTGGTTGCCCGAGATGCGGCGGATCCTCATCGCGACCACCGGAGCACGCCGCCGCCGTCGCCGTCCACCACGCCGATCATGAAGAGCAGGTCGAGGGCGAGCACGAACCTCTCGTACGCCATGTCGGCCTGCGCGGCCGCCCACAGGTCGGCGACCGTCGTGGCGGAGCCGCGTACCCGGATCAGGGTGGCCGCCTGCCCGAGCAACGAGTGCTCCAGTCCGACGTACTTGTCGGGAAGAATCACGCCGCCTCCTCGAACACATCGCAGACGCCGAACAGGTGGGCGAGGACGGCGAGCCCGGCCGCCTGGCGGAGCAGGTCACCCGCCTCGCCTCCGGCGAACTCGCTGAGCGCCACGAACAGGCTGTCACCACGCAGGCCCTCGTTCCAGAGCCGCTCGTACTCGGTGACGAAGGCCCGCCGGAGGTTGCCCGGAAAGCGGTGGTCGACGTTGGCCGCCATGCGCTGGAGGTAGTCGGCGACGAGCGGACTCTGCGCCATACCGATGGTCAGCCGCAGGCGGGAGGGGGCCCCGAGGCCGTTGCGGCGCAGCTTCTCCTCGGCCGGGACGGCTCGCAGCGCGGACGACGGCATCGGGTGGCCGTGCACCAGATGCCGGCACACCACGTCGAGTTCGGCACTGGTGACCTGGATGACCGCCGCGGTGAGCCGGTCGTGGACCCACTTCTCCAGCTGCGCCTTGTAGGCGACCAGCACCTCCACCGGGTAGCGGTCGGGATGGTCGTCCACGAGCTTGTGATGGGTCGGGCAGAGCAGCATGAGGTTCGGGTACGCGTTGCGCGCCGCCACGCTGAGGGCCGGGTCGGCGCGAGGTCCGTCATCGGCGGCCCCCCGGATGTGGGCGATGTTGGTCAGGTTGACGGGGTCCGTCACGTCGTGTCCGCGGTCGACGAGCAGCAGGCGGCATCCCGGGAACGCGCAGCACCCGCCCGACAGGGCGAAGAGCACCTTGAGTGTCCGGATCGAGTAATTGCGCCGCGTGCCGACGGTCTGACCGCTCGCCATGGGTCAAAAGTAGGCGGGCAACTACGATGCGTGGCGTCCCGGTGATCTCGTCGACGGAGAGTTCACCGATGCTTCCCGCGTTCGCTTTCTGAAGGTGGCTTTGGCGTCACCGTGTCAGCAGGGGCCGTAGCCCTCGTCGAAGAGGCGGCGGGCCCACTCCGCGTACCCGGCGATGATCTTCCGGACCGCGGTCCGGTCGTGCAGGAAGAGGTACGCCCGGTCGCCGTCGCGGGCGAGCAGCCCGTCGAACCGGTGCGTCCCCTGTGGAGCGGTCAGGTCGACCACCGACGGGTACGCGTCGCGTACCGCCGTGAGCGGGGTGCCCACGCTGATCCCCTCGGGCGTTGTCATCGGGTCGTCGAACCAGAGCAGGACGAGGCGCTCGTCGACGAAGATCGGGCTGACCGACCCGTGCCCGGCCAGCGTCGGGCCGCACGCGTCCTGCTCGGTACGCAGCACCCCGCGCCGGGTCAGTTCCGCCTCAGTGGCGCCGAACTCGGCGTTGCGCAGCCCGTCGAGCCCGACCACCTCGGCGGCCCCGACGGGCCGCCCTGGCACGTCCGGCCCCTGTGGACGGACGCCGCTGCCGGCGATCGAGGCGGCCGCCATCAGCGTGGCGATGAATCCGAATTGTCGCAGTCTCATTCGCTCCCCCAGTCCACAACGGGATCGGGACGAGGAGGTTGCTGGTGCAGGATGGATTGTCGCAGTTCCCATTCCTCGGCCAGCTCGTCCCAGTAGTCGGCGGAGAGGCCGCGGCGGCCGTGTGCCAGCCATCCGGCAGTGTCACGTTCCAGGTGCAGGCCCAACTCGGCGAACGGGTCGATCCAGGGCCCCGGCTCGACACCCAGTCGGGCGAGCGCCGCGTTGATCGGCCACTCGGCGCGGGGTCGGTCGAGAGTGGCGTCGAAGCACGGCCCCCAGGTCACCTGGCCGCCCAGCCAGACCGCCGCCGACTGGTGGCCCAGCCCGCCGGCGAACTCAGCCTCCAGGTACGCCACCGGCCCCCGCCGCGACCAGCGGGCCAGCAGGTCCGACAGGGCTGGCGAGAGGACAAGCTGGAACGGGTGCTCGATGGACGGCTCACCGGTGGCGAAATCGGGCAGCCCGCCGGTCAGTTCCTCGACGAGCTGCGGGGTGACCGGCAGCAGCGCGAAGTCCTGGCGGAGCGCGGCGAGGACCGCGTGGTCCAGGTCGGCGATCTGCTCACGAAGCAGTTCGACGTCGGCGACGACCGCGCTGAGCTGGTAACTCATCCGATCCTCTCGGCGTCCACAGGCTGTGGATGGAACATGTGTACGACGGTTGTGTGCTTGAGGCGCAGGCCGAGCCGTCCCGCAGCGCTCGCGGGGAGCCGTCCCGGTCGGCCTCGACCGCGTGCCGGTGCCGGTGCTGGAGTCGGTGCCGGTGCTGGAGTCGGTCCGGTGCCGGTGCCAAACGTACGGGCGGAGGAGCGCTGGCGCATCATTCAGGGGCGGTCAGGTCGGCGCGACTCCCATCCACGTAGGGCGTGGCTCGGACCGCCGCGCAGCCGTCCGGCATCCGTGCGGCGCGATGCCGTCCAGATCCACTCCAGGTGCGGCATATGGGTGTATCCAAGCTCCGGAAGACCGCAATATGCCGCATGTCGTGTCGCCCTCCGCCGGGAGGAGATGCGTCGCCCCGGGTGGGAGGGGCACGCGTCGCCCCGGGCGGGAGGGCAGCTGGGAGTGGCCGTGGAGACGACGAAGGGCCAGCCCGAGCGGGGGCCGGCCCTTGTGTCAGTGGCGGAGGATACGAGATCCGAACTCGTGAGGGTGTGAACCCAACACGCTTTCCAAGTCTGCTCAACGCTGTTCAGGCCCGCTCAGCACGGTTCGTGGCCTCGGGAAACGGACTCCGGGGATTAGCCGCGGACGCCGGTGAACGAGTACAAACGAGACCACAACTGAGACCGCTATTTACGCACGGATCGCTGCCGCAGGCGCCGCACGCCGCAGGTAGGTGTAGCCCTTCCGGCGGGCGCCCTTCAGCGTTCGGGAATAGCTGCCGGGTGCGGGCGGACGCCCTGTGGGTCATCCGCCTGCACCGGCGCGCGGTGCCCGCCCTTCGCGGTCACCGCTGCCGCTCAGCAGCCCACGGGGCCGCTGGCGACGGGGTACCTGGTGCCGTTCCACTGCACCTCGCCCCACGCCGACACGCAGTTGTTGACGGTGCCGGTGACGCCTCGGGGGCCGGCATAGTACGAGTAAATGTTGCCGTCAACACCGGACTCCGCGGTCCTCGTGCAGGCGCCGCCCTTTGAGGTCTCGCGGCACCTGACGATCTGCACCTCGGTCCAGCCAGGCTGTCCGTACGCCGCGCCACGGCGGTAGAGGCAGGCGCTGTTGGTGCCACCGTTCGTGCTGTTGTAGTAGATGATCAGTTCCGCCACCGGGTTGCTTGCCGGGACCGCCTTGCTGTAAGTGACCGACCCCGAACACGAAACGGCGGCCTGCGACGGCGCCTCGGCGATCACCTGCACCGTGGCGAACGACGCGGCCAGCGCGGCGACCGACGCCAGCACCTTACGGGTGAGATTCATGCTCTCCTGCTCCCTGCCGGACGGCCGCGGGGGGCCGCCGTCTGAAATCGTGCTGGTGAACCGGGGTGGACCCGAGACGACCACCACACATGATCGACTGTGCGATGTGGAAACTACACGAAATCGATCTTGCGGTGGCCGCGAGCCACCCGCGCAGCCGCTGCTCGGCGGGGGCGTGTACTCGGCGGAGAGGCTGTAAGAACTCCACGCCCAAGCCGCCGGCCAGCACGAAACGGGCGCCACAGGTGTGACCTGGCGCGCGGCCCGGACCGCCCCGGTCGGGGGGCGTTCTGCGGCGGCCGGGGGGTGGTGAGATACGGTGTGCGAACCGACGCGGGGTGGAGCAGCTCGGTAGCTCGCTGGGCTCATAACCCAGAGGTCGCAGGTTCAAGTCCTGTCCCCGCTACCACATCGGAACGGCCCTGAGGGAATCCTCGGGGCCGTTCCGCGTTTCTGGGCAGGAACTGGGCTTTGGCCGTGCCTCCGTCCGCGGACACGACCGGGAATCTCAGCGGTGTCCCGGGCCCCGCCAGAAGCTGAACACCCGGCCGATCCGTGAGGATCGGCCAGACGTTCTCGCATATCACGAGCGGTGGCAACGGGATTTGACCCCGCAGGGGGCGTAAACCCGCACACGCTTTCGAGGTCTGCGACCCTCTGGCGCGATGAAGGATGGGTGTTCGCCTCGCCGACCGGTGACGCAATCCACCAGGCGACGGACTACGACGAGTGGAAGCGGCTGCTCAAGCTGGCCGGTGTGCGGGACGGCCGGCTGCACGACGCCCGGCATACCGCCGCCACCGTCCTCCTGGTCCTCGGCGTCCCGGGCCGTGCCGTGATGGGCATCATGGGCTGGTCGAACTCGGCGATGGCTGCCTGCAACCAGCACATGACCGATCATGTGCGCCGCGACATCGCGCAGCAGCTTGGCGGACTGCTCTGGGGCGACCCGCCTCGCCGGCCGGGCGAGAGCAGCGGCGGGCCGCCGGCCGAGCAGCCGGAGCAGGGCAACTGAGACCAGGAATGAGACCAGAGCGACCGTATAGACGACTCAGGGCCGGTCCCCGTGGGGGCCGGCCCTGTCGTATTTCCTGCTCAGAAGAGCGGAGGATACGAGATTCGAACTCGTGAGGGTGTGAACCCAACACGCTTTCCAAGCGTGCGCCCTAGGCCTCTAGGCGAATCCTCCGCGAGCCAGGATACAGGTCTCCGTCGGGTGGGCCACCCCACCACCCCCTGAAGATCGACGCGGGGTCGGGTAGGCTTGGCGTCACCTCCCGTGCGGCGGTATCTCGTGAACCTCCCCAGGGCCGGAAGGCAGCAAGGATAAGCGAGCTCTGCCGGGTGCACGGGAGGCCTTTCTGTCTCCGGGTGCCGGTAACGTCCCTGCGGGTCAGGTCACGGGGTGGTGGGTGGTCACCCGAGCCCGACCGGCGCAGAATGGCTCGGTCGAGAGGAGGCGGTACGGGTGGCACTGGCCCTTTACCGCAAGTACCGGCCCCGTACGTTTGCCGAGGTCATCGGTCAGGAGCACGTCACCGAGCCGCTGTCTCAGGCGCTGCGCAGCGGGCGGTTGAACCACGCGTACCTCTTCTCCGGCCCCCGGGGCTGCGGCAAGACCTCCAGCGCCCGGATCCTGGCCCGCTCGCTCAACTGCGAGCAGGGTCCGACCCCCGAACCCTGCGGGCAGTGTGAGTCCTGCCGCTCGCTGGCGACCGACGGCTCCGGCTCGATCGACGTCATCGAGATCGACGCGGCCAGCCACGGCGGCGTCGACGACGCCCGGGAGCTCCGGGAGAAGGCGTTCTTCGCGCCGGCCCGCAGCCGCTTCAAGATCTATGTGATCGACGAGGCGCACATGGTCTCGTCGGCCGGCTTCAACGCCCTGCTCAAGCTGGTCGAGGAGCCCCCGGAGTTCGTCAAGTTCATCTTCGCCACCACCGAGCCGGAGAAGGTCCTCGGCACGATCAAGTCACGGACCCACCACTACCCGTTCCGGCTGATCCCGCCGAAGGTGCTCCGGCCGTACCTCGAGCAGCTCTGTGAGGCCGAGGGGGCCAGGGTCGAGCCGGCGGTCTTCCCGCTGGTGGTGCGCGCTGGCGGCGGCAGCGCCCGGGACAGCCTCTCCGTGCTCGACCAGCTCATCGCGGGCGCCGGCCCGGAGGGGGTCAGCTACGGCCGGGCCGCCGCACTGCTCGGCGTCACCGACTCCGCGTTGATCGACGAGATGTGCGACGCCATCGCCGCCGGGGACGGCGCCGCCGCGTACGCCACCGTGGACCGGGTCGCCGAGGCCGGCCACGACCCCCGCCGGTTCGCCTCCGACCTGCTGGAACGGCTCCGTGACCTGATTGTCATGCAGCAGGTGCCGGACGCCGCCGCCAAGGGCCTGATCGACGGCCCGGACGACCAGATCGAGCGGATGGCCGCCCAGGCCCAGCGGCTCGGCCCGGCCACCCTGTCCCGCTGCGCGGACATCGTGCACAACGGCCTGGTGGAGATGCGTGGCACCACCGCCCCGCGGCTGCTGCTGGAGCTGATCTGCGCCCGGATGCTGCTGCCCGGCGTGGACGATTCGTCCGGCGGCCTGCTCCAGCGCCTGGAACGGATGGAACGCCGGCTCACCGTGGGCGGTGCCGAGCTGCCGTCGGCCGCCGCCGGCCCCGCGCCGGTCGCCCCCGCCCCCGAGGTACGCCAGGAGTCTCCCGCCCCGGCCGCGGCTGCCGCCGCGCCTCACCCGGAGACCGCCGGCACGCCGGCGGCTGCCGGTGCCCCGACCGGCATGGCCGCCGCGCGCGCCGCTGCCGCGGCCGCCGGTTCCCGTCCCGCCCCGGCCGGCTCGGGCCCGGCCACGGGTTCCGGGTCCGCGCCGGCTGTCCCGAGCCCGGCCGCTGATTCCCGTCCAGCCCCGGCCGCCCCGGTGTCGGTCGACGCCGCGGCCGGCCCGGTGCCCGGTGCCCCGGCCCGCCGTCCCGTGCCGCCGTCGGCGGTGATGCCCGATCCGGCCACCCCGGAGCCGCCGCGTCCCGGCTCGGCCCCGGCCGGCGCGCTGGACGCCGTCGCCGTACGCCGGGTCTGGCCCGAGGTGGTCGGCAAGGTCAACCGCACCAACAAGCGGATCGCGGCGTTGATGCGCGACGCGGTGGTCCGCGACCTGGACGGCGACACCCTGGTGCTGACCGTGAAGTCGACGGTGCTGGCCAAGATGATGGCCGACCACGCCGCGGTGCTGACCGACGCGCTCTACGAGGAACTGGGCGGCCGCTGGCAGATCCGTTGCGAAGTGGCCGGCGAGCGGGGTGCCGCGACCCTCGGTGGCCCGGCCCGTTCCGCCGCCCCGCCCCGACCGGCCGCAACCGGTCCGTCGAACGGCCCGGCCGGCTCGACCGGTGATTCGGCGGGCCAGGGCGGCGGGGGTGGCGCTAGTCGTGGCGGTGCCTCGGCCCGCCCCGTCGCGCCCGGTCACGCCCGGACGGATGCCGGTGGTGCCCCGAACGGTTCGGCGCGGACGAGCGGTCCCGCCGCCCGGGCGGCGGGAGGCGGTGGGGCCGACGCCCCGGCCGACGACGAGGAGTGGCCCGAACCGGCCCGACCGGGTGGCAGCGCCGACGGGGGTGGGGACTGGCCGGAGCCGGCCCGCCCCGGCGGTGCCGCGACCGGCTCGAACGACGCGACCGGCTCGAACGACTGGCCGGAGCCGGCCCGGCCGGGCGGGGCCACGGCGACCGTGACGGCGGCTCCCGCCGTACCCGGTCCGGCTGGTCCCCCCTCGCCGAGCTCGACCGCCGGGTCGACGGCGGCGGCGCCGCGCCCCGCGGCGGGCGGGACCGGCGGCGCGCCGGTGAGCAGCGCGATCGCGGCGGCCCGGGCGGCCGCGGCGGCCGCCACGGCCGGTGGGCCGGGCAAGGGGCCGCGCGCGGCCCAGGCGCGGCAGACCGCTGACGCCGAGTGGGCCGGCGAGCCGCCCTACGACCCGGACTACGACGGGCCGGTCCCGGCCGGCGCCGCGAAGGCGACCCCCGTCTACGAGGGCTTCGACCCGGGCGACGAGCCGCTGGACGACGTGATCGACGAGCGGACCGCCCGGCAGTCCAGCGAGGAGCAGGCGGTGCGGCTGCTCCGGGAGGCGTTCGGAGCGGAGAAGATCGACGAGGTGGACGCGCGCTGAGCGCGCACCGACCGCGGAGGACCTGTGCCGCCGCCCGACTAGGCTGGGCGCGGCCGATCAGACGAGTGTGAGAAGGAGCCATCCGTGCGCCCAGGTGGACAGCCGAACATGCAGCAGATGCTGAAGCAGGCGCAGAAGATGCAGCAGCAGATCGCCAAGGCTCAGGCCGAGCTGGCCGAGGCGGAGCTGACCGGCACCGCGGGCGGTGGACTGGTCACCGCCACCGTCGCCGGCACCGGTGAGCTGAAGGCGATCAAGATCGACCCGAAGGCGGTCGACCCGGAGGACGTGGAGACCCTGGAGGACCTGGTCGTCGCGGCCGTGCACAACGCCGCCGAGGCGGCGCGGGAGCTGACCGAGAAGACGATGGGCCCGGTCACGGGTGGGATGGGCGGCCTCGGCCTGCCCGGGTTCTGAGCCGGCAGATGTACGAGGGTGCCATCCAGGATCTGATCGACGAGCTGGGCCGGCTGCCCGGCGTTGGCCCAAAGAGCGCCCAGCGGATCGCCTTCCACGTCCTGTCGGCGGATCCGGCCGACGTGAACCGGCTGGCGGGTGCGCTGCGCAAGGTCAAGGAGCTGGTGCGGTTCTGTACCAGCTGCTTCAACGTGGCCGAGTCGGAGCAGTGCCGGATCTGCCGCGACCCGAGGCGTACCGACGAGGTGCTCTGCGTGGTCGAGGAGCCGAAGGACGTGGTGGCGATCGAGCGGACCGGTGAGTTCCGCGGCCGCTACCACGTGCTCGGTGGCGCGATCAACCCGCTGGAGGGGATCGGGCCGGACAACCTGCGGATCCGGGAGCTGATGACCCGGCTGGGCGGTGGCGCGGTCCGTGAGCTGATCCTCGCCACCGACCCGAACACGGAGGGCGAGGCGACCGCGACGTACCTGGCCCTGATGGTCAAGCCGATGGGGATCGCGGTGACCCGACTGGCCAGCGGCCTGCCGGTCGGCGGCGACCTCGAGTACGCCGACGAGATCACCCTGGGCCGGGCGTTCGAGGGCCGCCGGGCGGTCTGAGCGCCCGTACCGGGCACGGGGAGGCGGCGACGGGGTCGTCCGTCCCGCGACGCCTCCTCCGTGCCGGGGACGGCGACGATCCCGTAACCGGAATGTGAGACGAGTGCCGTTCGCCACGGGCTCGGCAGATCGGCCGAGGGTGGCGCGTTCTGCGTGATTTGTCCGATCCTCGCACCCGCTCATTGCTGTGACAGTCCTGTTTGTCGCGAGATCAGTCCCTGTCAGACCCGCGGCTTGGTGTCGGCTTGATAGCGATTGCCTAACGGACGTTCCGCTTCTGTGTGTCGTGTCATAGCCTCCCGCACACGGACCGAGTCACAACTCGGCGCGGTCATGCGCATGACAGAGGTGAGAGATGCAGGCGAGCAGGCTTAAAGCGGCGGTGGCCCTGACGGCCGCAGCCGCTCTGGCGGTCGGGGCGTCCGGCTGCGCCAAGAGCGAGCGCGACGGGAGCGGTGAAGCCAAGACCGGCGGCACCTTCGTCTTTGCGGGTGCCGGTGATCCGAAGAACTTCGACCCGATCTTCAACGACGACGGCGAGACATTCCGTCCGGTCCGGCAGATGTACGAAACCCTCATCCAGAACAAGCCGGGCACGGCCGACCTGGAAGGCGCCCTGGCCGAGAGCTGGGAGCACGACGCCGAGGGCAAGGTGTGGACCTTCCACCTCCGCAAGGGCGTCAAGTTCCACGACGGCAGCGCCTTCAACGCCGCCGCGGTCTGCTTCAACTTCGACCGCTGGTACAACATGAAGGGCGCTGCGGCGCAGTCGCAGATGCTCTACTACATGGACGTCTTCGGCGGCTTCGCGAACAACGAGAGCCCGGACGCCGGTAAGGCGCTCTACAACAAGTGCGACGCGTCGGACGAGAACACCGCCGTCATCACCATGAACGAGTACAAGGGTGCCTTCCCCGGCGCCTTCGCGCTGACCTCGCTGTCGATCGCCAGCCCGGACGCGCTGAAGAAGTACGACGCCGACACGGTCAAGCAGAACGGCGACTCCTTCGAGTACAGCGCGTTCGCCAACGAGCACCCGGTCGGCACCGGCCCGTTCACCTTCGGTGGCTGGGACAAGGCGAAGAACGAGATCACCCTGAACCGGAACGCCGACTACTGGGGCGAGAAGGCCAAGGTCGACAAGGTGATCATCAAGGTCATCGAGGACGAGAACACCCGCAAGCAGGAGCTGCGGGCGGGCACCGTCCAGGGCATCGACTTCCCGGCCCCGGCGGACCGGAGAGCGCTGGAGAGTGAGGGCTTCAACGTCATCAACCGCCCGGCGTTCAACATCCTCTACCTCGGCATCAACCAGAAGAACCCGAAGCTGAAGGACCTGCGGGTGCGCCAGGCGATCGCCTACGCCCTCAACCGCGAGCAGCTCGTCCAGACCAAGGGCCCGGGCGGCACCAAGGTCGCCGACGAGCTGATGCCGGACACCGTGCTCGGCTACGCCCCGGACGTGCAGAAGTACGAGTACAACCCGGACAAGGCCAAGCAGCTGCTCAAGGAGGCCGGCGCCGAGGGGCTGACCCTCAACTTCTACTACCCGACCGATGTCTCCCGGCCGTACATGCCGAACCCGCAGGAGATCTTCACCGTCCTCGCCAACGACCTGCAGGCCGTCGGCATCAAGGTCAACGGTGTGGCCCGCCCGTGGAACGGTGGCTACAAGGACGACGTGCAGCAGTTCGGCAAGCACGACCTGCACATCCTCGGCTGGACCGGTGACTACAACGACCCGGGCAACTTCGTGGGCACGTTCTTCGGTCGGGCCAAGACCGAGTTCGGTGACGCGGCGATGACCGACATGTTCGACGCCATCACCAAGGCCGACGGCACGGTCGACGAGGCCGGCAAGAAGGCCGCCTGGGAGCAGGTCAACCGCGACATCGCCGCCAAGTGGCTGCCGGCCGTGCCGATCTGGCACGCCCCGCCGGCCATCGTGGTCACCAAGGACGTCAAGGGCCTGGTGGCCAGCCCGCTGACCGACGAGCGCTTCGACACGGTCAGCGTCGGCTGACACCGCAACTGACGCCGTACGTGGAATCGGCCCGGGCCGGGCTTCCCCGGCCCGGGCCGACCCGCAGTTACCGAGAATCTGGTGTGTGAGAGATGTTGCGAGTCATAGTCCGCCGCCTGCTTCAGTTGGTGGTGACCCTGATGGCGCTGTCGGCGCTGATCTTCATCTGGCTGCGGAATCTGCCCGGCGGCCCGGTCGAGGCGCTGCTCGGTGAGCGGGCCACCCCGGAGCGCCGAGTGCTGCTGACCAAGGCGCTCGGTTATGACCAGCCGATCCTGGTGCAGTACGGCAAGTTCATGCAGCGGGTTATCACCGGCGACTTCGGCAACTCCATCCGGACCGGTGACCCGGTCACCGAGGTGATCGGACGGGCCTTCCCGGCCACCATCGAGCTGGCCCTGGCCGCCATGATCATCGCGATCGGCCTCGGCGTCCCGCTCGGCTACCTCGCCGCCCGGTACAAGGGCCGCCTGCTGGACAACCTGAGCATCGCCGGCACCCTGCTCGGCATCTCGATCCCGATCTTCTTCCTGGGCTACCTGCTCAAGGACGTCTTCACCCAGAACATCCACTGGTTCCCGCCCTCCGGGCGACTCAGCACCGGCCTGGAGAACACCAACGTCACCGGTTTCTTCGTGCTCGACGGCCTGCTCACCCGGGAGTTCGACGCCACCGCCGACGCGCTGTGGCACCTGATCCTGCCGGCGCTCACCCTGGCCACCATCCCGCTGGCGGTGATCGTCCGGATGACCCGGGCCAGCGTGCTGGACGTGCTCAACGAGGACTACGTGCGCACGGCCGAGGCGAAGGGCCTGCGGCACAAGACCATCCGGGGCCGTCACATCCTGCGCAACGCCCTCCTGCCGGTGGTCACCACCATCGGCCTGCAGACCGGCGCGCTGCTCTCCGGCGCGGTGCTGACCGAGAAGGTCTACAACTGGGGCGGCCTGGGCACGCTGATCACCAACTCGATCAGCGGCGGCCGCGACTACCCGGTGCTCCAGGCGCTGATTCTGCTGGCCGCGATGGTCTTCGTGGTGGTCAACCTGCTGGTCGACCTCTCCTACGCCGTCATCGACCCGAGGGTGCGTGTGCGATGAGCGACCCGATCACCCGGCCCGGAGTGGCCACCCCGCGCGACGGCGCGGACACACCCACCACCGGAGAACGGCCTGCGGGCGCGACCGAGCGCGGCATCGGCCGGCTCGGCGACCGGAAGAAGGCGCGGCTGGACGAGCTGGCCCGGGCCAGCGCCGACCAGGGCGGCGTGAGCCTCATCCGGGACGCGATCCGCCGGCTGCGGCGCAACCCGGTGGCCATGTTCGGCGCGGCCATCGTCGCGGTGTTCATCCTGGTGGCGATCTTCGCGCCGCTGCTCGCGCCGCACGATCCGGCGCAGCGCTTCGCCGAGCTGACCAAGAATCTCACCGTCGACAACATTCCCGGAGCCACGGACGGGTTCCCGCTCGGCTCGGATCCGCTCGGCCGGGACTTCATGTCCCGCCTGATCTACGGCAGCCGGCAGACCCTCTTCGTCGGCGTACTCGCCACGCTGATCGGGCTGTCCCTGGGGGCACTGATCGGTGCGCTCGCCGGTGCCTTCGGCGGCTGGGTCGACAACATCCTGATGCGGGTGACCGACGTGATGCTGGCCCTGCCGGCCCTGCTGCTGGCGATCAGCCTGGTCGCCATGGCCAGCAGGTCGAGCCAGTGGACGGTGATCCTGGCGGTGGCCATCGTCAACGTGCCGATCTTCGCCCGGCTGCTGCGCGGCTCGATGCTGGCGCAGCGGGAAAGCGACCACGTGCTGGCCGCCCGTGCGCTCGGGGTGAAGCAGGGGTCCATCGTGCTGCGGCACATGCTGCCCAACGCGATGACCGCGGTGATCGTGCAGGCCACGCTGACCCTCTCCACCGCCATCCTGGAGGCCGCCTCGCTCTCCTTCCTCGGTCTCGGCGACGCGGACATCAACCGGGCCGAGTGGGGCCTGATGCTCGGTGTGGACGGCGTCCGCTACTTCGAGGTGCGGCCCGAGCTGGCCTACTACCCGGCGTTGGCGATCATCGTGGTCGCGCTCGGCTTCACCCTGCTGGGTGAGGGGATGCGCGAGGCGATCGACCCGAAGAACCGGCGGTGACGGCGATGCGGCGGAGCGACGCGACCAGCAAGGACCGGCGAGCGCGAGGAGTGAGCTTGCGAGCCCCGCAGTCGCGAGCGAAGGATCAGCATCGGCGAGCGCGAGGAGTGAGCTTGCGAGCCCCGCAGTCGCGAGCGAAGGATCAGCACCGTGAGGAAGTGACCCGATGAGCCTGCTCGACGTACGCGATCTGAGCGTGGTGTTCCAGCGTCGCGGTGAACGGTCGTTCACCGCGGTCGACAAGGTCAGCTTCAGCGTGGAACCGGGGCAGACCGTGGGCCTGGTCGGCGAGTCCGGCTGCGGCAAGAGCGTCACCAGCCTGGCGATCATGGGCCTGCTGCCCAAGCGGGGCAACAAGGTCACCGGCGAGGTGATGTTCGACGGCACCGACCTGCTCCGGCTTCGCTCGAACGACATGCGGGACCGGCGCGGCCGGGACATCGGCATGATCTTCCAGGACCCGCTCTCCTCGCTGAACCCGGTCGTGCCGATCGGCCTGCAGGTGGCCGAGGTGCTGGAGCGGCACCGGGGCATGGAGCGCAAGGCGGCGCTGAAGGAGGCCCGGGAACTGCTCGACGCGGTCGGCATCCCGGACCCGGGCCGGCGGCTGAAGGAGTACCCGCACCAGATCTCCGGCGGCATGCGACAGCGGGCGCTGATCGCCATCGCGCTGGCCTGCAAGCCGCGGTTGCTGATCGCCGACGAGCCGACCACCGCGCTGGACGTGACCATCCAGGCGCAGATCCTCACCCTGCTCAAGCAACTCGTCGACGAGACCGGCACCGCGCTGATCATGATCACGCACGACCTGGGCGTGGTGGCCGGCCTCTGCGACACGGTCAACGTGCTCTACGGCGGCAAGGTGGTCGAGCGGGCCGCCCGACACGAGTTGTTCGCCCGGCCGCGGCACCCGTACACCCACGGGCTGCTCAGTTCCGTGCCGCGACTGGACGCGCCCCGGGGCGAGCGGCTGCACGCCATCCGCGGCTCGGTCGCCGACAACATCCCGTGGGTCGAGGGGTGCGCGTTCGCACCGCGCTGCGACCGGGTGGTGGACGCCTGCCTGGAGGGCACGCCCCCGCTCGAACCCACCGCCACCCGCGGCGACCTGCGCTGCAACAACCCCGTTTCCGAGGAGGTGGCGGTGCCGTGACCGAGCGGACCGGACCACTGGTCGAACTGCGCGACGTAAAGGTCCACTTCCCGATCAAGAGCGGCGTGCTCTTCGACCGTACGGTCGGCTACGTCTACGCCGTCGACGGCGTCTCGCTGTCGATCAACAAGGGTGAGACGTACGGCCTGGTGGGCGAATCGGGGTGTGGCAAGTCGACGCTCGGTCGGGGCCTGCTGCGACTCGTCGAGCCGACCGACGGGGAGATCGTCTTCGACGGCACCGACGTCCGCTCGCTCAAGGGCGAGTCGATGCGCCGGACCCGCCGCCGGATGCAGATGATCTTTCAGGATCCGCTGTCCAGCCTCGACCCCCGGCAGTCCGTGGAGTCGCTGCTCGTCGAGGGGCTGAAGGCGCACGGGCTGGCCGGCGACAAGGCGGCCACCGCCAAGCGACTCCGGGAGGCCCTGGAGGCGGTCGGGCTGCCAGCTTCGGCGCTGAGCAAGTACCCGCACGAATTCTCCGGCGGCCAGCGGCAGCGGATCGGCATCGCCCGCGCGCTGGTGCTCGACCCGGACCTCATCGTCGCCGACGAGCCGGTGTCCGCGCTGGACGTGTCGATCCAGGCGCAGGTGCTCAACCTGCTGGAGGATCTGCAGAACGAGCGGGGCCTGACGTACCTGATCATCGCGCACGACCTGGCGGTGGTCCGGCACATCGCCGACACGGTCGGGGTGATGTACCTCGGTGGGCTGGTGGAGGAGGCGTCCAGCGACGACCTCTACCGCGAGCCGATGCACCCGTACACCAAGGCGCTGATGTCGGCGGTGCCGGTGCCGGATCCGACGGTCGAGGACCGCCGGGAACGGATCCTGCTCGCCGGCGACCTGCCGTCGCCGAGCAACCCGCCGGCCGGATGCCGGTTCCACACCCGCTGCCCCTGGGCTCAGCCGACCCGCTGTGCGGACGAGCGTCCGGCGCTGCGCGAGGTGACCGGCGGGCACCGGGTGGCCTGCCACTACGCCGAGCAGATCGCCGACGGCAAGATCCGGCCGCACGAGGTGGAGCCGGAACTGGTCCGGCCGGACGAGGGTGCCCCGCCGGTCGACCCCGGTGAGCTGATCCCGACCCCGTGAGCACCGGCCCGGGGCCCCTGCCCAGAGATCGCGGGCAGGGGCCCCGGCCTGTCTCAGCCCTCCGGACGGTTGAGCAGGGCGACCGCCATGGTGTGTACGGCGTCCAGGCCGACCGGGTCGGCCAGCGGCACCCGCCCACCGGTCACCGCGTACCACTCGTCGGCGTCCTTGTACTGCACGCGCAGGGTGACCTGGCCGTCCGCGTACCCGGTGCACAGGGTCAGCTCGCCGGTCACCACGCCGACCTCGTCGGTCATCACCCCGCCGGGGCCGGCCGTGATGTCGCTGACCCGCTGCTGCGCGCCCGCACCCGCCGGGGCGCCGCCGGGCGGGGCGGTGTCGGCGGACATGCCCGCCCCCGGGACCTCGGCGACGGCGGGCGGGGTGCCGTCGACCGACATCCCGGCCGACGTGGGGCCTGGCACCGCTTCTTCACTCATGCCGGCACTCCGCTTCGCTGCGTGCCGGTATGAGGCACGACCGCACCGCATCGATGATTCGCTCGCTGACGCCTGCTCATGCCGGCACTCCGCTTCGCTGCGTGCCGGCACGAGGGCACCACCGCACCGCATTGATGATTCGCTCGCTGACGCTCGCTCATAGGCAGCTCTCCAACATGTCGGTTAGGGCGGCCTTCTCGTCACTGGTCACGGTCAGCCGCCAGTAGTGCTTGACCGTTATCCAGTCCGTGGCATACCGGCACCAGTACGACCGGTTTGCCGGCTTCCACTTGGACGGATCCTGATCACCCTTTGCCCGGTTGGAGCGCGCGGAAACCGCCACCAGCTGCGGCCGGGTCAGGTCGTTGGCGAAGTCGCCGCGCTTCGAGTCGTCCCACTGGTCCGCGCCGGAGCGCCAGGCGTTGGCCAGCGGCACCACGTGGTCGATGTCGACCAGGGCCGGATCGTTGAGAACCTGCCCGTCGTACACGCTCTCCCAGCTGCCGCCGACCACGTTGCACCCGGAGACCTGGATGTTCTTGCCGTCCTTCTGCAGCACGCTGTCCCGCACGTCGCAGTTCTTGCCGGTCTTGCGCCAATGCGGAAAGTGGTTTCGGCTGTAGCCCTTCATGGACGCGGCGGCGGCCACGGTCAGTTCGCCGAGTTGCTTGGTGGCAGTTCCGGCGTTGCTCGTCGTCGGCTCCGGCTCGTCGACCACCGGCGCGCAGCCGGCCAGGCCGACGGCGAGCGCCGCGGCGACTGCGGCCACAACTCCGGCGCGGACTCCTGATCTCGTACGCACAGACGGCACCTCTCCAGCTTGCGTGCTCCGGGCGAGTCCGCACAGTACCCCCGGGGCGGTTTCCGTTATTCGTGGCGTCGGCAGTGGAGTGCGGGCAGAGTTGATACCCATGACCGCACCCGCGCACCCGCCCGCGCTCCGGTTGGGCACCGCCGCCGGTCGGGGCACCCTGCTCGCCACGATCCTCGCCTCCGGCATGGTGTTCCTGGACAGCACGGTGGTCAACGTGGCGTTGCCCCGGCTCGGCGCGGAGCTGAAGGCCAACGTTGCCGATCTCCAGTGGACGGTGAACGGCTACCTGCTGATGCTGGCCGCGTTCGTGCTGCTCGGCGGCGCGCTCGGCGACCGGTTCGGCCGCCGGCGGATCTTCCTGCTCGGCGTGGCCTGGTTCGCGGCGGCGTCGGTGCTCTGCGGACTGTCCCAGGGGACCGGCTGGCTGATCGTGGCCCGGTTCCTCCAGGGCGCCGGCGGGGCGCTGCTCACCCCCGGCTCGCTCTCCGTGCTCCAGGCCAGCTTCCACCGGGACGACCGGGGGAAGGCGATCGGCACCTGGTCCGGACTGTCCGGGGTCTCCACCGCCCTCGGCCCGCTCCTCGGCGGGTGGCTGATCGACGCGCTCTCCTGGCGGTGGATCTTCTTCATCAACCTGCCGCTGGCCGTCGCGGTGGTGCTCGCCACGCTGCGCTGGGTGCCGGAGAGCCGGGACGTGGCCGCCTCGCGTACCGGGGCGAAGCGGCGGTTCGACGTGGTCGGTGCGCTGCTCGGCGCGCTGGGCCTCGGCGGGGTCACGTACGCGCTGATCGACGCGCCGCGCGGCGGGCGGTCCCCGGCGGTGCTGTTGTCGGTGCTGGTCGGGGTGCTCGCCACGGTCGCCTTCGTGCTGGTCGAGCGGCGTCGCGGCGAGGCGGCCATGCTACCCGCCAAGCTGTTCGGCAGCCGGCTCTTCTCGGTGCTGAACGTCTTCACCGTGGTCGTGTACGCGGCGCTCGGCGGGTTCACCTTCTTCCTCTCCGTCTATCTCCAGAACGGGATCGGCTGGTCGGCGCTGCTCACCGGGCTGGCCACCGTGCCGATGACGCTGCTGCTGCTGGTCGGCTCGCCCCGGGCCGGGGCGCTGTCGGCCAAGATCGGCCCACGGCTGCCGCTGACCGTCGGGCCGGTGATCGCCGCGGGTGGCCTGCTGCTGCTGCGCCGGATCGGGCCGGGGGCGTCGTACTGGGTGGATGTGCTACCCGGGGTGGCCCTGTTCGGCGCGGGCCTGACCCTGGTGGTGGCGCCGCTGACCACGTCGGTGCTGTCCGCGGTGGCGGACCGGTTCGCCGGGGTGGCCAGCGGCTTCAACAACGCCGCCTCGCGGGCCGGCGGCCTGTTGGCGGTCGCCGCGCTGCCGCTGCTGGTCGGTCTCTCCGGCACCGGCTACGAGCAGAAGGCGACCCTGGGCCACGCGTTCCGCGGAGCGCTGCTCTGGTGCGCGGGCCTGCTGCTGGTCGGCGCCGCCCTGGCCGCAACGCTAATACACCGCCCGAAAGGAAGGGCCCCTTCTTAACGTCTCCGGTAGAGGAAGGGTCCCCTGTCAACACCGAGGCGTTAACAGAGGACCCTTCCTTACGTGCTCAGGCGCGGGCGCGGTTGACGGCGCTGGTGACCGCCTTCACCGAGGCGGTCACGATGTTCGCGTCCACCCCGGCGCCCCAGACCGTGCGACCGTCCACCTCGCACTCGACGTACGCCGCGGCGTGCGCGTCGCCGCCGGAGGAGAGCGCGTGCTCGTGGTAGTCGAGCACACGTACCGACACGCCCAGGGCCTGCAGCGCGCTGACGTACGCGTCGATCGGGCCGTTGCCGACCGCGGCCAGCTCGTGGGACCGGCCGTCGAAGCCGACCTGGACCTCGATCTCGACCTTGCCGTCCGCTGTGCCGATGGTGTAGTCGGCCACCGTGACCGCCGGGTCGACCTGGTGGTCGGCCAGGTAGTTGCGGGCGAAGATCTCCCACATGGTCGCCGGCTCGACCTCGCCGCCGTCGTGGTCGGTGACCTGCTGGACCACGCCGGAGAACTCGATCTGGAGCCGGCGCGGCAGGTCGAGCTGGTATTCGGTCTTCATGATGTACGCGACGCCGCCCTTGCCGGACTGCGAGTTGACCCGGATGACCGCCTCATAGGTGCGGCCCAGGTCCTTCGGGTCGATCGGCAGGTAGGGCACGGCCCAGGTGAAGTCGTCGACCGGCACGCCGGCCGCCGCGGCGTCGGCGTGCAGGGCGTCGAAGCCCTTCTTGATCGCGTCCTGGTGCGAGCCGGAGAAGGCGGTGTAGACCAGGTCGCCCGCGTACGGGTGGCGTTCGTGCACCGGGAGCTGGTTGCAGTATTCGACCGCCCGCCTGATCTCGTCGATGTTCGAGAAGTCGATCATCGGGTCGATGCCCTGGGAGAAGAGGTTGAGGCCCAGGGTGACCAGGTCGACGTTGCCGGTCCGCTCGCCGTTGCCGAACAGGCAGCCCTCGATCCGGTCCGCGCCGGCCAGCAGGCCCAGCTCGGCGGCGGCCACGCCGGTGCCCCGGTCGTTGTGCGGGTGCAGGCTCAGCACCAGGCTGTCCCGCCGGGGCAGGCGCCGGTGCATCCACTCGATCGAGTCGGCGTACACGTTCGGCATGGCCATCTCGACGGTGGCCGGCAGGTTCACGATCAGCTTCCGGTCCGGGGTCGGGTCGACCACCTCGATGACCTTGGCGCAGACCTCCAGCGCGTACTCCAGCTCGGTGCCCGTGTACGACTCCGGCGAGTACTCGTAGTGGATGTCGGTGTCGGGGGTGTGGATCTCCGCGTACTTCTGGCAGAGCCGGGCGCCCTGGGCGGCGATGTCGGTGATGCCGTCCCGGTCCAGGCCGAAGACCACCCGCCGCTGGAGGGTCGAGGTGGAGTTGTAGAAGTGCACGATGGCCCGCCGGGCGCCGCGCAGCGACTCGAAGGTCCGGTCGATCAGGTGTTCCCGGCACTGGGTGAGCACCTGGATGGTGACGTCCTCGGGGATCAGGTCCTGCTCGATCAGCTGCCGGACGAAGTCGTAGTCGGTCTGGCTGGCCGAGGGGAAGCCGACCTCGATCTCCTTGTAGCCCAGCTGCACGAGCAGCTGGAACATCCGGCGCTTGCGCTCCGGCGACATCGGGTCGATCAGCGCCTGGTTGCCGTCGCGGAGGTCCACTGCGCACCAGCGCGGGGCGGCCTCGACCCGGCGGGTCGGCCAGGTGCGGTCCGGCAGGTCGAGGCGGAACTGCTGGTGGTAGGGCAGGTAGCGGTGGACCGGCATCCGGCTGGGGCGCTGCCGGGCGATCGGATCGGTTTGATCGGTCTCAGCGTCAGTGACGGGTTGAGCCATCTCGGAGTGCTCCCTGGGAACATGTGGCGTCAGCAGATCGGAAGGTGTCGGCGAGATGCCGGGCGACATTGCCGGGCGGGCCGAGGAGAAGTTCGGATTGCTGGACGGCGCGGTTCAACTCCGCGACGAGGTGCCGGCCGGTCAGGCCTCGTCGCGGCAGCCAAGGAGAAGGTACGCCTGCCACATGACGTAGCCACACTACGTCCGTGAATTGACGGGTGAGAAGGAATGCCCGGATTATGGGACCCGAGTCACCGGCTGCGGCCGGGACGCCGGTTCGTCAGTGGAGGAGCAGGGCGTCGAGGGGGTGGCGGCGGCGCAGGCCGGTCTCCCGGGTGCGCAGCTCCGCCGGAAGGGAGTACGGGTCGCCGAGGCGGCCGACGGCGGCCACCACCAGTGGCCGGATCCCGGCCGGCAGGCCCAGCTCGGCGGTGAGGCCGGCCCGGTCGAAGTGGGTGAGCTGGTGCACGTGCAGGCCGAGCGCGGTGGCCTGCACCGTCAGGTGGGCGATCGACTGGCCCAGGTCGTAGGCCGCCTGCTCCGGCTCGCCGCCGGTGTGCGCGCCGACCACCAGCGCGGAGGCGTGCCGCGCCCAGCGCTGGTCGCTTTCCGTGAGGCTGACCAGGATCCGCTTCCAGGTCTCGTCCTGCCGGTGGCCCAGCGCGAACCGCCACGGTTGCGCGTTACCCGCCGAGGGCGCCCAGCGGGCGGCTTCGAGCAGGGAGTCCGCCTCGTCGCCGGCGAGTTCCGCGTCCGGGTCGAAGGACCGGGGACTCCAGCGGAAGGCGAGCAGCGGGGTGAGGTCAGCCATGGCTAGAGCGTCCCGGATGGGCCTTTCGCCCTGTTCGCGGGGTCGGGCAGATGTGGCTAAGAGCACCCGTAACGGACAGGGCGTCACTGCGTTCCCGGGCTCGCGTCCTCCGTGAGTGCCTCCCGGCCGACCGGCTCGCCCTCGGTGACCGGCCCGGCCAACTGCACCGCGGCCGGTGCCGCGGCCGGCTCGCCGGCCAGCTTCAGCGTGCCGAAGGCGGCCCGGACCCCGGTCGGCGTGCCGTCCGGCCGGTAGCAGTAGATACCGACGTCCAGCGGGGCGTTGAGGGAGGCGGAGGTCGATTCCACCGAGTAGCACTGACCGTCGGTCCCGTCCGGCGGGGCGGCCGGCGACACCGCGAGCGGGGCCCGTCGGTCGGTGAGCACCTCCAGCCAGTCGGTGAACGGGTGCTCCACCCGGGGGTCCAGCTTCCCGGGTACGGCGTCGTCGGAGTCGCCGAGGCGCACGCAGCTCGCCGGTTCCGCGCGTCCGGCCGAGGGCAGCGCGCACTGGAACAGCCCGTCGGCGGTGGCGACGAGCGAGACGTCGACCGTGCCGCCCCGACCCCAACCGGGCACGTCCACCCGCCAGGAGCCGTCGTTCGCGCTGGTCACCGAGATCCTCCGGTCCGGGCCGTCCGCCGTGGCCAGCGTGTAGGTGGCGGTGAGGTGGCGGTCCTGGGCGGCGGCCGCCAGCGCGGCCAGTTCGTCGCGGGCCGCGTCCGCGGCGGCCTCCGCCGGTACCGGGTCGGCGGTGCTGACCGGGGCGGGCGGCGGCGGGTCGGCGGCGCAGGCGGCCAGCAGCGCCGGCAGGGTGATCGCCAGGGCGCCGGTCAGCCGCCGGGCCGCGCGGAGGTGAGCGTGCACCGGGACATTCTGCGGTGCCCGAAGGCTCCGGGGAGCCCACCGTACGGCTGTTGTGCCGGCGTGTCGCGCGGGTCGCGCCCGACGGGTCCGGCCCTGGTGGGCCGCCTCCCGCCGGGCCGGATGGTGGGATCACCCGACCCGGCGATGTAGGTGGGCGGATAACCTGGGGTGGTCTGACGCGCGCCGCCGGGCCGGAACCCGGCGGCGTCGGCACGCTCAGGGTCATCGCTGGGAGGGAGCGCACCGTCGTGGCACTCGTGGTGCAGAAGTACGGCGGGTCCTCCGTCGCCAACGCCGAGCGGATCAAGCGGGTGGCCGAACGCATCGTGGCCGCCCGCAAGTCCGGCGACGACGTGGTCGTGGTGGTCTCGGCGATGGGCGACACCACCGACGAGCTGCTCGACCTCGCCAACCAGGTCAGTCCCCTGCCACCCGGCCGCGAGCTGGACATGCTGCTCACCGCCGGGGAGCGGATCTCGATGGCGCTGCTCGCCATGGCCATCCACAACCTCGGGTACGAGGCCCGCTCGTTCACCGGCTCGCAGGCCGGCGTGATCACCACCTCGGTGCACGGCCGGGCCCGGATCATGGACGTCACCCCGGGCCGCCTCAAGGGCGCGCTGGACGAGGGGGCCGTGGTCATCGTGGCCGGCTTCCAGGGCGTCTCGCAGGACACCAAGGACGTCACCACGCTGGGCCGGGGCGGGTCGGACACCACCGCCGTGGCGCTCGCCGCCGCGCTCGACGCGGACGTCTGCGAGATCTACACCGACGTGGACGGCGTGTTCAGCGCCGACCCGCGGATCGTGCCGAATGCCCGGCACATCAAGACCATCACCTACGAGGAGATGCTGGAGTTGGCCGCCTGCGGCGCCAAGGTGCTGCACCTGCGCAGCGTCGAGTACGCCCGGCGCGCGGGATTGCCGATCCACGTCCGTTCGTCATACTCGACCAACACCGGCACCATGGTCGCCGGATCGATGGAGGACCTTCCCGTGGAACAGGCACTGATCACCGGGGTCGCCCACGACCGCAGCGAAGCGAAGATCACCATCGTCGGCGTGCCCGACGAGCCGGGTGCCGCCGCGCGGATCTTCGACACCGTGGCCGGGGCTGAGATCAACATTGACATGATCGTGCAGAACGTGTCCACCGAGGGCACCGGCCGCACCGACATCTCGTTCACCCTGCCCAAGACCGACGGCCCGACCGCCATGGCCGCGCTCAGCAAGATCCAGGAGCCGGTCAAGTTCAAGGGCCTGCTCTACGACGACCACGTCGGCAAGGTCTCCCTGATCGGCGCCGGCATGCGCTCGCACCCGGGTGTCGCGGCAGGCTTCTTCGCCGCGCTCGGCGCGGCCGGGGTGAACATCGAGATGATCTCCACCTCGGAGATCCGGGTCTCCGTGGTCTGCCGGGACACCGACCTCGACAAGGCGGTCCGGGCCATCCACGACGCCTTCGACCTGGGCGGCGAGGCCGAGGCCGTGGTCTACGCGGGCACCGGGCGGTAGCGCGACATGTCGTCGCTGCCCACCCTCGCCGTGGTCGGGGCGACGGGTGCCGTCGGTACGGTGATGTGCCAGCTCCTCTCCTCTCGGCGCAACGTCTGGGGCGAGATCCGACTGCTCGCCTCCGAGCGTTCCGCCGGGCGCCAGGTGCAGTGCCGCGGTGAGCCGCTCACCGTGCGGGCGCTCACCCCCGAGGCGCTCGACGGCGTGGACGTCGCGATGTTCGACGTGCCCGACGAGGTCTCGGCGGAGTGGGCACCGGTCGCGGTCAGCCGCGGCGCGGTGGTGGTGGACAATTCCGGCGCGTACCGGATGGACCGGGACGTCCCGCTGGTGGTCCCGGAGATCAACCCCGAGCAGGTACGCAACCGGCCCAAGGGCATCATCGCCAACGCCAACTGCACCACCCTGGCGATGATCGTGGCGATCGCCCCGCTGCACCGCGAGTACGGTCTCCGCGAGTTGGTGCTCGCGTCGTACCAGGCGGTGTCCGGGGCGGGTCAGGCCGGCGTTGACGCGCTGCACGCCCAGCTCGGCAAGATCGCCGGAGACCGGGTGCTCGGCTCCCGCGCGGGCGACGTCCGGCAGGCGGTCGGTGACGAGCTGGGCCCGTTCCCCGCCCCGCTGGCGCTCAACGTGGTGCCCTGGGCCGGCTCGCTGGCCGACGGCGGCTGGTCGTCCGAGGAACTGAAGATGCGCAACGAGTCGCGCAAGATCCTCGGGCTGCCCGACCTCAAGGTCTCCGCCACCTGCGTACGGGTGCCGGTGGTGACCGGTCACTCGGTGGCCGTACACGCGGTCTTCGCCACCGAGGTGGACGCCGAGGGGGCCCGGGAGGCGCTGCGCAACGCCCCGGGCGTGATCCTGGTCGACGACCCGGCTGCCGGCGAGTTCCCGATGCCGATCGACGCCGTCGGCACCGACCCGTCCTGGGTCGGCCGGATCCGTCGGGCCGTGGACGACCCCCGCGCCCTGGACCTCTTCGTCACCGGCGACAACCTCCGCAAGGGCGCCGCCCTCAACACCGCCCAGATCGCCGAACTCCTGGCCGCCGACCTCACCCCCTGACCATCCACCCTTGCTGATCAAGGAGTTTGCGTCGCCGCGACGGCGAATTCCGACGCAAACTCCTTGATCACGCGGTCGGGCACGGGGGGCCGGGTGGGGTGGGTGCGGGTGGGTGGGGGTGGGTCAGGCGGCGGAGAGGTGGACGCCGTCGCGGCCGTGGCGCTTGACGGCGTAGAGAGCCTGGTCGGCGCGGAGCAGGGTGCGTTCGGCGGACTCGCCGGGGTGGGGCAGGGCGACACCGACGCTGATGGTGCGGCCGGTACGCCGGGCCGCCTCGGTCAGTCGCTCGGCGATCCGGACCGCCTCCTCGGGGCGGCTCACCTCGATCACCGCGACGAACTCGTCGCCGCCGGTCCGGTACAACTCGTCGCCCTGCCGCAGCGCCCCCTCCAGCGCCCGGGCCAGCCCGACCAGCAGCCGGTCCCCGGCCTGGTGGCCGTACGTGTCGTTGACGTCCTTGAAGCCGTCCACGTCGATGGCCAGCAGGGCGGTCCGCCCCGGCGTGGCACTCGCGATCCGCTGCCCGAACGGCCCGGTGTGCCGCAGCCCGGTGAGCGGGTCCGAGCTGGCCTGCTCGCGCAGCCTTGCGAGCGTACGCAGCCGGTCCAGGCAGGCCCACGCCTGCCCGGCCAGCAGCTCCATCAGGTTGACCGTGGTCGGGTCGGGGCGCAGCAGTCGCTCGTCGGCGACCAGCAGCACCCCGCCGGTGTCCGGCGGCCCGACCGGCACCGCCACCAGGGTGCGGGCCCCGGCCCGGGCCAGCGGCAGGTAGTCCCCGGTCGGTGGGTGCCCGGCCTCGCCGAGGGTGTACGCCGAGCCGTGTCGGTGCGCCCGGGCGATCAGCCGGCTCAGCGCGGCGGGTCCGGCCTCGGCCAGCTCGGCCCGGATCCGGGACTCCAACTCGCCCGGGGTGCCGGTCGGCGCGCCGAGCCGCGGCTCCCGCTCGGCGAGGATCAGCACGGCGGCACGGAGGGTCGACACGTCCCGGGCGGCGTCGATCGCGGCGGTCATCAGGTCCCACTCGGTGGCGGCGGCGGTCATCGCGGCAGCGTGCCGGAGCAGCTTCTCGCCGCGGCTCTCCGCGGGCGGCCCGCCGAGCGCCACGATCCGGGCGCCCAGCCGGCGGGCGAGCCGCTCGGCGGTCTCCCGCCACCGGGCCAGCTCGACCGGGCCGCTCCACTGCAGGTCGAGCACGCCGATCGGGCGGCCCGCCGGGTCCAGCACCGGCACGCACAGCTCGGCGGTGACGTCGGGACGCACCGGAAGGTGGTCGGGGTCGGCGGTCACGTCGGCGACGACGGCGGGCTCGCCGGAGGCGTACACCCGGCCGACGACAGACCGCTCCAGAGCGCGCCGGGCCGCGTCGGAACTGTCGTACCCGGTCTCCGGCGGCACGGCGGAGAAGACCTGCCAGGCGCCGGTGGCCGCGACGCAGCGAAGCCGGTCGTGGACCCGGAGCAGGATCGAGGCCGCCGCCGGGGTGTACCGGGCGAGCGCGGTGACCGTCCACTGGCACGCCTCAAGGGCGGTCGACGCCATCGGGAGGCGGGCCGTGACGTCTCGTACGACTTGCTCGTGTTCCACGTTGTTCCTGGTGGGAGGGGCCGGGGTGCGATCAAGGGTACTCAGCGGGTGATCCGGCGACCTTCGTACACATGTGCTATCCACAGGGTGTGGACGGGGCCTGTGGGTACGGCGGACCGCGCGGCGGGGCCGGCGACGATAGCGTGAGGGTCCCGGTCCCGAGGAGGCGTCGATGCTCATCGCCCAGCTCAGCGACCCGCACGTGACCACCGGTCCGCTCGCCGCCGAGCAGGCGTCCGGGCTGCACCGGGCCCTCGGCCGGATCCTGGCGCTGCGCCCCCGCCCCGACTGCGTGGTGATCACCGGCGACCTGGTCAGCAACGGCCGAACCGACGAGTACGTCGCGTTGCGCGAGATCATCGGACGGTTCCCGCTCCCCGTCCACCTCGCCACCGGCAACCACGACGACCGGGAGTCACTGCTGGACACCTTCGGCGGCACCCCCTACCTGGGCGGCGGCTTCTCGGCGTACTACCACGTCGATCACCCGGGCGGGACACTCGTGGTGCTGGACTCGCTCGCTCCCGGCGGCAACGGCGGCCGGCTCGGCGACGAGCAACTCGGCTGGCTCGACGGGGTGCTCGCCGGCCGGCCGGACGTGCCCGCCGTCGTGTGCCTGCACCATCCGCCGGTCGCGGTCGGCGTCCCGGCCGCCGACGCCATCCGGCTCGCCGACGCCGACGCGTTCGCCGAGGTGATCGCGCGCCACCCCCATGTCGTACGCGTCGCCGCCGGTCACCTGCACCGCGCGGTGACCAGCGCCTTCGGCGGCACGGTGCTGACCACCGCGCCGAGCACCTGGATACAGGCGAGCCTGACCATGACCGAGGACGAGGAGATCGGGCTGGTCGCCGAACCGACCGCGTTCCTGCTGCACCGGGTGGCCGACGGCAACTGCGTCACACACACCGTTCAGGTGAGCCACGCCGCCGGGCAGACCTGCTGGTTCTGACCGGACGGCCCCGACTCCGCAGCCCGGCGTACGGGTCGGGCCTGCCCGCCCGACCTGCCGCGCCCGACCCGGGCAGGACAACCGGCCGGGCCGGGATGCCCGAGTGGTGCTGCGGTCACACGCTCACCGGACCACCGTCGAAATCGGATGGTCGACGCCGGTGAGCGGAGCGCCGGATGCGCGCCGCCGTTCGGTCGTGGTCGGCCCACCCGGCGGACGCATTTCCCGTGGGCCGGGTCTTGTGGACGGACGCGCCCCCGTGACATCGATAACGTCGGGGCCTCCGGTGGATGGTGCCGGGATTCCTGCCGGCATCCGTCCGCCGGCCCGGAACGAGTGGGGGATCGTGTGAAGAAGAGGTTGGTCGGATTCGCGGCGGCACTCGCGGTCGCGGTCGGCGGCACGCTGGCCGTCGCCGGCCCCGCCCAGGCCGCCACCCCGGCGGTGGAGATCACCCTGGTCTACTACGACTCGCCGGGTACCGACAACCGCTCCAACAAGAGCCTGAACGCCGAGTACGTCCGGCTGACCAACCGGCGCAGCAGCACCGTCAACCTGAAGAACTGGACGGTGCGCGACAAGTCCCGGCACGTGTACCGGTTCAGCGGTGACTTCCGCCTGGCCAAGGGCGCCAGCGTCTATCTGCACACCGGGAAGGGCACCAACACCTCGAAGCACCGGTACTGGGGCTCCGGCGCGTACATCTGGAACAACGACGGCGACACCGCGTACCTGCGCAACGCCGCCGGCACCTCCATCGACACCTGCTCGTGGGGCCGCAAGGGCAGCTACACGTACTGCTGACCCACCGGGGTCTCGGTGCCGGCTCCCCGCTCCCCCGGGGAGCCGGCACCGACCGGGCTCAGCCGAGCAGGGCGTCGCGCAGCGCGGGGGCCAGCACCGCCGGCGGCACCTCGTGGAACCCGCCCGCCAGGCTCAGCCGGGTGGCGCGCGGGATCGCCCCGGCCGTCGCGGCGGCCGCGTCCCGCAGCCGGTCCGGGCTGCCCGTGCTGTCCAGCACGACGGTCGGGACGGCGATCGTGGCGAGCCGGGCGGCGGGCAGGCCACCCTCGCCGGTCACCGTGGTGTCGTACGCCAGGGTGTGCGCCAGCCCCTCCATCCAGGCCCACTCCGGCCTGCCGCGCATTCCGGCGACCGCCTCGGCCGGCACCCTGACCGCGGCGGTCAGGAAGAGCGCGACCGCGTCGCCGCGCCGGCCCGCCGAGACCAGCTCGGTCAGCTGCCCGGCCAGCCCTGGCTCGGCGCCACCGTGCGGGCCGACCTGGAACGGGGGCTCGAAGAGCGCCAGCCCGGTCACCGGCAGCCCCTCGGCCGCCACATACGCGGCGAGGATCGCGCCGGAGGAGAGGCCGTAGAGGTACGCCGCCCCGCCAGCCCGGTCGATCAGGGCCGCCACGTCATCGATCTCCCGCTGCACCGCGTACGGGGCGGTGTCCCCGCTGTCACCACGGCCGCGCCGGTCGTAGCCGTAGACGGAGAAGTCGGCGGCGAGCTCGGCGGCGAGCGGGCGGGTGGTGCTCCGGTCGTTGAAGGCCCCGCCGACGAGGATGATCGGTGGCCCGTCGCCGGCCGTCTCGTACGCGATGGAGGTGCCGTCGGCGGACCGCACCGTGTCCGTTGTCCAAATGGTCCCGTTCGACGTCATGGCTACCTTCCTAGCGCATCCCCCTGACACCGGGCGGTGGTGCAGAAATTCACCTGCCCGCCATGTCGGACTCGACGGTCTGACCAGCGCGGGTCGCCGTACGTATCCACCATCCTGAGGTGCCGCCCCCGGTCGACTGATCGACCGGTGGATGAGAAGCTAGCCCCCGCCGGGTGGCATCCCCCGACTACCGCCACCCGAGACCTGACCCCTGTCGAGGCACGGACCAGGGTCGCCGGGCGAACCATCGTCCGGACCGTACGCGCCGAATCTCATGAGGAGTTCCATGTCCGTCCCTGGGATGCGTCGCCGGGCCGTTGTCGGCCTGGCCGCGCTCGCCGCGACCGCGTTCACCGCGGTCGCCTTCCAGCCCGAGCAGGCCGAGGCCGACCCGAAGCCGGTCGACGTCAAGCTGCTCGCCATCAACGACTTCCACGGCAACCTGGAGCCGCCGACCGGGTCCAGCGGCACCATCGACGGGCAGACCGCCGGTGGCGCGGAGTACCTGGCCACCCAGCTCGCGAAGCTGCGTGGCAAGACCAAGCAGGAGCAGGACCACACGGTCACGGTCGCCGCCGGTGACCTGATCGGCGCCTCCCCGCTGCTCAGCGCGGCCTTCCACGACGAGCCGACGATCGAGGAGATGAACCTCGCCGGGCTTGAGTTCAGCAGCGTCGGCAACCACGAGTTCGACGAGGGCGCCGCCGAGCTGCTCCGCATCCAGAACGGCGGCTGCCACCCGGTCGACGGCTGCGCCGACGGCACCAAGTTCAAGGGCGCCAAGTTCCAGTACCTCTCCGCGAACGCCTTCAAGACCGCCAGCGGCCAGCCGCTGCTGCCGCCGTACGGCACCAAGACGATCGACGGGGTCAAGATCGGCTTCATCGGGATGACCCTGGAGGGCACCCCGCAGATCGTCAGCCAGCAGGGCGTGGCCGGTCTGACCTTCGCCGACGAGGCGGAGACCGCCAACAAGTACGCCCGCATCCTGCGTTCCCAGAACGTCGAGGCCATCGTCG
This sequence comes from Micromonospora sp. NPDC093277, assembly GCF_044765245.1. Lineage (NCBI taxonomy): Bacteria > Bacillati > Actinomycetota > Actinomycetes > Micromonosporales > Micromonosporaceae > Micromonospora > Micromonospora sp. NPDC093277. The sequence continues at coordinate 49,372 of NZ_JBIWJO010000013.1, forward strand.
TGCTGCTGCACGAGGGCGGGATGCAGAACGGCGGCGGCATCAACGACTGCACCGGGTTCAGCGGCCCGATCGTCGACATCGCCAACCGGATGGACCCGTCCATCGACGTGATCGTCAGCGGGCACACCCACAACGCGTACAACTGCAACATCAACGGCAAGCTGGTCACCAGCGCCAGCTCCTTCGGCCGCCTGGTCACCCAGATCGACCTGAAGCTCGACCGGCGCACCAAGGACGTGATCAGCGCCAGCGCGAACAACGTCGTGGTCACCCGGGACGTCCCGAAGGACCCGGCCAGCACCAAGCTGATCGACCACTACAAGACCGCCCTCGGCCCGGTCGCCGACAAGGTGGTCGGCGAGACCACCGGCGCGATCACCCGGAACCAGGAGAACCTGTTCCAGACCGGGGTCGACGCCAACGGCAAGCCGACGTACCAGACCGGTGAGTCGGCGCTCGGCAACCTGATCGCCGACGCCCAGCTCGCCGCCACCGACAACGAGCAGAACGCGGTCGCCGCGTTCATGAACCCCGGCGGTGTCCGCGCCGACATCGGCGCCGGCAAGGTCACCTACTCCGACGCGTTCACCGTCCAGCCGTTCGCCAACAACCTGGTGACGCTGGACCTGACCGGCGCGCAGCTCTACTGCATGCTGGAGCAGCAGTTCACCGTCGCCCGCGTGCTGTACGCGTCCTCGACCGTGCACTACGTCGTCGACACCAACGGCACCACTGCGCCCGTCACCGCGCCGTGCAGCGGCACCCGGGTGGTCCGGGGCAGCCTCACCATCAACGGTGCCCCGGTCACCGACACCGCGACCTACCGGGTCACGGTGAACAACTTCCTCTCCGGCGGTGGTGACGGCTTCGGCGTCCTCGTCGACGGCAAGAACCAGGTCACCGGCATGATCGACCTGGACGCCTTCGTGGCGTACCTGACCGAGAAGTCGCCGGTGTCGCCGCCGGCGCTGGACCGGATCCAGACCACCGCGGAGGTTTCCGCCGCCTGACGCGGACCTGCGCCGAACGGGGCCCCGGAGCTGATGCTCCGGGGCCCCGTTCGCTGTCCGCCCGTCGTGGGGACGGGTTGCCTCAGGCGGTGACGGGTTCCAGGTTCTGGGTCGGGGTGGAGCGGCCGTCCTGGGCGGCGGTGAGCAGCCGGTGCAGCGACAGGGCCAGCGCCGATGCGGCCAGGCAGCCGCCCACCACGACCGCCACCCAGAGCCGGCCGTGCGCCACGCCGAGCAGCGGCCCGGCGGTGACCGGGCCGATGATCCCGCTGATTCCGAAGATCATCGAGCCCATCGCGTTGTACCGCCCGCGTAGCTCGTCGGTGGCGAGCGCGTTGGTCAGCGCCGGCATCACCGGTGAGAGCATCGTCTCGCCGAACCCGAAGATGGCCGAGCAGGCCACCACGCCGAGCGCCGCGATCAGCGCGTTGCCCGTACCGATCAGGCCGGCCGCGCCGAGTACCAGCCAGGCGACCGCGAAGATCGCGCCCACCGCGGCGAGCCCGCGGGTCCGGCTGCGCCCCTCCATCCGGCGGATCACCAGGAGCTGAGAGAGCACGATCATCACGGTGTTGGCGGCGAGCGCCCAGGCCACGACCCGCGGCGTCACCTCCACCACCCGGATCGAGTACGCGGCGAAACCCACCTCGATCTGGGCGTAGCCGCAGGTGGTGAGCACCAGCCCGAAGATGATCAGCCGCCGGAACGGCCGGTCCCGCAGCACGGTGAGATAGCCCCCACTGGACCGGCCGGTGCCCGCCGCCGCCGGCGGCCGCGCCGGTCGGTGCCCGACGTGCGGCAGGGTCAGCAGGATCAGGCCCGGCATCAGGTAGCTCAGCGCGTCCAGCAGGTAGATGGCCTGGAAGGTGACCGGACGGGCGATGTCGACGATCGCGCCGGAGATCAGGCCGCCGACCCCGATGCCGAGGTTGAGCAGGGCGAACTGGAGGCCGAAGACCCGTTGCCGCTCGCCGTCGCCGGTGAGCGAGGCGAGGATGGTGGTCTGCCCGGACCAGATGGCCGAACCGCCCACCGCGATCAGCGTGCTGACCGCGAACGCCTTACCGAGCGAGTCGACCAGCGCGAGTGAACCGGTGCCGACCGCCTCGATCACCAGGCAGGGCAGCACCACCCGGCGGGCGCCGAACCGGTCGATCAGCGTTCCGCCCAACGGGGACAGGGCGAGGGTCACCGCGCCGAACCAACCGATCACCAGGCCGGCCTGGTTGTCGGTCAGGCCGCGCACGTTGGTGAGGTAGATGAAGAGGAACGGCAGGGTCAACCCGCGCCCGATGGCCGACAGGAGGGTGCCGAGCAGGATCCGACGGGCTTCCGGACGGGCGGGAAGGGCGCGGCGCAGCATGGCTGGATTCTGTGTGGCGGGTACGACGACCCGCGAGCCGATTACCGCCGGTTCTGCGTTGAGCAGAGCCGGTACGTGAGCAAGCACACGTCGTCTGCCATGCTGGCCCGGTGACCACGACCTGGCGCCACCTACCCGCCTCAGCCCGGGAGATCGCCGGGGCCGCCACGGAGGCCGTCGCCGCGGCCCGCGACCGGGACGCCGGAGCGTACGGGCCAGCGGTCGACCGACTCACCGCCGCCGACCGGGCCGGTCTGGTGCTCGGCGGGGTGGTCCGGCTACTGCTGGAGGAGACCCACCCCGACGGGCTGGACGGCGACGACGTACGCCAGGTGCTGGAACGCTGCGTGCGGTCGGCCGCGCAGTGGCGGCCCGAGGTCGACCCGCACGTGCTGCTGGTCCTGCTGGCCGGCGCGCTCGGCGTCTACGACCCGGGCGACGACGACGCGCCCCCCGACCCGGCCGGGATCGCCCGGCACGCCCCGCTGCTCGTCGCCGACCTGCTGGCGGCGGCCGGGCGGCCCCTGGAGGGCTACCTGACCGCCGCCTTCGCCGAGGTGGCCCGCACCGAGCTGCACGACTGACGGATCGGGCGTCCCGGCCCCCGCTCCGCTCTCGTCCGCGGCCCGCTCAGGGGCTCGCGGCGAGGAGCCCGCTCACGGGCTCGCGGCGAGGAAGACGAAGGCGGCGAGCAGCACCAGGTGGACCCCGCCCTGGAGCACGGTCGCCCGTCCGGGCACCACGGTGAGCACGCCGGTCACCGCGGTGAGCGCGAGCAGGGTCAACTGGGTGCCGCCGAGGCCGAGGACCAGCGGGCCCTGCAGCCAGATCGAGGCGAGCGCAATGGCCGGAATGGTCAGGCCGATGCTGGCCATCGCCGAGCCGAGCGCCAGATTGAGGCTGATCTGCACCCGGTCCCGCCGGGCGGCCCGGGCGGCGGCGAGGGTCTCCGGCAGCAGCACCAGCAGGGCGATGATCACCCCGACGAAGGCCGGTGGCAGGTTCGCCGCCGAGACGCCGTGCTCGATCGCCGGGGAGACCAGCTTGGCGTTGCCGACCACCGCGACCAGGGCCACGACCAGCAGCGCCAGGCTGGTCAACGCGGTACGGGCCGACGGCGGGTCGGCGTGCCCGTCGCCGTCGGCGTCGACGGCCAGTACGCTGCCCTCCTGGGTGACCGGGAGGAAGTAGTCACGGTGCCGGCCGGTCTGCACCATCACGAAGAGCACGTAGAGGGCGAGCGAGGCGACCGCCGCGAAGGTGAGCTGCGCGGGGGAGAACTGCGGACCGGGCCGGCCGATGGTGAAACTCGGCACCACCAGGCTGAGGGTGGCGAGGGTGGCCACGGTGGCCAGGGCCCCGCCGGTGCCCTCCGGATTGAAGACCGCCACCCGTCGCCGTAGCGCGCCGATCAACAGGGACAACCCTAAGATGCCGTTGCAGGTGATCATCACGGCGGCGAAGACGGTGTCCCGGGCCAGCGACTGGGTCTTGTCCCCACCGCTGATCATGAGCGTGACGATGAGTCCGACCTCGATCACCGTCACCGCCACCGCGAGCAGCAGCGAGCCGAGCGGCTCACCTACTTTGTGGGCCACCACCTCGGCGTGGTGCACGGCCGCCAGCACCGCGCCGGCAAGCAGCGCGGCCACCACCACGATCACCACGGCGGGCAACGCGCGTCCCCAGGAGGCCACGAGCATCAAGATCGCGATCAGGGGTACGAGGGTGGTCCAGTCGGTCAGGCGGGATCGGATCTGCGCGGCCATTCGTCAACGATGCCAGGAATTTTGATCATCTGCCCAAGGGAGGCGGCGCTGGTCCGCACCCTGAGCGACTCGAGCCCCGCCCGCCTGGTTTGCCCGGCCCACGTCCGGGTACCCGGCGCCCCATGATCGCACTGATCGTCGCGTTGTTGCTGGTCTGGTTGGTCCTGGTGATCGTCGGGCTCGTGGTCAAGGGCCTGTTCTGGCTCTTCGTGATCGGGGCGATCCTGTTCGTCGCGACCGCGATCGTCGGCTGGGTCCGTCGGCGGGTGGGCCATGATGCTCAGCGAGGCGCCGTCCGCCGCTGAGTCGAGGCGGCCCAAGCAAGGCGAAGGCCGGGCACGGCGAGCGTGCCCGGCCTTCTTCGACGTGATCAACCGAGCGTGAGCTCGAACGCCCCGCCCTTGTGCTTGTGGATCTTGTAGTTGGCCGCCGTGGCGAAGCTCTCGCCGCCCACGAACCTGCGACCGCTCTCGCTCGGGTAGTACTCGAACCGGACGTGCTGCCCGCCGATGAGCTGGCGGGCGACGCCGAGGTTCGGTTTGTCGAGCCACCACGTGCCGACGATGTCGCCGGTGTCGGAGTTGCGGGCGACCAGGTACCCCTGGAACGGGGTGGTGCTCGCCACCGTCACGGCGACCCCGGCCGCGAGCCGGTAGTCGTAGGTGGTGGTGCCGCCTGCGACGACCTTGATCCGGTCGGCCCGGTCGCGGTTGGCCTCGCCGCCACTCCACTGCGTGGCGTGCTGGTACACGTCGAACAGGAGCGGCCACTCGTACGGGCCGAGCTTGTCGATCCGGTAACGGCCCTCGTCACCGATGGCGAAGGCGCCGAATCCGCCGCCCAGGCCGGGGTGCTCGCCGGCGATCCGCACGGTGCCCCCTCGGGACAGCGCGGCTCCGTCCGGCCCGAAGACCTGACCGGTGATGACACCCGCGCGATCCATCCGGATGACCGGCGGCGTGACCGTCTCGCCGGACTTCACGGTGAACTGCGTGGCGCGGCGCAGGTCGCCCGTGCCGCCGCGCGGACCGAGCCACTGGGCGCCGTAGCCGTCGGCCTGGTCTGGCCAGGCCAGCAGCTGGTAGGTGCCCGCACCCTTCCCGAACCACTGGGTGATCTTGCCGTTTGCGTCGGTGACCTCGCCACAGCCGTCCGGCATCCGGACCTCGTCAACGAGCACCGGGACGATGCACACGCCGGGCAGCGGAGCGCCGGTCGCGGCGTCCACCACGGTGGCGGTGACGCGGGCCAGCGGCTCCATGACCAGCCTGACGTCGGTCTGTTCGCCGGCCACGACCGTCACCGACGCGCCGTCGAAGGAATAGCCCGAGGCGTAGGCCCAGATCTCGTGGGTGCCGACGGGGACGGTGGGGTAGACGGCCTCGCCGTTTCTGGCCTGGCGCTCGTCGAGCCCGATGCTGGAGCTGAAGTTCAGGATCGGTTGGCCGGTACGCGAATCCACGGCGGTGAGGCGGACCCTGCCCGTCGGCAGCTTCTGGTCGTCGACCGTGGTGGTCCCGCCCTCGGTGACGGCGAACCGGGTCGCCTTCGACTCGTTCACCGCGCCGTAGGCGTACTGCTGCATGCGCAGCGTCGAGCTGTAGAAGTGGACCGTGTAGCCGGTGCCCACGGGGACCTGGTCGAGCCGGTAGCGGCCGTCCTGGTCGGTCTGGGCGCTGCCGAAGAACTGGCCGTTGCTGACGTAGACGTCCACACCGGGCATCGGCGCGCCGGACGCGTCGGTGAAGCGGCCCGCCATGGCGCCGGTGGGGACCAGGGTGTCGTTGACCGTCACCGTGCCGCCCGCCGTGACCGCGAAGACCGCCGCGGCGTCGCTGTCCAACGTGCCGTACGCGAACTGAGTGAACCCGCCGACGTCGAACCGGACCCGGTAACTCCCCGGCACGACCTGGATGTCGAAGCTGCCGTCCGGCCCCGTGTTGCCGTAGCCGTAGCTGCTGTAGTCGGTGGCCTCGGCGCTGACGAACGCGTACGGCACCGGGGCGCCGGTCCGGTCGACCAGCCGCCCGGTGATGGTGCCGGCCGGCAGCAGTTCGTCGTCGACCACCGTGGCGCCACCAGCCGTCACGGTGATGAGGTTCGCCGACGACCAGTCGGACTTGCCGTAGGCGTACTGGGTCGGGTGGCCCCAGGCCTCGAAGTTCACCCGGTACCGGCCCGGCGGGACCGCGTTGAACGCGTACCGGCCCTGGTCGTCGAGCCAGGCGTAGTCCCAGTGGTCGACGTCGTCGCCGTACAGGTAGACGGCGCCGCCGGTGACCGCGGCGCCGCCGTCGGTCAGGTGGCCCGTGATGGAGCCGGTGGATGCCGCCTGGGCCGGCGTGGCCAGCCCGGTCAGGGCCAGGGTGATGCCGAGCAGCAGTGCGCCGAACCGGCGCAGCGTTGATCTCCTCATGAGTCCCCCGTGCAAGGAGTGGGATGAGTCGGGAACGCGACCCGCGTTGGCCCGCCAGCGTAGCGACAGGCGGCAATGGCTGTACCTCACCGGATCAGTCGAAGATCGCCGCTCGATGACTTCTTGTCTGCCTCGCGCACACTGACGAAGTGAGCTACTGGGGAAGCTGGCGGCGACTCGCGGTGCTGACCGTCTGTGTCCTGGTCGCCGCCGCGGTCGGTCTGTCGAAGGGCTGGGCGAGTGCCACGGTTGACCCACCCTCCCCGCCTCCGGTGTGCCAACTCATCCGACCTGAGGTCTTCGACCTTCTCGTGCCTCGGCACGGGCCGCTTCAGGCCGGGGGCGAGGAGAAGAGCCTCCCAGGTGCCCGCTCGAAGACGTGTCAGGCGGAGAGCACGTCCACGACGGACGGGGAACGAGCCTCGCTGTGGGTGGTGTTGGCTCGCTTCGGCCGGCACGACGGCCAGGGCCCGCGGTGCATCACGATCGACGGGCTGCTGCTAAACCCCGTCAACCGCGTCAAACACCCGGTTGCGCTCGGCGACGCTGCTGTCTACTTCCTGGAGGGCGACTCCGTCACCAGCCAGGTCATTCACCTGAGCGCCTGCATTGGCACCTATCTCGTCTACGTCCGGTACGAGGTTGTGGGAGCCACAGACGCAGCCGTCGTCGAGTCGGCCACCAGCGTCGCTCAGGAGGTGCTGTCATGGCTGTGATTCCGCCCCACTGGGCAGGCAACCTCAAGAGCGGGCCGCCGCCTCGCCTCCCCGTCGACCGGCGGGTACGCCTCCAGGAATGGCTGTTCGGTCTGGCTGCCGTGTCGCTCGTCATCACTGCGGGGATCCTCAGTTGGCACCTCGCCCGGCTCGCGGCGCCCACCATCGTGCGATGGCAGATCACGGTCACCGATGCGAACAACGATGCCCCGCCACGGCCCGAGCTGCCCATATCTCCCTTCGCGCGGTGAGCGCAACAGCGCGCGTTTGACCGAAACGCGGAGGTCGGCGGACGCATGGCCGGGATCACAGGTTTGCTGATTCCTCGCCACGTTCAGGTGGGTGCTCGCTGAAACGGATCAAGGCCCCTCCGTGGAGGGGCCTTGATCCGTTGTTACCTCTGGTCGGGGTGGCCGGATTCGAACCGACGACCTCTTCGTCCCGAACGAAGCGCGCTACCAAGCTGCGCCACACCCCGAGGCGTGCCGACAAATAGTAGCCCACACGCCCCGATGGTCAAACTCGGTACCCCCACCCGGAACGCGGGTCGCTCAGCGGGGGATCAGCGTGAGCACGCTCGCCTCCGGTGGGCAGGCGAAGCGTACGGGGGCGGTGGGGTGGGTGCCGAGGCCGGCGGAGACGTGCAGCCAGGAGTCCGAGCCGGGCCAGCGGTGCAGGCCGCGGGCCATCGAGCGGGGCAGGCCGCAGTTGGTCACGAGCGCGCCGTAGCCGGGTACGCAGACCTGGCCGCCGTGGGTGTGCCCGGCCAGCAGCAGCCCGAAGCCGTCGGCGGCCATCCGATCCAGCACGACCGGTTCCGGGGAGTGGCTGAGCGCGATGGAGAGCGTCGACGTGGAGCCGACCGGGCCGGCGACCGCGTCGTAGTCGTCCCGCTCGACGTGCGGGTCGTCCACGCCGAGCAGTTCGATCTCCCGGCCGCCCGCCTTCAGGGTGGTCCGCGCGTTGTTGAGATCCGCCCAGCCGGCACCGGTGAAGACGTCGCGCAGTTCCTCGTACGGCAGCGGCACGCCCTCGGTGTACTCGCGCTCGGGCAGGAAGTAGGTGAACGGGTTCTTCCAGACCGGCCCGGTGTAGTCGTTGGAGCCGAAGACGAAGGCACCCGGGAGGTCGAGCAGCGGTTGCAGGGCGCGCAGCACCCCGGGGAGCGCGTCGGGGTGCGCCATGTTGTCCCCGGTGACCACCACCAGGTCGGGATCGAGGGCGGCCAGCGAGGCCACCCAGTCCTGCTTGCGCTGCTGGTTGGGCGTCATGTGCAGGTCCGACAGGTGCAGCACGCGCAGCGGCTCGGCGTCGGTCGGAAGCACCGGTACGTCGTACCGGCGCAGGGTGAACATGTTGCGCTCGACGAGCGACGCGTACGCCAGGGTGGCCGCGCCGGCGACGGCGGTCCCGGCGGCGAGCCGGAATAGTGTGCGCTTTCGCATGATGTTCAGGGTAGTTTGACCACCCATGAGCACGCTGAAGGATCGTCTCACCGCCGACATGCGCGCCGCCCTGAAGGCGCGCGACGAGCTGACCACCTCCACGCTGCGGATGGCCCTCGCGGCCGTCGGCAATGCCGAGGTCGCCGGTAAGGAGAAGCGCGAGCTCAGCGACGACGAGGTGCTCGCGGTGCTGACCAAGGAGGCGAAGAAGCGGCGCGAGGCGGCCACCGCGTTCGCCGACGCGGGCCGCGCCGAGCAGGCGAGCAAGGAGACCGCCGAGGGTGAGGTGCTGGACCGCTACCTGCCGAAGCAGCTCGCCGACGACGAGCTGGCCGAGCTGGTCGCGGGCGCGCTCGCCGCGGGCGGCTTCACCGGTAAGGCGCAGATGGGCCCGGCCATGAAGGCGGCCCAGGCCGCGGTGGCGGGCCGGGCCGAGGGTGGTCGGGTCGCCGCCGAGGTACGCCGGCAGCTCGGCCTCTGATCCCGTAGACGACGAAGCGGGCGGCCACCCGAGGGGGTGGCCGCCCGCTGTCGTTGCTCCGGATCAGTTACGTGGTCGTGGTCCACGCCCGTTGTTCGGCGGCGGGCTGTTGCCGGCTCCGGTGCTGCTGCCGGGAGTCGGCGTGTCGCTCTGGCCGGAGCTGACCTCGATGGTCACCACGCCGCCCTTGATGGTCTTCCCGTCCGGGCTGGTGCCGGCGGCGGTGCCGGCCGGGCACTCCGACGGCACCTTGCTGCTGGACACCGTCGGCTCGAAGCCGGCACCGCGCAGCCGTGACTTGGCGGTCTCGATCGACTGGCACTTGACGCCGGGGATGGAGCGCTGGTCGCCCTCTATGATCTTCCCGCTCGGCGGGGTGAAGTTGATCCGCTCCTTGCCCACCATGGCGTCGCGGAGCGTGTTGTAGACCGCCGGGTTGATGCCCCAGGACACCTCGTTGTGCTTCATCCGCTGGCTGGTCTGTGGCCAGTCCGGGTCGGCCTCGATGCCGGCCACCGCGTACTGCTTGGTCATGGCGACCAGGGCGGAGGTCTTGTCGCCGTCGGTGGTGCCGGACTTGCCGGCCACCGGGGCGTCGACGATCCCGCGGACGTTGCCCGCGGTGCGGCTTCCGCACTTGGAGGTCGGGGAGTTGTCGCCCACCGGGCAGCGGGCGGCGTCCACGGCGGCCCGGGCCACCTGGGTGCTGATCCGCTGCTCGCAGCGCGGGTTGGCGATGTCGAGCTTGTTGCCGTCCGGGTCGCGGATCTCCTGGACCGGGATCGGCTCGCAGTACTTGCCGTCGGCGGCCAGCGTGGCGTACGCGTTGGCCAGCTCCAGCGGGGTGGTCTGCGAGACGCCCAGGGTGAACGCGCCCCACTGGTGCGCGGAGTTCTTGTCGTTGGCGAGATCCGCGTCGCTGGAGGCGCGGAAGGTGATGCCGAGCTTCTGGGCGGCCTTCACCACGTTCTCCGCGCCGACCCGTTGCTGCAACGCGACGAAGTAGGTGTTGACCGAGAAGCCGAACGCGCTCCACATGTTGTGCACCCCGGCCATCGACTTGTTGGCGTTGACCGGGCAGTAGAAGTGCCCCTCGCAGGCGGCCGGGTTGCTCGAGCTGATGATGTACTCCGACTTGAACCGCTCTGGCGCGTTGATCGTGTAGCTGAGCGGGTAGCCCTTCTCCAGCGCCGCGACCAGGGTGAAGATCTTGAAGGTCGAGCCGGCCTGGTAGCCGGTGATCCCGCCGCCGCCGGTGATCAGCGGGTTCACCGTGTTCGGGCGGCTGCCCCGGATCTTCTTCTTGGCCTTCTTCGGATCGCTGGAGATCTTGTTCTGCGGGTGGTCCGGATCGTCGAGCTTGAAGTTGCGGTTGACCGCGACCGCCCGGATCCGGCCGCTGCCCGGCTCGACCACCGCCACCATCCGGGCGGCCGTGGCGTCCACGCTCAGATTGTTCCGGACCGCCTTGTCGGCGGCCTTCTGCGCCTGCACGTCGAGGCTGGTGACGATGGTGTAGCCGCCGCTCTTCAGCCGGCGCTCGCGGTCGTACGTGGTGGAGCCGAACGTCTCCTGCTGCAACCACCAACGGTAGAAGGAGTCGCAGAAGAAGCCCCAGCTCTGTTCCTTCGTGGCGGTGCAGCCGTTCGGGGTGCGCTTGTCCTTGACCTTCAGCGTGATCTGCTTGGCCTGGTCGGCCTCGGCCTTGGTGATGGCGCCGATGGTCACCATGTTGTCGATGACGTAGTCCCGCCGCCCCACCGCCTCGGGGTAGCCGGACGCGGTGGTGGGGTCGAACGCAGTGGGCGCCTTCACCAGGCCGGCCAGCAGCGCCGACTCCTGGATGTCCAGCTTGCTCGGCGGCTTGCCGAAGTAGACCTGGCTGGCCGCGTAGATGCCGTACGCGCCGTTGCCGAAGGCGGCGAGGTTCAGGTAGCGCTCCATGATCTCGTCCTTGGAGAACTCCTTCTCCACCTGGAGGGCCAGCGACATCTCCCGCAGCTTGCGGGCGCTGGTGTCCTCGGTCGCGGCGACCACGTCGGCCGGGTGGGTCGCCGAGTACGAGATGGCCAGCCGGACGAACTGCATGGTCAGCGTTGACGCGCCCTGCTGCGAGTTGGCGGCGGAGCTGTTGTTGACGAAGGCCCGGGCCACGCCGTTGAAGTCGACGCCGTTGTGCTTGTAGAAGTTGTGGTCCTCGGCGGCGACGATCGCCTTCTGCATGTACGGCGAGATGTCCTTGAGCTTGACGTCGTGGCGATTCTCGTCGTACATGGTGGCGAGCGGCGTCTTGCCGTCCGAGGCGAGCAGATAGGTGATCTGCGGGGAGCGGGCCACGGCCAGTTCCTTCGGCAGCGCGCCGAAGGTTTCGGCCCCCGCCTTGGCGGCCAGTCCGGACATCGCCACTGCGGGGAAGGCCGCTGCCGCGACCACCACGCCGGCCAGCAGGCCGCAGATGAGTAGCGATGCGGCGTTGGTCAGCACATTGTGGTCACGTTTCCGCATCCAGGTCACCTCGACAGGGTACGCGAGTAGGGAACGAGGGGCGCTGGGGCGTCTTTTCCCCATTTCCTGCGCGCGCCGACCTCGTTGTGCTAAACGCACGAACCCTGGTGCGTGGTTGCGTGAATCTGGCGAGAAGTCTCCACCCGAAGGGGGGAGCGGCGCAGGGTTTTCACGTACCTCGACGGGGTAGACGGCGGGCGCAGGGCCCGGGAAGCCGGGAGTGTCTGGAATGATGGATTTCGCCGACAACGTTGCGTAATCGGGTGACTACCCAGCATGATGATGGCGGCGACAGAGCCACATGTCGTCCGGTGCCGCCCCGGGGGAGGCCGGCCGGACGACCGGGGGGAATTCGACGGCTGGTCGCGCGAAGTCGTGGTCGATGCAAGGGGGGACGTGTACAGATGGGCATGATCGCTGACTGGCCGTCAATGGCGGCGTGTCAGAACGGGGACCCGGACGCGTTGTTCGTACAGGGCGCCGAACAGAACGTGGCGAAGCGGATCTGCCGGAGCTGCCCAGTTCGGTACGAGTGCCTGGCCGACGCGCTTGACAACCGGATCGAGTTCGGAGTGTGGGGTGGCATGACCGAACGCGAACGCCGGGCGTTGCTGCGCCGTCACCCCCAGGTGACCAGCTGGCGCAAGATGTTCGAGGCGGCCATGAAGAAGAACGCCAAGGAGAAGGCCGGTCGGGACAAGGTCCTGGTGACCTCGGCCAACTGACCACCGAGCCGCCCGGCCGGTCGGTCCCGGCGGCTCACCGCTGGCTGATCGCCTCGCCGATCGTCCGCAGCCCGTCGACGTCGTGCACGTCGGCGGGCTGCGCCGTCACCGACACCGCCGGCACCGCCGGGAACGCCTCGGTGAACCGGGCCGCCACCCGCAGCTCGCGTTCCGCCTGCTGGGCCAACGCGGCGTGGGCCCGCAGCACCTCGACGGTGCCCGGGTGCCCACCCTCCTGCGCCAGCCGGCCCGCCGCGGCGATGCTGTCGGCCGCGTTCAGCTCCGGCACCACCGGCCGGTGCACCCGGTTGAGCACCAGGCCGGCCAGCGGCATCCGCTCCTCGCGCAGCCGGCCCGCGAAGTAGGCCGCCTCCCGCACCGCGTCCGGCTCCGGAGCCGCGACCAGCAGGAACGCCGTCTCCCGGGCCTGGAGGATGCGGTACGTCTGCTCGGCCCGCTGCCGGAAGCCGCCGAACATCGAGTCCAGCGCGGCGACGAAACCGGATAGGTCGGTGAGCATCTGCGCCCCGATCACCTTCTGCACGGCCTTGGAGAACATCCCGAAGCCGGCGGTGACGAAGCTGAACATGCTCCGCCCCCCGGTACGCGCCGGGGCGAGCAGCAGCCGCAGCATCCGGCCGTCGAGGAAGCGGGAGAGCCGGGCCGGCGCGTCCAGGAAGTCCAGCGCCGACCGGGACGGCGGGGTGTCCACCACGATCAGGTCCCACTCGCCCCGGGCGTGCAACTGGCCCAGCTTCTCCATCGCCATGTATTCCTGAGTGCCGGCGAAGGTGGAACTCATGGCCTGGTAGAAGGGGTTGGCGAAGATCTCCGCCGCCTTCGCCGGATCGGTGTGCGCCAGCACCACGTCGTCGAAGGTCCGCTTCATGTCGAGCATCATGGCGTGCAGCTCACCGCCACTGGACTCGACGTCGATCCCCTTCACCTGGCGCGGGGTGTTGTCCAGCTCCGTCAGGCCGAGCGACTGGGCCAGCCGGCGGGCCGGGTCGATGGTGAGCACCACCGTCCGCCGGCCGTGCCGCTCGGCCGCCCGCAGCGCCAGCGCGGCCGCGGTGGTCGTCTTGCCCACCCCGCCCGCCCCACAGCAGACCACGATCCGTACGCCGGGGTCGGCGAGGATCCGGTCGACGTCCAGCGCAGGCGCCGCGGCTTCGGAAGGCACCAATCGAGCGTATCGGTCTACCCGGTGTCTCTGCCCGCGCTGCCGGCAGGTGTGAGTCAATCCGCCCGGACGAGCACCTCGGCCAGCGTCTCCAACCCCGCGCGGTCGACCCCCTCGGGGAGCAGCGGCAGCTCGGTCAGGGGCAGGCCCAGCTCACCCAGCTCGGCCCGGAGGGAGTCCTCGAGCTCCCGGCGTACCTGCTGGCTCCGGGCCTCCTCGGCCAGGCCGGCCACGGTCCGCGCGTCGGCCGGCAGGCCGGCGGCAGCCAGCCCCCGTTTCAGCTCGGCCGCGGTCACCGCGGGTCCGGCCGGCACCGGCGGCCGGGCGCCGTTCACGATCACCCGGCCGACCGGGAAGCCGAGCTGGGTCAGCTCGGTGATCGCGTCGAGCGTCTCCTGGACCGGCATCTCCTCCAGCAGGGTCACCACGTGCACCGCGGCCATCGGCGAGCGGAGCAGCGCGGCGACCCCCTCGCTCTGGGTCTTGATCGGGCCGACCTTGGCCAGCCGGGCGGTCTCCGCGGTGACGTTGAGGAAGCGGCCGATCCGCCCGGTCGGCGGGGCGTCCAGCACCACCGCGTCGTACGCCCGGCGCTGTCCGGAGGTCCGGGTGGTCGCCTCCTTGAGCTTGCCGGTCAGCAGCACGTCCCGCAGGCCGGGGGCGATGGTGGTGGCGAAGTCGATGGCGCCCAGCTTGCGCAGCGCCCGGCCGGCCGCGCCGAGCCGGTAGAACATGTCCAGGTACTCCAGGAGCGCCTCTTCGGCGTCCACGGCCAGCGCCAGCACCTCGCCGCCGCCCGGGGCGTCGGTCAGGTGCCGCTCCTCGTAGGGCAGCGGGTCGGTGCCGAAGAGCTGGGCGATGCCCTGCCGCCCCTCCACCTCGACGAGCAGGGCCCGCCGGCCGCCGGCGGCCAGCCCCAGGGCCAGCGCCGCGGCGACGCTGGTCTTGCCGGTGCCGCCCTTGCCAGTCACCACGTGGAGGCGGGCCGGCCACCCGGTGCCGGCGGGCTCGGCCGGCCGTTCAGCTGCTGCCACCGGTCGAGCCTACCCAGCCGCCGGGCTCACGAGACCTCGCAGACCCGCCAACCCGTCTTCTGCACCACGATGAAGTGCAGGTCCTGGTCGGCGATCTTCTCGTCGGCGGTGATCATGCTGACCGTGGTGCTGACGGTCGCCCGGTCGCTGGCCTGGTTGTCCACCTTCGGGGTGGTCCAGCGGAATCGCGGCTTCTGGTACTGCTCCGAGTACTTCCGTACCTCGGCGACCTTGGCGGCGATCTTCTTGTCGTCCTGGGCCGCGGAGCAGACGAAGGTGGCCGCCTTCCTGGCGTCCTGGTCGTGGTAGATCGCCTTGAGGAAGCCGTCCACCGCGACGGCCGGCTCCTTCGCGCCCTGGCCCTCCTCGGCCTTGCGCAGGGTGAGGAAGGCGGCCGTGCCGCCACCGCCACAGAGCAGGATCGCCGCGGCCAGCACGATCGAGGCGATCAGCACCCCGCGCCGCTTCTTCGGCGGAGCCGGATTCTGATCCGGCCCGGCCGGGTTCTGGTACGGCCCGGCCGGGTTCTGGTACGGCCCGGCCGGGTTCTGCTGGTATGGCGCCGCCGGGTTCTGGTACGGCCCCGCCGGGTTCTGCTGATACGGCGCCGCCGGGTCCTGGTACGGCCCCGCCGGGTTCTGGTACGGCCCCGCCGGGTTCTGCTGATACGGCGCGGCCGGATTCTGGTACGGCGCGGCCGGGCTCGGCTGGTACGGCGCGGCCGGGTCCTGGTACGGCGGGTGGCCGGATCCGGGCGGCGGGGGAAAGGCTGCCGGGGGAGGCGGGACGGTGCCGCCGTGCGGCTCGGGGTGGGACGGACCGTCGGGCGAGCCGGTGGCGCCACCGATGGGCGGTTGGGTCATGTCTTCCCCCGGGGTGCGGTGCCGTCGCCGCCCGATGGCGGCCTGTGCGTGGTCGGGTGTGGCGGGCGAGCGCGGATGCCCGTCCAGCCCGAAGGGTAGCGGTCGGTGGGGGCCCGGTCCGCCCCGCGTACCCGGTCGGACGCGGGGCCTGCGTCGATGAACGGGAGAATGCCGTTGCCTCTCCGATGCGGGCTCTGTCGCATATGTGACTCGATGTGATCGGACCTGCGCGTCCCGTTGCCGGGACTCTCCCCCGGGTCCTAGTTTCGTCGCGACGCGGGGGACGGACCGCCGGCGAGTCAGCGCCGGACGACGGTGATTCTGAGCAGGTACGACGCCCGGAGGCAAGGTATGCGCGACGCGGAGAACACTCCTCGAGGGCAGTTCCGCCCCGGTGGGCGGGCCGGGCGGAACGGCGGCGCCGAGGCGTCGGGCACGGAACTGCCGCCCAACGAGCGAACGTACCGGCCGCCGGCCGAGGTGATCCGCACGCTGGTCCGTGCCGGTGAGCGGGGCCGGGACGACGACTCGCCCGGCTACGTCATCCACCTGCCGATCCGGGTCGCCGACCTGGCGGCGGCGACCGCGCTGGCCGGCAATGTGGCCACCTCGCTCGGCTTCCTTCGCGAGTTGGACGCCGGCGAGACGACGGTCTCCACCAGCGACGATCAGAACAACCAGCACCGGGTCTTCTGCGACCTGCTGCTGCCCGACCGCTCCCGCTGCCCCCAGCGTTACGGCCACGACGGCCCCTGTGGCGAGCCGCCCACGACGCCCGAGCAGCGTCCCGTGCCTCGGTAGCACCGGCGGATCGTAGGCTGTGGCTGACCGAAGTACATGCCAGGCAAGGGAGCCGTCACGCATGCAGAAGTGGGAGTACGCCACGGTGCCGCTGCTGGTCCATGCGACCAAGCAGATCCTCGACAACTGGGGCGAGGACGGCTGGGAGCTGGTCTCCGTGGTTCCCGGCCCGAACCCGGAGCAGCTCGTCGCCTACCTCAAGCGGCCGAAGGCGTGAGCGGCATGGCGAACGGACCGCACGCGAAGCTCGCCGAGCTGGGCCTGACCCTGCCCGAGGTGGTGCCTCCGGTGGCCAGCTACGTGCCGGCCATCCAGTCGGGGCAGCACGTCTACGTGTCCGGCCAGTTGCCGATGGCCGAGGGCAAACTGCTCGCCACCGGCAAGGTCGGCGCCGGCGTCTCCGCCGAGCAGGCGAAGGACCTGGCGCAGCGGTGCGCGTTGAACGCGATCGCGGCGATCGACTCGCTGGTCGGCCTGGGGAGCGTCGTGAAGATCGTGAAGCTGGCCGGCTTCGTGGCCAGCGCGCCGGGCTTCACCGGCCAGCCGGGCGTGATCAACGGCGCCTCCGACCTGTTCCTCGCGGTCTTCGGTGAGGCCGGCCGGCACGCGCGCAGCGCCGTCGGTGTCGCCGAGCTTCCCCTCGACGCCCCCGTCGAGGTCGAGGTCATCGTCGAGGTCAGCTGACCCGCCCGCCCCGTTCCGTTCCCCGCGATCTTGCTGGTCCACCGGCGAGAATGCCGTGAACGACCACAAATCAGCGGTCGAGATTGCAAGATCGCGGGGAGTGGCGGGCGGGGTCGTACGATCGCTGCCATGGGCGGGCATGTGACCGGGGCGGCAGGTGCCCTCGCGGACGAGCTGCCGGGATGGGTGACGCTGCTGCGCGCGCCGAACCCGGGGCCGATGACCCTCGACGGCACCAACACCTGGGTGCTCCGGGCCCCCGGCGCCGAGCAGGCGGTCGTCGTCGACCCGGGCCCGGCCGACGAAGGCCACCTGGCCGCGATCGCGGCGCACGGGCCGGTCGGGTCCGTGCTGATCACCCACGGGCACCCGGACCACACCGAGGGCTCGGCCCGCGCGCACGAGCTGCTCGGCGGGGCGCCCGTCCGGTCCGCCGACCCGGCGCACACCATCGGCGGTGCGCCGCTGGCGCCGGGTGCCGTGCTGACCGGCGGCCTCACCATCCGGGTCGTACCGACCCCCGGGCACACCGCCGACTCGGTCTGTTTCCTGGTCGAGCACGGCGACGAGCGGGTGGTGCTGACCGGCGACACCATCCTTGGGCGGGGCACCACCGTGGTCGCCCACCCGGACGGACACCTCGGTGACTATCTGTCGAGCCTGGAGCTGCTCTCGGCGTACCGGGGAATCCCGGCACTGCCGGGGCACGGCCCGGCGCTGGCCGACTGCGCCGCGGCGGCCGAGTTCTACCTGGCCCACCGGCGGGCCCGGCTCGACCAGGTCCGCGCCGCCGTGACCGCGGGTGCGACCACCGCGCCCGAGGTGGTCGCCAAGGTCTACGCCGATGTCGACCGGTCGCTCTGGTGGGCGGCCGAGTGGTCGGTCCGCGCCCAGCTCGAATACCTCGGGGTGGAGCAGCCGTGACCTGCCCGGTGTGCGGGACCGTCGCCGTACCCGGCGCGCGGTTCTGCCACAACTGCGGTGCCGCGCTGCCGGCCGCCGCGATCCTGCCCGCCGCCGAGCGGCGGGTGGTCACCGTGCTCTTCGGCGATCTCTCCGACTTCACCTCCTGGTCGGAGGACCTCGACCCGGAACGGGTCGGCGCGGTCACCGACCGCGTGCTCGCCGCCCTGGCCGGCTCGGTCAAGACCTTCGGCGGGCACGTCGACAAGCTCACCGGTGACGGGATCATGGCCGTCTTCGGGGCACCCGTCGCGCACGAGGACGACGCCGAGCGGGCGGTGCGGGCCGCGCTCTCCATGCAGCGGGCCGTCCGCCGGGTGCTCGACGACGAGCGCGGCGGCGGCGCGCCGCTCGGCCTGCGTGTCGGGCTGAACACCGGTGACGTGATCGCCGGCATCCAGGCGGCGATCGAATACACGGTCATCGGCGACACGGTGAACACGGCCGCCCGGCTGGCCGACGCCGCCGCCGTCGGAGCGGTCTATGCGGGCGCCCGGACCGCCGCCGCCACCCGGCACGTCGCCTCCTGGCGGGCGCTGCGCCCGCTGCGGCTCAAGGGCAAGCGCGAGCCGGTCGAGGCGTACGAGCTGCTGGGTCTCCTGGACGCGCCGGGCACCCGGTCCGGGCTCGGCGACGAGGCGCCCTTCGTGGGCCGGGAGACCGAGATCGGCCGGATCGCCGGCCGGCTCGCCGAGGTGATCGACCGGAGCGAACCCCGGGTGCTGCTGATGACCGCCGAGGCGGGGATCGGCAAGTCCCGGTTCGCCGCCGAAGTGGAACGCCTCGCCGCCGGCTACGACGTCGGCGCCGGCCGCTACGCGGCACACACCGGTGCCCGGGTGCTCTCGGTGCGCTGCGCCGCGTTCGGCGAGCGCCGCCGGCTGGCCCCCCTGGCCGACCTGGTGCGGGCGGCGGTCGGCCTGCCCAACGACGCCGCCACCGCGGTCACCCGGCCGGCCGTCGAGGAGCGGCTGCGCCGGCTCGGGCAGCGGCTGAGCCGGATCCCCGGCGACCCGCCCCCGGTCGCCGTCGACCAGCTGCTGGCCCTGCTCGGGTACGCCGAACTCCCCGCCGCCGCCGAGAGCGGCGAATGGAACGCGGCCACCGCGCACCCGGACGCCGAGGCGGTGCCGAACGCGGTCGCCGACCTGCTCAGCGCGCTCGCCGTCGAGGCGCCCCTGATGGTCGTCGTGGACGACCTGCACGATGCCACCGCCGAGACGATCAACGCGCTCGGGCTGGCCCTCTCCCGCCTCACCGGCCCGGTGCTGGTGCTGCTGCTCGGCCGCCCCGAGCTGGTACGGACCGCCGGCGCGCTGACCCGGGTCGCGGACGCGGAGGTGCACGCGCTGCCCCCGCTGCGTGGCGCGGACGCCGCCCGGCTGCTCACCAGTTACCTCGGCGGCGGCAAGCTGTCGCAGGCCGACGCCGACCGGCTGCTGGCCACCGCCCAGGGCAACCCGTTCTACCTGGCCGAGCTGGTCACCCTGCTGATGGAACGCGGGGCACTGACCCCCGGCCCGGACCGGAACCCGCCGGTCGGCTGGCGGCTCGCCCCCGGCTCGCTGGGCAGCCGGCTGCTCTCCCGGGACCTGGCCGCCGTGCTCGCGGCGCGGATCGACGCGCTGCCGCCGGACGCCCGGTCGGTGCTGCGTGACGCCGCGGTGGTCGGTGACACCGTGCCGACCGGCGCGCTGGAGGCGCTCCGCGAGCAGCGCGGCGGGCGGGACGGCCGCCCGGCGGCGGTGGCCGCGGTCGAACTGGACCGCGCGGTGGAGGAGCTGCTGCAACGCCGGATGCTGCACCGCAGCCGCACCGGGTACGCGTTCGCGACCCCGTTGATGCGGGAGGCCGCGTACGCCGGGGTGAGCAAGGCCGAGCTGGCCGAGCGGCACGCCGCGCTGGCCCGCTGGGCCGCTCCGGAGAGCGTCGACGCCGCCACGCCCCCGGCCGGCGGGTTCACCGAGGCCGCCCGGGACGAGTTCGTCGCCGAGCATGTCGAGCGGGCCGCGACGCTCGCCGACGCGGTGAAGCTCCGCCCCGACGCGCCCGCCCGCGCGGTGGCCCCGCTGGGCGCGGCCGCGCTCGGCCGGGCCGCCCGCCGCGCGCTGCGCTCCGGGGAGCCGGCCCTGGCGGTCGAGTACGCCGAACGCGCCGCCGAGCTGGCCCGGGACGGGATGCCGCTGGCCGACCAGGTGGTGCACGCCCGGGCGTTGCTCCAGATCGGCCGCCCGGGTGACGCCCTCGCCTCGGCCGAGAAGATCGCCGCCAACGCCGGAGAGTCGGCGGCCAGCCGGGCCAGCGCCCTGCTGCTCGCCGGGCAGGCCCACCAGACCGTGGGTGACGCCGACCGGGCGGTGCGCTGCTGGCAGGAGGCGTTGCAGGTGGCCACCGCGGCCGGGCTGCCCGCGATGCGCGCCTCGGCGATGCGCCGGCTCGGCATGGCCGACTTCATCGCCGGCCGGCTGAGCCAGGCGAGCAGCCGGCTCGCCGCCTCCTACCAGGTGAGCCTCTCCGTTCGGGATCTGCGCGGGCAGGCCTGGTCGTTGCAGAACCTGGCCTGGGTCACCACCACCCGCGGCGACTTCGCCGGCACCGACGCGGTGCTCGGCCGGGCCGCCCGGCTCTTCGCCGAGCTGAAGGACCCGTACGGGCGGGCCTGGTTGCGCGGCACCACCGCGTTCGCCCGGCTGCTCGCCGGCCGGTTGCGGGAGGCCAGCCGGATGGCGCGGGTCTTCCTGCCGTTCGGCGAGCGGGTCGGTGAGGCGTGGGCGGTCGGCACGCTTCGGGCGGTCGAGGCGTACGCCACCGCCGAGGTGGGCGAGCTGGCCGAGGCGGACCGGGGAGCGCGCCAGGCGTACCGGGAGTTCGCCGAGGTCGGCGACGACTGGGGGCAGGGTTTCGCGCTGGTCGTCCGCGGGGTGGTGGCGCGCGGGCTGGGTGCCCCCGAACACGCCGCGGACCTGCTCACCGACGCCCTCGGGTACGCCCACCGGACGTCGCACCCGCTGCTCACCGGAATGGCCGGCACGCTGCGCGGGTTCGTGGCCCTGGAACTGGGCGACCGGGAGACCGCCGAGCGGGAGGCCCGGTCGGTGCTGACCACCGTGGAGCCGCACAATCCGCAGGCCCCCGCCCAGGTGGGGCCGCGGGTGCTGCTCGCCATGGCCCGGCTCGCCGCCGATGACTCGGCGACCGCGGTGGGGCTGCTCGCCCCGGTCGCCACGGCCGCCGCCCACACCCCGTCGCTGCTCTTCTCCCGCCGCCAGACGATGGCCCGGTACGCGTCCGCGCTGCTCGCCCACGGCCAGCGTGAGCAGGCGCTGGACTGGGCGCAGCGGGCCGTGGCCGCCCCGGCCGAGGACGTCCGCAGCCAGGTGATCGGGGCCTGTGTGCTGGCCGAGGCGCTGGCCGCCTGCGGTCGCCCGGTCGAGGCGCTCGCCAGCGCCGAGGAGGCGGTCCGCCTGGCGTACGCCACCGAGCAGCGCAGCGAGCGGGCGGTCGCCGACAGCCTCCGCGCCCGCCTCGCCCTGCCCTGACCGGCTCCGATCCGCGCAGGTTCCGGGAACGGCGGCCGTCGCGTGGTTGATTTTTCGATGAATCCGCGGGCCGCCCGGGCGGGCGCGGGTGCCGTGCCGGCACAGGTTTGGCGGTTCCGGGGATGCGGGGTGTCGGGGGCGGTCGATAGCGTGGGGGCCGACGAGGGCCGTCCAGATCGGCGGTCGCGGGTGGGGGAGGAAGCATGAGGCTGCCGCGTTCGGGCGCCGGCTGGACGATGGCTGTCTTCGGGCTCCTGGCGCTGCTGCTCGGCGCGCTCGGGCTGATCTGGCCGGAGGCCCAGCTGCGGATGCTCGGCTTCGAGACGCCGGCCGTACGGGCCCCGGGCGACTACACCGGCACGTTCCTCACCGCGTCCTCGATGGCCTCGTTCAACATGGGGGTCTACTACCTGCTCGCCGCCGCCACCGAGTGGCGGCCGTTCTACCGGTTCACGGTCTGGTTCCGGCTGTTGACGTTCACCGTGTTCAGCATCGCGGTCCTCACCGAGGTGGCCCCGGGTCGGTTCTTCTCGGTGGCCGCCTGGGAGGGGCTGGGCGCGGCCGCGACGGCCGCCGGCCTCTGGTGGGACGCCCGTCGGGCGGCCGCCGGCGGCACGCCGGACGCCGTCGGCGCCGGGTCGGGCTCCGTGCCGGCGGCCGACACGGCGCACTGAGCGACCAGGATCGTTGGGTATTTTCGACCCGTGACCGAGACCCCGCCCGGCGCCCTGCGGCTACCCATCGTGCCCGGTCTGACCGATCTGGGGGTGTTTGCCCGAGGGGGCTACGCCACCGTCTACCGGGCCACCCAGATCTCAGTGGGGCGCGAGGTCGCGGTCAAGGTGGAGAACCGCACGCTGGGCAGCGAGCGGGACCAGGCGCGCTTCCTGCGCGAGGCGCGGGCCGCCGGCAAGATGTCCTCCCACCCGCACGTGGTCGACCT
Source organism: Micromonospora sp. NPDC093277 (assembly GCF_044765245.1). Taxonomy (NCBI): domain Bacteria; kingdom Bacillati; phylum Actinomycetota; class Actinomycetes; order Micromonosporales; family Micromonosporaceae; genus Micromonospora; species Micromonospora sp. NPDC093277. The sequence goes on from NZ_JBIWJO010000013.1 coordinate 71,812, forward strand.
CTTCGACGTCGGGGTCACCGTCGACCGCCATCCCTACCTGATCATGGAGCTCTGCGACGGGTCGTACGCGGAGCGGATGCGTAACTCGCCGCTGGGCCCGGTGGAGGCCCGCGACCTCGGCGTCAAGATCGCCGACGCGCTGGCCCACTCGCACGCGGCCGGGGTGCTGCACCGGGACGTGAAACCGGCCAACATCCTCTACTCCCACTTCAACCCGGCGGTGCTGGCCGACTTCGGGCTGGCGGTGCTGGCCGAGGTGCGCGACGCCTCGGTCACCCTGGAGGTGCTCACTCCGGCGTACGCGCCGCCGGAGATGTTCAACCACAGCCCGCCGTCGCCGGCGGTCGACGTCTACGCGCTCTGCGCCACCCTCTACGCGGTGATGCACGGCCGGCCGCCGCGCTGGCAGTCGGAGCGCAACCCGAGCCTGGTCACCGTGCTGGAGATGTTCAACCAGCCGATTCCCGGCCTGCCCGGGGTGCCCGAAGAGCTGATCGACGTGCTACGGCTCGGCATGTCCAACGATCCCGGGGAACGCCCGTCCGCCGTCGAACTGGGCGGCATGCTCGCCGCGCTGCCGATCGACCCCGGCGCGGCCCCGGTCAGCGGCCTGCCGTTCTACGCCGGTCCCGGCACCGGTGGGCCGTACGCCGTGGGCCGGACGGGGCAGCCGGCGCCGCGCCCGGCGGCGGAGGACGGCCGCCCGGCCGTGACCGCGCGCGACCGGCGGTGGCCACGTCGCTGGTTCTTCGGCGCGGGGGTGCTCGCACTGGCCGCCGCCTCCGCCGGTGCGGGAGCCTGGCTCGCCGGCGGCCTGTCGAGTGCCGACCCGCCGACGTCGGTGGCCACCGGGATCGTCGACCCGACCGGGCCGAAGGCCCTGCCGGGCTGTGCGGCCGGCGGGGTGCGCCTGCCGTCCGGTGCCCGGTGCGCGTCCGAGCTGGAGTGTTTCGGGCCGGTACGGCTCCGCCGCGACCGGGCCGAGGCGGCCCGGGTGCGGTGCGACGGCCGGCACACCTGGGAGACGTACGCTGTGGGCGACCTGCCCGCGACGCTGGCCGAGGCCGGCCACGCGGCGGTCGCCGCCGACCCGGACGTCCAGCAGGTCTGCAACGTCCACACCTTCCAACTCGCCAGTGGCCTCAGCGAGGCGGCCGGCTGGAACCTGGAGGTGCTGCCGCCGTCCGGTTCGGATGCCGACCGCAGTTATCGCTGCCTGGCCGGGCGGGGGGTGGACGCACTCGCCGTGCCGACCCTCACCGGTCGCTGAGCCCGCGCGTCGTCCGCTACTGCCGGGACCGCCCCGGAATCGATCGCCGCCAGCGTGTCAAGATCCTCTCGTCGAGGAGAGGAGAACGTCCGTGGATCGGGTTTCCCGACCCCTTGTGGCCCTGCTGATGGTGGCCGCACTGGCCGGCTGTGGATCGGCGGAGCCGTCGACGGGGTCCCGGACCTGGTCCCCACCCGACCCGGTCGCCACCGTGTCCGACCCCACGGCCGTGGCCACCCCGTCGAAGGAGGTGGAGCGCGTGACGTTCGAGCAGGCCATGGCCCGGTACGTGACCGCGCACTACCCGAAGGGCAGCCGGTACGTCGGCGACTGCGGGACCGCCAAACCGGACCCGCGCGGCGTCTGCGGATTGAAGAAGGCCACCGTGGACCTTGGTGAGGTGTGGGGGATCGGTGCCCCGGCCAGCGAGATCGACGGGTTCCTGCTGCTGGCCGAGGGCGACAGCGGCTGGCAGGTGGCCGACGCGTACGTCCCCGACCTTGAGGGTGCTGGCACCGCCCCGGCGCCCTCCTGGTTCGTCGGCGTCGAATAGCCGGCTGCTTCGGTCCCGCGCGGCGGCGCTAAAAGCGTCGAGCGAGAAATTTTCGTTACATCAGTCGGCAATTTGTCGCATTGATCCGCGTTCGGCGGGTGCCCTTCGTTGGCGTTGCTCCCTAGAGTGGCGGGGGTCGAGGACTCCTCGACCGACCCCCGGGGTGCGGCGGGTGATCGGGCACCCGCCGCACCCCGGACCGGTCAGCCGAACTCGGCGGGCCTTCCGTCGCTGCCGCCGCCGACGGTGTCAGCGGCCGTCACGCGGGCCGAAGGCCACGAGCGCGTCCGCGTCCGAGTTGCGGGAGCGCAGGTACTCGTCGGCCCAGGCGGCGGCGTCCGGGAACGCCGACTCGGACGACACCCGGGCGCAGGCGGCGGCCACGTCGTACCGGGTCCGGCGCAGTTCCACGCCCGGACCGAGCAGCGCCCACCAGGCACCCGCCCCGCCGTACGGCATGCCGACACTGCCCGGGTTGATCACCAGGCGGCGGTCGACGAGTCGGGTGAACGGCATGTGGGTGTGCCCGCAGACCACCGTGCCGACCTCGGTCGGCAGGCCGGTGAACACCTCGGCCCAGCGGTCGAGCCGGGAGTCGACCAGCACGACCTCCTCGTCGTTCCGGGGCGTGGCATGGCAGAAGAGCACGTCGCCGAGGCCGGCCACCGGCAGGGTGACGGTCAGTGGCAGCGTGGCCAGCCGGGCCACCTGGTCGTCCCGGAGCTGCGCGGCGGCCCAGTTCGAGACCTCGACCGGGCTGACCCGTCCGGCCCGTGCCTCGACCAGTTCGCGGTCGGCGTTGCCGCGTACCCAGCGGGCCCGGTCGCCGAGTTCGGCGAGCAGGTCCAGCACCTCGACCGGCTGTGGACCGGCGGCGAGGTCACCGGTGAGCACGATCAGGTCGGCGGCGGCCACGTCCGGTTCGGCCAGGACGGCCTCCAGCGCAGGCAGTACGCCGTGAATGTCGGAGAGCACCGCGACACGTTCGAGCATCGCCCGAGCGTCCCTCGATCCGATCGGTCCGGTCCAGCGATTCTGCGACGGGCAGACCGATCCGGCTGGGTGCCCGGCCCCACCGACCGGGACACCCATGCCGGGGTGGTCGGGTGCGGAGGTCAGACGCGGGCGCGGCGGGCCAGGCGCTCCGGGTCGAGGATGATGATGCTCTTGCCGTCCAGCCGCAGCCAGCCGCGCGAGGCGAAATCCGCCAGGGCCTTGTTGACGGTCTCCCGGGAGGCGCCGACCAGCTGGGCGATCTCTTCCTGGGTCAGGTCGTGGGTCACCCGCAGCACGCCACCGTCGCGGGTGCCGAACCGGCCGGCCATCTGGAGCAGGTTCTTGGCGACCCGGCCCGGCACGTCCGTGAAGATCAGGTCGGCCAACGAGTCGTTGGTGCGGCGCAGCCGGCGGGCGAGCACCCGCAGCAGCTGCTCGGCGATCTCCGGCCGGTTGTTCAGCCACGGCCGCAGCGCCTGCTTGCGCAGCCGCACCAGCCGGGTGTCGGTCACCGCGGTGGCCGTCGCCGTACGCGGGCCGGGGTCGAAGAGCGACAGCTCGCCGACCATGTCCGACGGGCCCATCACGGCGATCAGGTTCTGCCGGCCGTCCGCCGCGCGGCGACCCACCTTGATCTTGCCGGTCAGGAGGATGTAGAGGCTGTCACCAGGCTCGCCCTCGTTGAAGACGACCTCGCCCTTGCGGACCTCGATCGTCTCCATCTCCTTGGCGAGCGCCTCGGCAGCCTCCGGGTCGACACCCTGGAAGATCCCGCTGCGGGCCAGTACCTCGTCCATCGCGCACCTCCGCCTGCGCGTGCCGTCCGTCGGCCGGGTCCGCCGTCCGCTGATCCCTCGCGCGCAGCCAGTCTAGGCGCACGTGAGCAGGAATCAGAGGTGCACCCCTTGGAACGTAGGCTCTGGGACGTGCTGCGCGAGCCATTCCTGACCACCCGTGACGAGGACGGATGGAACATCCCATTGCTGGCCTGGCGGGCCGACGAGCCGCTGCTGGCGGTCGGCACCGCCCCGCTCGGCGGCGGGATCGGCGTACGCCGGTGGGTGGTCAACGCGACCGTGCCGATGTCGTACGACCGGGACGACCCGGCGGACCACCTGGCCGAGCTGGCCGACGGCCTGGGCCTGGCCGGACCCGGGGTGGGGCTGCTGACCGGGGTCGACGTGGCCGAGGTGGTGGCACGGGCCGACACCGGCGTGCGGGTCTGGGCGACGGTCGGGCTCGGCACCCCGGTCTGGGCCGCCGCGCCCGAGCCCGCGACCCCGGCCCAGCGGGTCGGCACGGTCAACATCGTGGTGTACGTCCCGGCCCGGCTCGGCGAGGCCGCCCTGGTCAACGCGGTGGCGACGGCCACCGAGGCGAAGGCGCAGGCGATCTGGGAGCTGGGGCTGGCGGCCACCGGCACGCCCACCGACGCCGTCACCGTGCTCTGCCCGGCCGACGGCGAGCCCGCCGCGTACGGCGGCCCCCGGTCGACCTGGGGCGCGCCGCTGGCCCGGGCCGTGCACGCGGCCGTCCGGGCCGGTGGCGTCGGTGCGGTCGTCCCCTGGTCCGACCGGCAGGCGGGCTGAGTTGGCCGCCGGGGCGGGCCGAGCCGGCGGTCCACGCTCGACCGGCCGCCTTTTTCGACCGATCGGCCATCGCCAGGCTGATTCCCACACGGTACCGTCGCGGACGATGTACGCTCCCGCCCCCTCCCCGTTCCGTGCCCGGCGTCGCCGGGCCGCCGCCCTCGGCATACTGCTGTTCGCACTGCTCGTCGCCGGTTGCAGCGACGCCGGCGCTAGCGGGCCGGTCTGGCAGGCGAGCGACGGAGGCGCGCCGAGCGGCTCGGCGGTCCCCGTCGACGCCACCCAGCCCGCCAGGTCCCCGCAGTCCGTCTCGTTGACCGCGACCGGCGATGTGATCATGGGCAACGCCCCGTCCCGGCTGCCGGCCAACGGGGGGAAGGGCTTCTTCGACGACGTCAAGGCCGCGCTCAAGGGCGACCTGGTGATGGGCAACCTGGAGGAGCCGCTCACCGAGGACACCGGCACCGGCAAGTGCGGGGCCGACGCGACGGACTGCTACCAGTTCCGGGCGCCCCCCAGCTACGCGGCGCACCTGCGCGACGCCGGGTTCGAGCTGCTCAACCAGGCCAACAACCACGGTTACGACTACGGCCCGCAGGGCTACAAGAACACCCAGGCCGCGTTGGAGGAACACGGACTCAAGCACACCGGTGCGCCCGACGAGATCACCGTGGTCGAGGTGAAGGGCGTGCGGGTCGCGGTGCTGGGCTTCTCGGGTTACGCCTGGTCGAACAGCCTCACCGACATCGGGGCGGCCAAGAAGGTGGTCGCCCGGGCCGCCGAGCAGGCCGACCTGGTCGTGGTGCAGGTGCACATGGGGGCCGAGGGCATCGACAAGACGCACGTCAAGCCGGGTACCGAGATCTACGCCGGGGAGAACCGGGGCGACCCGCTCCGCTTCTCGCACGCGGTGATCGACGCGGGCGCCGACCTGGTCATCGGGCACAGCCCGCACGTGCTGCGCGGCATGGAGTTCTACAAGGGGCGCCTGATCGCGTACAGCCTGGGCAACTTCGCCGGTGGCGGGAAGTCGCTGAACAGCGCCGGCCGGCTCGGTTGGGGCGGCGTGCTGAAGGTCTCGCTCGCGGCGGACGGCAGCTTCGTCGAGGGCGAGTTCACCTCGACGGTGATGAACGGCGTGGGGCGGCCGGCGATCGACCGGCAGCAGCGCGGCCTCGGGCTGGTCCGGCAGATGAGCCAGGCGGACTTCCCGAAGACCGGCGCCCGGCTCGACACCGACGGCCGGATCACGGCGCCGGGCGCGTAGCAGGCCCCATCCCGCGCGTGGGCCACGCCGGGAGGTCGTACCGGCGACGTAGGCTGGCCGGCGTGACCACGAGTTCCCGCGAGACCGACCTCGGCCGTACCCGGCGCGCCCGGCGGATCGGCCGGGCGCTTGCCGAGACCCATCCCGACGCGCATTGTGAACTCGACCACTCCAACGCGTTGGAGCTGGCGGTCGCCACGATCCTGTCGGCGCAGTGCACCGACAAGAAGGTCAACGAGGTCACCACGAAGCTCTTCGCCCGCTACCGCACCGCCGCCGACTACGCGGGGGCGGACCGCACCGAGCTGGAGGAGCTGATCCGGCCGACCGGGTTCTACCGGAACAAGACCAGCTCGCTGATCAACCTCGGCCGCGCGCTCTGCGAGCGGTACGCCGGCGAGGTCCCGGGCCGGCTGGCCGACCTGGTCACGCTGCCCGGCATCGGCCGCAAGACCGCCAACGTGATCCTCGGCAACGCCTTCGGAGTCCCCGGCATCACCGTCGACACCCACTTCCAGCGGCTGGTGGCCCGGTGGAAGCTGACCGCCGAGACCGACCCGGTCAAGATCGAGCACGCCATCGGCGCGCTGTATCCGAAGCGCGACTGGACGATGCTGTCGCACCGGGTCATCTTCCACGGGCGGCGGGTCTGCCACGCCCGTAAGCCCGCCTGCGGCGCCTGCACGCTGGTGAAGCTCTGCCCGTCGTACGGCACCGGGCCGACCGATCCGACGGTCGCGGTCAAGCTGCTCAAGGGGCCGCGCGCCCGGGATCTCGCCGAGGCGGTCGGCATCGACCCGGAGCTGGTGCCGCAGCAGGCGGTCGCGGCGGAGGTGCCGTGAACCGCCTCGCGTACCTGCTCGTCCCGCTGCTGCTGGCGGTCGCCGGCTGCACCACCAGCGAGGAGCGGCCGGCGGGCCGGGCGGCGGCGACCCGGGCGGAGCGTCCCTCGCCGTTCGCCGACTGCGCCACGCTGACCACCCCGCCGGCCTCGGCGACCCCGGTGCCGAGCGGCAAGCAGGGTGATCCGTTGCCCGAGTTGACCCTCGCCTGCTTCACCGGGGGTGCCCCGGTGTTGTTGCGCGACGTGCAGGGCCCCGCGGTGATCAATGTCTGGGCGTCCTGGTGTCCGCCCTGCCGCAAGGAACTGCCCGCCTTCCAACGGCTCAGCGAGCGGGCCGCCGGCCGGCTCCAGGTGATCGGGGTGAACAGCCAGGACAGCCGCGGCGCGGCGCAGTCCATCGGCGAGGACTTCGGCGTCCGCTTCCCCATGCTGGTGGACCAGGGCGACGCGTTCGAGCGGGCGCTGGAACGCAAGGCGTTCCCGCTGACCGTGCTCGTCGACGCGGACGGGCGGATCCGGCACACCGACTCGACCGGCGCGCTGGACGACGCCCGCCTCGCCGAGTTGGTCCGCGAGCACCTCGGCGTGGAGGTGCGGTCGTGACCGGATATGCAGTGCCCCGGACGGAGCAGGGATCATGACCCGGCAGCCCCCGGCGTGGCTGGACCCGCTGCTTGGCCGGCTCGGCACCGCCCGCGCCGAGGACTTCACCCGGCTGACCACCCCGGAAAGCGGTGGCCGGGAGAGCGCCGTGCTGGTGCTGCTCGGTGAGCAGCCGGGAGCCGGCCTGGACGTGCTGCTCCTGCAACGTGCCGCCACGCTGCGCAACCACGCCGGGCAGCCGGCCTTTCCCGGTGGCGCGGCCGATCCGGAGGACACCGACGCCAGCGCCACCGCGCTGCGGGAGGCGAACGAGGAGGTCGGACTCGACCCGGCCAGCGTCACCGTGCTCGCCGAGCTGCCGAAGCTGTGGATCCCGGTCAGCGACTTCGTGGTCACCCCGGTGCTCGCCTGGTGGCACGCCCCGCACCCGGTACATCCGTGCGAACCGGCCGAGGTGGCGCACGTCGCCCGGCTGCCCGTCAGCGAGCTGGTCGACCCGGAGAACCGGATGCGGGTACGCCACCCGAGCGGCTGGATCGGCCCGGCCTTCTCGGTACGCGGCATGCTGGTCTGGGGCTTCACCGCCGGGGTGCTCAACACGCTGCTTGAGATGGGTGACTGGGCCCGCCCGTGGCCGCGCTCCCGGGTGGTGGAGCTGCCGCCGGCCGGGGCCGCGCCGGCACCCTCGGCCGGCACCGACGCGGTCGACGAGAGCCCCGTACGCTGACCTGACGGTCACGTTCCGCGAGCGATGGGCCACGCCCGTGCCCGGGGCCCGTACCCTTGACGGGTGTCCGCCGTGGATCTCGTACTGCTCCTGCTCGTGCTCGTGTTCGCGATCAGCGGATACCGACAGGGTTTCGCCATCGGGGCGCTGTCGCTCTCCGGGTTCTTCCTTGGTGTGCTGGTCGGCCTCCAGGTCGGTCCGCTCATCGCCCGGCAGTTCACTGACAGCGGGGTCCGGGTGCTGATCTCCCTGGTGGCGATCTTCGGGCTGGCTGTGCTGGGGCAGGCCCTGGCCGGCTGGATCGGCTCCCACCTGCGCCAGACCATCACCAACGAGCTGCTCAGGCGGCTCGACGACATCGGTGGCGCGATCGTCTCGGCCGTGGCGGTCATGCTGGTGGTCTGGCTGGTGGCGGTGCCGCTGGGCTCTTCGTCGGTGCCCTGGGTGGCCTCCTCGGTGCGCAACAGCGCCCTGCTCACCGTGATCGACCGGATCCTGCCGGACAAGGCACAGCAGCTCTCCACGGCACTGCGGGACACGGTCGACACCAACGGCTTCCCGGACGTCTTCGGCAAACTCTCGCCGACCCGCGCCCGCCAGGTCTCCCCGCCCGACCCGACGCTGGTCGGTTCCCAGGTGGTGGCGAACAGCCAGCGGTCGGTGGTGAAGGTGCTGGGCTCCGCGCCCAGCTGCGCCCGCCGCATCGAGGGCTCCGGCTTCGTGTACGCCGACGACCGGGTGATGACCAACGCGCACGTGGTGGCGGGCACCCGTTCGGTGGCGGTGGAGCTGCGCGGCGAGCGGTACGACGGCGACGTGGTCGTCTACGACCCGCAGCGGGACCTGGCCGTGCTGCACGTGCCGGGGCTGCCCGGGCCGTCCCTGCGCTTCGCGGCCGGCGCGGCCGGCTCCGGGGCGGACGCCATCGTGCTGGGCTTCCCCCTCGACGGCCCGTACGACGCCCGCCCGGCCCGGATCCGCGACGTCGACCGGATCACCGGGCCGGACATCTACGCCGCGAAGGACGTGACCCGGGAGATCTACACGATCCGGGCGCTGGTCCGCAGCGGCAACTCGGGCGGCCCACTGGTCTCCGCGAACGGGCTGGTGCTCGGGGTGATCTTCGCGGCGGCGGCCGACGACCCGAACACCGGCTTCGCGGTGACCGCCGCCGAGGCCCGGCCGGTGGCTCTGGCCGGCGCCGAGCGTACCCGGGCGGTCGGCACCGGCGACTGCACCTGAGCGGCCGGGGCGCCTCCCGGCGGCCGGGCGGCGGGCCGACGATCGACCGGGACCGGACCCCGGCCGGATCGGGTTACCTCGGCGTGCCTTCCGGCCCCGGCTCGGCCAGCTCCGGCTCGATGCCCTCCCGGACCACACTCGCCGGCCGGTGGCCGGCCCGGGTCCGCCAGGTGCGGAAGGCGGCCGTCGTCGCGGCGAGCACCGCCAGGCCGAGCAGCCACCCGCCGACCACGTCACTGGTCCAGTGCACACCCAGCGCGATCCGGCTGAACCCGGTCACCACCGCGACCAGCACGGCCACGGTCCAGAGCGCCCAGCGCAGCGGCCACCGGTCGCGGGTGAACGGCAGGAACACCAGCAACACGACCCCGGCGGCCAGGGTGGCGTTCAGCGCGTGCCCGGACGGGAAGGAGAGCCCGGACGCCCGGGCCACCGGGTTGAGCAGCTCCGGCCGGTGCCGGCCGACCAGCAGCTTGATCAGTACGCCGAGCAGTCCGCCGCCGGCCATCGTGGTGGCCACCCACAACGCTGGCGCCCACAATTCGGCCTTCGCGCCCCTGGACGGTGCTCCGGACCGGACGAGGGCCGGTCGCGGGGCTTGGCGGAGCAGCAGCCAGGCCGCCACCGCGCCGGTGGCGATCCGCAGCGGGCCGGGCGCGAAGACGTTGGTCCAGCCACCCATCAGGCGTACCCAGGCCGGGTGGTCGAGCGCATACCGGTGCAGCGCGCCGGTCACCGCGATGTCCAACCGGAACAGCGGCGGCCAGGTGGCCCGCACCAGCAGCGCCAGCAGGATGAACGGCGCCAGCGGCAGGAACGCCCCCGTGGCGGCGAGGGTGCGCCGCCGGCCCGGCGAAGGGTGCCGGTCGAGTCGGTCGCTGTGGGATCGGTCGCCCGCGGACAGCCGACCGCCCGTGCCCGGCCGGTTCATCCGCTGATCGCCACCCAGAAGACCACTCGTCAGCGGCGAGCCTGCCGGACCCTGCGGGCCAGCAACGCGGCGCCGGTGAGCAGGGTGACGAGGAGGGCGAGGCCGGCCCAGAGCCGCTCCGGCGCCGGGTCGGCGGCCTGGCCGGCCGGACGGGCCGACCAGCGGGTGGGCTGCTTCGGGGCGGCGAGGGTGAACGGATCGGCCCCCGCACCGGCGGTGTCCGCGGCGGCCCGGGCCGAGCCGGGCGCCGGACCGAAGCCCACCACGCCGGGGGAGTCGTTGTCGTCGAGCTGGTTACGCCCCACCGACGGCACGTCGGCGGTCAGCGCGGCCACCGGATCCACCATCCCGAAGCCGTACCGGTCGTCGCGGCCGGCGGGACCGAGGTCACGTGCGGTGCTGGTCATCCGGTTGATGACATCCCCGGCGGACATCCGCGGGTAGCGGGCCCGGACAAGGGCGGCCGTCGCGGCGACCAGCGGAGCCGCGAAGCTGGTTCCCTGCACCCGCCAGTACCCGCCCTGAGGGCGGGCTCCGAACAGCTCGGTCGCCGGCGCGGTGAGCACGGTCTCCGGACCGGTGATGGAGCCGGGCCAGAGGTGCTCGGCGTCGCGTTCCAGGCCGGCGACGGCGATCACCCCCGGCTCGCGGGCCGGGTACCAGACCTTGGTGCTGGTCGAGGTGGCGAGGTTGCCGGTGCAGGCCACCACCACCACGTCCCGCGCGAAGGCGTAGTCGAGGGCCGCGGCCAACGCCGGGCTGTCCCCGTTGCCGCCGAGGGACAGGTTGATCACGCGGGCGCCGTTGTCGACCGCCCAGCGCACCCCTTTGGCGACGACCAGCGCGTCGCTGTAGCGGTTCTCCTGGTCGAGCACCCGGACCGGCAGGATCCGGGCGTCCGGCGCCAGGCCGACCACCCCGCGGTCGTCGTCGGCACGCCCGGCGATCAGGCCGGCGACCGTGGTGCCGTGCCCCACCGGGTCCGGCCCGTCGGCGCCGTCGGAGGAGACCAGGTCGATGCCGGGAAGCACCTGGCCGGCCAGATCCGGGTGGGAACCGTCCACCCCGGAATCGATCACCGCGACCAACACGCCACGCCCGGTCGACGTACGCCATGCGGTCTTCGCCCCGAGCGCCTCGAGCTGCCACTGCTCCTCGCGGGCCTGGTCCGTCCGTGCGGTCGTGTCCACCGGGACCAGCCGGACCGGCGTGGTGGCGACCGAGCGAGTTGAGGCGACGGGCGTGAGCGGGGCCGCGTGTGCGGGCGGAGCCAGCGGACCGGCCACAGTGGCGGCGGCGGCCACGGCGCCGAGCAACGCACGACCGGCGGAACGCCGCGTGGCGCTCGAACCTCCCTGCCGATCCCTGGTCACGTTCCCCAACCATTTCATCGCGATCGAAACATGCTGCTCGGAGATTACCGGGTCTGCTATCCGACCCGACGCAGGTCTGCGAAGGTTCAACCCGGCGGTAGGTGGGCCAGTTGCACCAGGCGTACGCCCTCCCGGCGGGTGACCAGGCGGCCCCGGCCGGGCGGCAGCGGACCCGCCTTCACCTGGCCGACGAGCGCCCCCTCCTCCGGCCCACCGGACATCACCAGGCCGGGTGTGGAGAGTTCCCGCAGCCGCTGGATGATGGGCTCGTACGAGGTCCGGCCGGCCCCGCCGGAGCGGCGGGCGAGCACCAGGTGCAGCCCGACGTCCCGGGCCTGCGGCAGATGCTCCTCCAGCGTGCGCAGCGGGTTGGTCGGCCCGCCGGCCACCAGGTCGTAGTCGTCCACCAGCACGAACAGCTCCGGCCCGGTCCACCATGACCGGTTGCGCAACTCCGCCGGGGTGACCTCGGGTCCCGGCCGCCGCCCCTGGAGGTAGCTGGCCGCCGATTCGATCAGCTCGGTGGTGTGCGGCGCGGCCGTGCCGTACCCGATCAGGTGCGGCGTCTCGATCGTGCCCATCAGGCTGCGCCGGTAGTCCACCAGGATCACCCGGGCCTGCTCGGGCGTGAACCGGGTGATGATCGAGGTGGCCAGCGCGCGCAGGAACGACGACTTGCCGCACTCGGCGTCGCCGAAGACCACGAAGTTCGGCTCGGTGGCGAAGTCCAGCACCACCGGGCGCAGGTCCGCCTCGGCCACCCCGATCGGGAAGGCCAGCCCACTGGTCGCGCTCTGGTCCAGCTCGGCGTACGGGAGCACCGGCGGGAGCAACCGCACCCGGGGCGCCGCCGGCCCGGCCCATGCCCCGGCGACCGCCTTGACCAGGTCGGTGGTCTCCGTGCCCAGCCCGGTGACCCGGGGCTCGGCGGTGAGGAAGTGCAGCCCGGCGGCGGTGATCCCGCGTCCCGGCCGCTTCTCCGGCACGGTCGCCGCGACCGGCCGCTTGACCAGCACCGAGTCGGCCGGGTCGCCGAGGCGCAACTCCACCCGGGAGCCGAAGAGGTCCCGGATCGCCGGCCGGAAGTCCGACCAGCGCAGGGCGGAGGCCACCACGTGCACCCCGTACCCGAGGCCCCGGGTGGCCAGCTCGGTGACCAGCGGTTCCAGGTCCTCGTAGTCGCTGCGCAGGGTGTTCCAGCCGTCGATCACCAGGAACACGTCGCCGAACGGGTCGGTGCCGGGCTGCCCGCCAGCCAGTGCCGCGGCCCGCCGCCGACGCCAGGCCGCCATCGACTCCACGCCCGCCTCGGTGAAGCGCCGCTCCCGCTCGGCCAGCAGGGTGACGATCTCCCCGACGGTCCGGCGTACGGCGGTGTCGTCGGTTCGCCCGCTCACCCCGCCGACGTGCGGCAGGCCGCGCAGCGCGCCGAGCGTCCCGCCGCCGAAGTCCAGGCAGTAGACCTGCGCCTCGGCCGGGGTGTGGGTGAGCGCCAGCGCGCAGATCAGCGCCCGCAGCGCGGTGGACCGGCCGCTGCCCGTGGTGCCGACCACGGCCACGTGGCCGGCCGCCCCGTCCAGGGCCAACCAGAACAGGTCCCGGCGCTGCTCGAACGGCTTGTCCACCAGGGCCACCGGCACCTGGAGGGCACCGTGCAGCTCCGGGTTGCCGACGGTGAGCCCGCGCACCGGGTCGGCCCCGACCGGGCCGAGCAGCTCGTCGAGGGCCGGGGAGGAGTCCAGCGGCGGCAGCCACACCTGGTGCGCCGGCGGCCCCTGGCCGGCGAGCCGTCCGACCAGCAGGTCGAGCAGGGTCTCCGTGGCCTCCTCCACGGCGGGGAGCACGGCCGGGGCGGCCGGCTCGGGCACCGGCACGAGATGCGTGGAGAAGGTGAGCAGCCGGGCCGGACCCACGCCGTCCCCGCCCGCTGGGCCGCCCCGGCGGCGTACCGGGCCGGAGACGTACGCGGCCTTGAACCGGACCAGCGCGTCGGTGCCGGCGCGCAGGTAGCCGTGCCCGGGAGTGCGGGGCAGCTCGTACGCGTCCGGAACCCCCAGCACCGTCCGTGACTCCAGCGCGGAAAAGGTCCGCAACCCGATCCGGTACGACAGGTGGGTGTCGAGCCCGCGCAGCCGTCCCTCCTCCAGCCGCTGCGAGGCCAGCAGCAGGTGCACGCCGAGCGACCGGCCCACCCGGCCGATCTGGACGAACAGGTCGATGAAGTCCGGCTTGGCGGAGAGCAGCTCGGAGAACTCGTCGCAGATCAGCAGCAGCGACGGCAGCGGGGCGAGCGGGGTTCCGGCGGCCCGGGCCCGCTCGTAGTCGCGCAGGCTGGCGAAGTTGCCGGCCCGGCGCAACAACTCCTGCCGGCGCATCAGCTCGCCGTTGATCGCGTCGACCATCCGGTCGACCAGGGGCAGCGCGTCCGCCAGGTTGGTGATCACCGCGGCGGTGTGCGGCAGCCGCTCGAACGGCGCGAAGGTCGCGCCGCCCTTGAAGTCGACCAGGACGAAGTTGAGCTGCTCCGAGCTGTGCGTGGCGGCCAACCCCAGCACCAGGGTACGGAGCAGCTCCGACTTGCCGGAGCCGGTGGCGCCGATGAGCAGGCCGTGCGGGCCCATGCCGTCCTGCGCCGACTCCTTGAGGTCCAGCTCGATCGCGCCGCCGTCGGCGCCCACCCCGATCGGCACCCGCAGCCGGTCCCGGGCGGCCCGGGGTGCCCAGCCCTGCTCGGCGGTGAAGCTCTCCGGCGCGCCGGTGCCGAGCAGTTCGGGCAGGCCCGGCTCGGCGCCGGGCGGCGCGTCGGATCCGCGTACCGTGCCGGCGAGGCGCAGCGGGGCGAGCCGGCGGGCGACCGCCTCGGCGTCGGCGACGTCCAGCGCGTCGGCGGTGCCCACCTCGGCGGGACCCTCGACGGAATGCGAACACAGCCGGCCGTCGGCCAGGTCGAGCAGGAGGGCGTACCGGTCGAGCAGGCGGGGCGGCGGGGTGTCCAGGTCGAGCACGGTGACCGCGTCGATGCCGCCGTCGCCGACCAGGTCGGTGGCCCCGGTCAGGTCGCCCCCGTCGAGCACCACCACCACGTGCGGGCCGTCCGTGGCCGGTCCGGCCGGGCTGAACCGGGACCGGCTGGCCAGCACCTCGTCGAGGAGCCGTTCCAGTTCGGCGGCGGAGGTGGTGACCAGCCGGACCGGGCCGAGCGCGTCGGTGCGGCTGGGGTGGTGGACGTGCGGCAGCCACTTGACCCACTCCCAGAGCGAGCGCCGCTCCGGACCGGCGCAGACCGCGATCAGCAGCTCGTCGGGGGCGTGGAAGACGGCGAGCTGGGTGAGCACGGCCCGGGCCAGCGCCTGCGCGGCCGGCGAGCCGGTGCCGGGTCGCACGACGGCTCCAGGTCGCCGCGCGGCGTCCGACGCGCCGTGCTGGAGTTGCCGCCCGCTCGGCCCGCGCAGGAAGACCCGGGCGAAGCTGCGCAGCGAGAGCGCCACCGGCAGTTCCGGCACCACCGAGTACGCGTCGAGGAAGCGCCGCAGCGCTCCCGCGGTCATCGGCTCCAGTTCCTCCAGCGGCCGGGTGATCGGCGGGGCCAGCGGGGTGGCCAGGGTCTGCGGCCCGACGCCCACCCGGACCACGGCGAAGTCCGGGTCGCCCGGCCGGCGCTCCCACACCCGGTGACTCTCCACCGTCGACCAGAGCCGTCCCGGGTCGGGGTGCCGGTAGTAGAGCCCGGCCCGCTGTGCCCCGGCCGTCTCCCGTACCCGGCGGCGCAGGGTGGCCAGGTGGCGCAGGTACTCCCGACGGGCGGCCATCATCTCCGACTTCTTCGGGCCCGCGCTGCCCCACGAGGTGACCAGCATGGCCAGCGAGGAGAGCCCGAACATGCCGCCCACCACGTACGAGTAGGCCCCGCCGCCCCGGCCGAACATCATCGCCATCGCCACCGTGCCGCCGAGCATGGGCAGCACCATCAGCGCCTGCTGCCAGCGCCCGCCGGTGCCGACCGGTATCTCCGGCGGTGCCTCGACGGGCAGCTCGCCGGCCGGGATCTCCGGGGCCGGGCGACGCGGCGGCCGCTTGATGACGACAGTGGACACTCGTCCTCCCAAATGTGGCTCTCGGTAACCCGAGCCTGGCTCATGGTAGGTAAAGTCCTGTCGTCCGTCAGCCACCGTTTCCGCCTGATATGGAGAGACATCCATGACGACCGGGCTGGCCCGGGTCACGATCAGCGCCCCGCAGCGGCGGGTGGACGTGGCCCTGCCGGAGCAGGTTCCCCTGGCCGAGCTGCTGCCCGAGGTGCTCCGGCACGCCGGGGAAGGGCTCGCCGACGACGGCGAACGGCACGGCGGCTGGGTACTGCGGCGCACCGACGGCGCGGTGCTCACCACCGCGCAGGCGTTGCTACCGCAGGGCGTACGCGACGGCGAGGTCCTGCACCTCGTACCCGCCCACGCCCAGTGGCCCGAGCTGGAGTACGACGACGTGGTCGAGGCGATCGCCGACGGGGCCCGGCGCCGGGGCGCCGCCTGGTCGCCGGCGGCCAGCCGGACCGCCACCCTGGTCGGGGCGGGCGTGCCACTCGCCGTGGGGCTGCTCGCCGTACTGGCCGCCGGGCCCGGGCACCGGACCGGCTGGCCGGTCGCCACCGGGGTGGCCCTGCTCCTCGTGCTCGCCGCCACCGTCGCCTCCCGGGCATACGGGGACGGGACGGCCGGCGCCACCCTCGGCGGGTACGCCCTGCCGTACGCCGCCGCGGCCGGCACCCTCGCGGTCGGCTCCGGCGACCCGGTCGGCCCGTTCGGGCCGCTGCCCTGGGTCGGCGCGCCCGAACTGCTGACCGGCTCGGTGGCGCTGCTGCTGGTGTCGGTGCTCGGCCTGCTCGGGGTGGCGAGCCGGTCCCGGATCTTCGTGGCCGGCGCCACCGCTGGGGCGGCCGGCGGGCTCGCCGCCCTCGGCGGGCTCCTCCTCGACCCGGCAGGCACCGCCGCGGTGCTGCTCTGCGTGCTGATCTTCGCGCTGGGCGGGCTGCCGCTGCTGGCCATCCGGCTCGGCAAGGTGCCGCTGCCGCCGATCACCCTGCCCGCCAGCACCCCGGCCGGCGGCCCCGACGGCGTCCGCGACCTGCCGGACCGGGGGCGGGTACACGCGGCGGTGGCCCGGACCGAGGAGATGCTGACGGGGATGCTGCTCGGGCACGCGCTGCTGGCGGTCGCCGCCACGGCGGTGCTGGCCACGACCGGCGGCTGGGCCGGCCGGCTGCTGGCGGCGGTCGGCTGTGCGGTGCTGCTGCTGCGCTCCCGGCTCTTCGTGGCGGTCCGTCACCGGGTGCCCGCCGTGGCCGCCGGGCTGGCCGGGTGCGCACTGCTGGGCGCGGTACTCGTCGGCCACACCGGGCCGGGCGGCCGGCTGGTCCTGGCCGTCGGCGGGTTCGCCCTGGCGCTGCTCGCCGTCACCACCGGTGCCACGGACGCCCGGCGGCCGGTGTCCCCGTACCTCGGCCGGCTGGCCGACCTGGCCGACACCGCGCTGGTGGTCTCCGTGGTGCCGGTGGCCTGTGCGGTGCTGGACCTCTACGACCGGGCCCGCGGGCTGCTGGGTTGAACACACGCGCGGGCCCGGGCCGCTCCACGGAGCGACCCGGGCCCGTCGACGTCGAAGATCAGTGCTCGCCGCGTTCCTCGGCGTCCTTGGCGCGCCGGAACGAGGCATGGATCTCGGCCTCGGCCTCGGTACGGCCCACCCAGGTCGCGCCCTCGACCGACTTGCCGGGCTCCAGGTCCTTGTACACCTCGAAGAAGTGCTGGATCTCCAGCCGGTCGAACTCGCCCAGGTGGTGGATGTCCCGCAGGTGCTCCTGGCGCGGGTCCTCGTAGGGGACGCAGAGGACCTTGTCGTCGCCGCCCTTCTCGTCGGTCATCCGGAACATGCCGATGGTGCGGCAGCGGATCAGGCAGCCCGGGAAGGTCGGCTCGGGGACCAGCACCAGCGCGTCCAGCGGGTCGCCGTCCTCGCCCAGCGTGCCCTCGATGAAGCCGTAGTCGGCCGGGTACTGGGTCGATGTGAAGAGGGTGCGGTCCAGCCGGATCCGGCCTGTCGCGTGGTCCACCTCGTACTTGTTGCGGTGACCCTTCGGGATCTCAACCGTGACGTCGAAATCCATCTTCCACGCTCCCTCGTTTGCCCACGCTGGCTAACGGAAACCAGTGCCGCCGCGCCCGGACGGGAGAATGGCCCCCGCCGGCTCCGGCCGCCGCATAGTGTTCGGACCGAAGTAGTGTCACCCAAGGCGCTTTCGAGCGGGGGAGGAGGGGGTCGTGGGGAGGGAAGATTCACACTACCGCCCCGAGAGGGTTGACGGACGCAGGTCCGGCACTTCCGGTTCGGGCGGTGCGAGCGGACGCGTACCGATTCCCGACGCGCATCCTCCGCGCGTCCCGGGGCGCCCGACCGGGTCCGCCTCCGTCGGCCGCGCCGACCCCCGGGCGTACCGCGCCGACCCGCAGGTTCACGGCACCGGCTCCCGGGAGTACGGCGCCGCCCCCCGGGAGTACGGCACCAGGCCGCAGGAGTACGGCACCGGCCCGCAGGGTTACGGCACCGATTCGCCGGGATACGGTGCCGGCCCCCGGGAGTACCGCGCTGAGCCGCAGGGACACCACCCCTCCGGCCGGGAGTACGGCGCCGACCCGGTGGGCCGGCCCGACCCGGGGTGGTACGGCCCAGGTCCGGCCGGCCCGGGTCCCGCGGCCCCGGTGAGCTGGCCGGCGCACGACGCGCCCGGCGGGATGCCGGTGAGCCCACCCGTCCCGCCCGTCGGCGCCGCCCCGCCCCCGCCCCCGCCACCCCCGCGCGGTCGGTTCCGGCTGCTGGCGATGCTGTCCGCCGTGCTGATCGTCGCCCTGGCTGCCGTGGGGCTGGTCGTGGTCCGCCCCGGCCCGGTCGCCGGCTGGTTGGGCGGGGACGGCACGCCGAGCGCCCAGCCGCCCGAGCCCGACCCGCCGGCCGTGCTCGCCGGCGCCGACGCCAACGCGCCGCTGCCGACCCCCGAGGGGGTGCGCGCCGCGCTCGAACCGCTGGTCCGGGCGGCCGCGCTCGGCGAGCGGGTGAACGTGTCGGTGGCCGACGTCGCCACCGGCCAGGAGTTGTACGGCCGCGGGCAGGACGACCCGACCGTCCCCGCGTCGGTGACCAAGCTGGCGACCGGGGTGGCCGTGCTGGCCGCCCGGGGGCCGGCGTATCGGATCCCCACCAGGGCGGTGGTCGGCTCGGCCCCGGGCGAGGTGGTCCTCGTCGGCGCCGGCGACCCGAGCCTCGCCGTGGACAAGAACGGCTTCTACCCGGGCGCGGCCCGCCTCGACGACCTGGCCGCCCAGGTACGCAAGGCGCTGGGCGGCACCGCACCGACGAAGGTCACCGTCGACTCGTCCCTGTTCTCCGGCCCGTTGTACGAACCCGGCTGGGACTCCGACATCCCCACCGGCGGCTACGGCGCGGCGATCACCGCGCTGACGACCGACGCCGGCCGCAAGGACCCGGCGGCCGCCCGGAAGAACTTCGACGACACCCACGGCGCCGCCGAGCGGGTGCCCCAGCCGGACCTGACCGCCGGCCGGCAGTTCGCGAAGCTGCTCGGGCTCTCCGGGGCCGCCGCCGAGGTGAAGACGGGCAGCGCGCCCGCCGCCTCCGGCGCCTCGGCCGGGGCGGCCCCCGCGCCCGGCACCGAACTGGGCAAGGTCGAATCGCTGCCGATGATCCGGCTGGTCGACATCATGATCAGCGACAGTGACAACGTCATCGCCGAGTACCTGGCCCGGCAGGTGGCGCTGACCAAGGGCAAGCCGGCCTCGTTCGCCGGCGGCGCGGCCGCCACCGACCAGACGCTCGGCGAACTGGGACTGCCGGCCGACGAGATCAGCCTCGCCGACGGCAGCGGGCTGTCCCGGACCAATCGGATCAGCCCGTCCCTGCTCACCGACCTGATCACCCTGGCCGGCAACGGCAGCCACCCGGAACTGGCGGCGATCTTCGGCGGCCTGCCGGTCGGCGGCTGGTCCGGCACCCTGGACGGGCGCTACCAGCAGTCGGCGACGAAGGCCGGAGCCGGCGTGGTCCGGGCCAAGACCGGCACGCTGACCGGGGTCAACGCGATCGCCGGGCTGGTCACCACCGCCGACGGCCGGCTGCTCACCTTCGCCGTCCTCACCGACCGGACGACCGGCAGTCTCGACGACACCCGGGAGGCCCTCGACCGGATCAGCTCCGCGCTGGCCGGCTGCGGCTGCCGCTGACCCGTCCCGGCCCGGCGAGCGGCGTCGACCGGCCGCCGCGAGCCGGGGTGGGGGTGTCGCGGCGCGGGTACGGTTGGTTCATGGCGCAGTTCGTGGACTGGGATCTGGCCGCCGCCACCGCGGGGGCGCTGGGCAAGTCGGGCCCCCGGGTGTCGTACGCAGAGGCCACGGACGTGGTCGGCGAGCTGCGACGGCTGACCGAGGAGGCCGCGGGGCACGTCGCCGACTACACCGGCCTGCGTGCCCAGGTCACCCACCCGCCGGTACGCGTGGTGGACCGCCGGGACTGGGCGGCCGCCAACATCGCCGGGCTGCGCGAGGTGATCACCCCGCTGGTGAACCGCGTCTCCGGGGACAAGCAGCCGGGGCCGCTGACCGAGGCGATCGGCTCCCGGCTCACCGGGGTGCAGGCCGGCACGGTGCTGGCGTACCTCTCCGGCCGGGTCCTCGGCCAGTACGAGGTCTTCGCCGGCGACCCGGGCCAGCTGCTGCTGGTCGCGCCGAACATCGTCGAGGTGGAGCGGAAGCTGCAGGCCGACCCCCGGGACTTCCGGCTCTGGGTGTGCCTGCACGAGGTGACCCACCGGACCCAGTTCACCGCCGTGCCGTGGATGCGCGCGTACTTCCTCAGCGAGGTGCAGGCGTTCGTGGACGCCGCACAGGGCGGCGACCACCTGCTGGAGCGGCTGCGGCGCGGGGTCGCCACCCTCTCCGAGGCGGTGAAGGACCCGGACAGCCGGGCCAGCGTGCTGGACCTCGTGCAGACCCCGGCGCAGCGGGCCGTGCTCGACCGGCTCACCGCGCTGATGACCCTGCTGGAGGGGCACGCCGAGTTCGTGATGGACGGCGTCGGCCCGCAGGTGATTCCCAGCGTCGAGTCGATCCGGGCGGCGTTCAACCGCCGCCGGGAGGCCGGCAACCCGTTGGAGAAGGGGATCCGCCGGCTGCTCGGCATCGAGGTCAAGATGCGCCAGTACGCCGAGGGCCGCAAGTTCGTGCACGGTGTGGTGGACCGGGTCGGCATGGCGGGCTTCAACAAGATCTTCGCTTCGCCGCTGACCCTGCCCCGGCTGGACGAGCTGGGCGACCCGGACGCCTGGGTGGCCCGGGTGCACGGCGGCCCGGCCCGCGCCAACCCGGCCACCGACTGAGGCCGCCCAGCGGTCGCGAAACGAGGACTGGCACTGGTGAGCGCGAGGAGTGAGCCGGTTCTGCGAGCCCCGCAGGCGCGAGCGGAGACCCGAACCGCCGGGCCCGCCCCGCCCGTCGCCGCCGTCCGGGTCGCCGTACGGCGGGCCTTGACCGGGCTGCCGGGGACGGGGCCGGTGCTGGTGGCCTGCTCCGGCGGGGCCGACTCGCTGGCGCTGGCCGCCGCGACCGCCTTCGTGGCGCGCCGCCTTGGCCGGCGCGCCGGCCTGGTGACCGTCGACCACGGCCTGCAACCGGGCTCGGCCGAGCGGGCCGAGGTGGTTGCCGGCTGGGCGCGTGAGCAGGGCCTGGCACCAGTCGAGGCGGTGTCCGTACGGGTCGCCGGGCGGCCTGGTGGACCGGAGGCGGCGGCCCGGGAGGCCCGCTACGAGGCGCTGGTCGATGCCGCCCGGCGGCACGACGCCAGCGGGGTGCTGCTCGGTCACACCCGCGACGACCAGGCCGAGACCGTGCTGCTCGCGCTCGCCCGGGGAGCCGGTCCGCGTGGCCTGGCCGGCATGCCGGAGCGCCGCGAGCTGGGCGGGGTGCCGCTGCTGCGCCCGCTGCTCGAGATCGCCCGCGAGGACACCCGCAAGGCGTGCGCCGCGCTCGGCCTGACCCCCTGGGACGACCCCCACAACGCCGACCCGGCGTACGCCCGCTCCCGGGTCCGCGCCGACGCGCTGCCGGCCCTGGTCGCGGCGCTCGGTCCCGGGGTGGTGGACAACCTCGCCCGGACCGCCCGCCAGGTCGCGGCCGACACCGCCGCCCTCGACGCCCTGGCCACCTTCGCGCTCGCCGACGTGCGGGCCGCCGCCGGCGGGCTTGCGGTCGAGGCACTGGTCCCGCTGCCGGCAGCGATACGCACCCGGGTGCTGCACGCCTGGGCCCGGGAGTTGGGCGCGTCGCCGGCGGCCCTGTCGCACCGGCACGTCGCCGCCCTCGACGCCCTGGTCACCGACTGGCACGGGCAGGGCGCCGTGCATCTGCCCGGCGGGCTGCCGGTGGTCCGCCGCGACGGCCGCCTGACCACCTGACCCACTCCAGCCCACCGAGGTGACGGTGATCGGAGGTGCGCGGGCGGGACAACTGGGGGTCGCCGGGAGCCGCCGAAGGCGGTAGACAATGGGGGTGGCGTACCCCCGGCAGCCGCTCTTCGCCCCCAACGGTGCCGTCGCGACCAGCCAGCCGCTCGCGGCGGCCGCGGGCCTGGCCGTGCTGCGGCGCGGCGGCAACGCCGTCGACGCCGCGCTGGCCACCGCGATCACCCTGACCGTGGTGCAGCCGCCGTCGAACGACATCGGCGGCGACCTCTTCGCGATCGTCTGGGACGGCGAGCGGCTGCACGGGTTGAACGCCTCCGGGCGCTCCCCGGCCGCGTTGACCCGGGAGATCGTGCTGGCCGCGACCGACCGGCGGGGCGCGGAGCCGGTCGAGGCGCTGGGCGGGGCGCAGGCGTCGGGGCCGGCGATGCCGGCCCGGGGCTGGCTGCCGGTGACCGTGCCGGGCGCCCCCGCCGGCTGGCGGGACCTGCACGAGCGGTTCGGCTCGCTGCCCTTCGTCGACCTGTTCACCGACGCGATCGGGTACGCCGAGCGGGGCTTGCCGGTCGCCGCCGGCACCGCTGCCACCTGGGCCTACGGGGTCGCCGGGCACGTCGGCCTGAGCGGGGCGGAGTTCGCCGAGTTCGACCGGGTGTTCACCGTGGACGGCCGGGCGCCCGAACCGGGTGCGCGGTGGCGCAACCCGGACGCGGCCGGGACGCTGCGCCGGATCGCCGAGAGCCGGGCGGAGGACTTCTACCGGGGCCGGATCGCCGCCGCGCTGGACGCCCACGCCGCCCGTACCGGCGGCTTCCTGACCGGCGACGACCTGGCCCGGCACGGCTCGACCTGGGTCGACCCGGTCCGCGTCGGGTACCGCGGGCACGAGGTGTGGGAGCTGCCGCCGAACGGGCAGGGGATCGCGGCCCTGCTGGCGCTGCAGATCCTGGACGGGGTGGACCTGGCCGCGCTGTCGCCCGAGGAGCGGCTGCACTGGCAGATCGAGGCGACGAAGCTCGGCTTCGCCGACGCGCACGCGTACGTCGCGGACTCGGAGCGTTCGCCGGTGCCGGCGGAGGCCCTGCTCGATCCGGCGTACGCGGCGGCCCGCCGGGCGCTGGTGACCGACCAAGCGGGCGAGCCGGTGGCCGGTGAACCGGAACGCGGCGGCACGGTCTATCTCTGCACGGCGGACTCCGGCGGCATGATGGTCAGCCTGATCCAGTCCACCTACCTGGCCTTCGGCTCGCACGTGGTGCTGCCCGGCCACGGCTTCGCGTTGCAGAACCGGGGCCTCGGCTTCCGGCTCGACCCCGACCATCCGAACGCGGTGGGGCCGGCGAAGCGGCCGTACCACACGATCATCCCGGGCTTCCTGACCCGGGACGGCGCTCCGGTCGGCCCGTTCGGCGTGATGGGTGGGCACATGCAGCCGCAGGGGCACGTGCAGCTGGTCTCGGCGACCGTCGACGCCGGCCGCGACCCGCAGGCCGCGCTGGACACCCCGCGCTGGTACTGGCACGCCGGCCGGATCGTGCTGGTCGAGCCCGAGCTGGACCCGGGCCTGGTCGCCGGCCTCCGGGGCCGCGGGCACGAGGTGGTGGTCGCCGACCGGCCGGCCGCCTTCGGGTACGGGCAGGCGATCTGGCGGTCGCCCTCCGGCGGGTACGTAGCAGGGTCGGAGTCCCGGATCGATGGGGCGATGCTGGGCTGGTGATCAGGCCTCGGCCCGCTCCCGGAAGGTGGTCCGGTAGGCGTGCGGGGTGGTGCCCACCCGGCGGGTGAAGTGGTGTCGCAGGGCGGCGGCGTCGCCGAAGCCGGCCTGGTCGGCGACACTCTCCACGGTCAGCCGGGTCTCCTCCAGCAGCCGCCGGGCCACCAGCACCCGCTGGTTGGTCAGCCAGTCGTGCGGGGTGGTGCCGGTCTCGGCACGGAACCGCCGGGCGAAGGTACGCGGCGCCATCCCGGCCCGGGCGGCCAGCTCGTCCACGGTCACCGCCCGGTCGAGGTGGCCCATCAGCCACTCCAGCACCGGCTCCAGGGTGGGCGCCTCCGGCGCCTTCGGGATCGGCGCCTCGATGTACTGGGACTGGCCGCCGTCGCGGTGTGGCGGCACGACCATCCGACGGGCCAGCCGGGTGGCGGCCGCCGATCCGTGTTCCTGGCGGACCAGGTGCAGGCAGGCGTCGATCCCGGCGGCGGTGCCGGCGCTGGTCAGCAGCCGCCCGTCCTGCACGTACAGGGAGTTGCACCGGACCCGGGCGGCCGGGAACCGCCGCTGCAGCTCGTCGACGTGCCGCCAGTGGGTGGTGCAGTCCCGCCCGTCGAGCAGCCCCGCCTCGCCCAGCACGAACGCGCCGGAGCAGACGCTGAGCACCCAGGCGCCCCGGTCGGCGGCCCGGCGCAGCGCCGCCAGGACCGGCTCCGGGATGGCCGCTCCCTCGGCGTGTGCCGGCACCGCAACCAGGTCGGCGTCCTCGACCGGGGCCAGGTCGGCTTGCGGGGTGACCAGGAAGCCGGACCGGCTGCGGACCGGCCGGCCATCGTCCGTGCAGACGTGGAAGCGGTAGCCGGGGAAGCCGTCGGCCGTGCGATCGGTGCCGAAGACCTCGGCGAGGACGCCGAGCTCGAACGCGGCGACGTTGTCGAGCGCGACGACGGCCACCGAGCGGAGCATGTGAGGAGGGTAACCCAGCAGGTGGCAGGAAATCGAGGGGTGCTGGCATTCCTGCCACTGTCCGCCTGGGGCGGCGGGCCGCAGACTGGTCTACATCCGGTGCGCACCGGCGGCGAAAACGACATCAACCACGCGAAAGCGAGCGCCGCCATGACTGCTTTGCTGCTACTGCTCTTCCTGCTCCTCCTCGGCGTCGCGAGCGCCGTCGGACTGACCGCGGACACCCGGGACTCGGCCGACTGGCGGTCGACCGACGACGGCCGCCGTTGGTCGTCCCGCATCTGCTGACGTGACTCGCGTCTGCCGCAGCCCGGTGTCCGCACAGGACCACGTCCGGCGGAGCACCCGGCCGGCTCATCGCCGGGTAGACCGGAGGGGACGGTATCGACGAGGGGCCCCACAGTTCGGTGGGGCCCTTTAGCCGCTCGGTGGGGTCCTTCCAAATCCACGTCCCTTGGGCCTCGGTCGGGATGGCGATCCGGTGACGACGTTTCGAGGCCTCACGTAGCCTTCTCGTCGGAGTGGCCGCGTCATTCACAAGACAAATGCCAAACGCGCCGAGTCCCTTATGCCCAGCGGGTCCGGATCGGACCGGATTCTTGACGACGGTATCGGTGAAAGATCCTCGCGCCGCTACTTCTCTGTCTCTTCTCTTCTCTTGGCTTCCATGTGACGATGCCGGGATATCCCGCTCTTCGGACGCTGTCGATGGCACTGGCCCGGCGGTATGAAGCGGCGGGTCGCTTGCTCTCTTCCCCCGAGAGGAATCACAAATGAAGACAAGCAGGTGGCTGCGGGGTGCTTTCGCAGCCGCGCTATTGCCGCCCCTGGCGGTCGTCGCCTGGGCCAGCCCCAGCGCGGCGGCGCCCGCCGAGCTCACCGCCGGCGACCCGATCCCTGCCGACTCTCGCTATACCGCGTTGAAGTCGCCGACGAGCCGGCTGGCCGAGACCGACAAGTCGCTGCTCGGCCGGACCGACAGCACCCCCGTGCCGGTCGTCGTCAAACTGGCCTACGACTCGGTCGCCACCTACAGCGGTGACGTGGACGGCTACGCCGCCACCAGCCCGGCCGTGACCGGCCGCAAGCTGACCGGTTCGGCGGCCGAGCGTAGCTACGAGGGCTACCTGGCCAAGCGGGAACAGAAGTTCTCGGCCGACCTGGCCCGCAAGGTGCCGGGGGCGAAGGTGAACCGCCAGCTGCGTACCGTCTACGGTGGCGTGTCCGCCGTGGTGCCGGCGAACCAGATCGGCGATCTGTTGAAGATCGACGGCGTGGTGGCGGTGCAGAAGGACGAGATGCGCAAGCCGCTGACCGACTCCAGCCCGGGCTTCATCGGCGCGGACAGCCTCGACAACAGTCTCGGCGGCGCCAGCAACGCCGGCCAGGGCGTGATCTTCGGGGTGCTGGACACCGGTGTCTGGCCGGAGCACCCGTCCTTCGCGGACCAGGGCAACCTGCCGGCACCGCCCGGCCCGGCCCGGGTCTGCAACTTCGGGGACAACCCGCTGACCCCCGAGGTCGACGTGTTCAAGTGCAACAACAAGCTGATCGCCGGCCAGCCCTTCATGGACACCTACAACGCGGTTGCCGGCGGTGAGATGTACCCGAACTCCGCCCGTGACAGCGGCGGGCACGGCACCCACACCGGCAGCACCGCGGCCGGCAACGCGATTAGCTCGGCCAAGGTGTTCGGCGTGGAACGGGGTCCGGCGCGCGGCGTCGCCCCCGGGGCCTGGGTCGCCGCCTACAAGGTCTGCGGCGCCGAGGGCTGCTTCGGCTCCGACTCCGCCGCCGCGGTCGCCCAGGCGGTGCTCGACGGCGTGAACGTCATCAACTTCTCCATCTCCGGCGGCACCAACCCGTTCGCCGACCCGGTGGAGCTGGCGTTCCTCGACGCGTACGCCGCGGGGGTCTTCGTGGCGGCCTCGGCCGGCAACGAGGGGCCGGGTACGGCGACGGTCAACCACGTCGCCCCCTGGGTGACGACGGTCGCTGCCTCGACCCAGACCCGCGAGTTCAACTCGACGCTGACCCTCAAGGCCGGCGCCGACACGCTGGTGCTCAAGGGCGCTTCGATCATGGGTGGGGTCAGCAGCGAGACGCCGGTGGTGATGGCGTCGGCGGCCCCGTACAACGACGCGCTCTGCCAGAAGCCGGCCACTGCCGGCACCTTCACCGGCAAGATCGTCGCCTGCCAGCGGGGCGCGAACGGCCGGGTGGAGAAGGGCTACAACGCCATGCAGGGCGGCGCGGCCGGAATGATCCTCTACAACCCGACGCTGGCCGACGTCGAGACCGACAACCACTGGCTGCCCACGGTGCACCTCGCCGACGGCACCCAGTTCGTTGCCTGGATGGGCAGTCACACCGGGGTGACCGCGACCTTCACCCCTGGTGTGAAGGAGAACGGCCAGGGTGACGTGATGGCTTCCTTCTCCTCGCGTGGCCCGGGTGGGTTCGGCATCAAGCCGGACATCACCGCACCCGGTGTGCAGATCCTCGCCGGGCAGACCCCGACGCCGGAGGACATCACCGGCGGTCCGGCCGGCGAGTACTTCCAGGCGGTCGCCGGGACCTCGATGTCCGGGCCGCACATCGCTGGTTCGGGCATCCTGATGAAGGCGCTGCACCCGGACTGGACCCCGGGTCAGATCAAGTCCGCGCTCATGACCACGGCGAAGACCGGCGTGCTCAAGGAGGACATGACCACCCCGGCGGACCCGTTCGACACCGGCAGCGGCCGGGTGGATCTCACCAGGTCGGGCACCCCGGGGTTGACCTTCGACGAGACCGCGGCGCGGATGGTGGCGCTGGGCAACGACAAGGTCAACGCCGTCCACCTCAACCTGCCGTCGGTGAACGCCCCGGTCATGCCGGGCAAGCTCACCACGGTCCGGACCGCCAAGAACGTGACCGACAAGCCCCAGACCTACAAGGTCAGCACGACGTCGCCGGCGGACAGCACGATCACCGTCACGCCGAGCGTCTTCACGGTCCAGCCGGGCAGGTCCGCCGATCTGCGGATCACCATCTCGTCGACCGCGCCGAGCAAGCAGCTCTTCGGCGAGGTCAAGCTGGCACCGGTGAGCAAGAGCCTGCCCGCGTTGCACCTGCCGGTGGCCTTCGTCCCGAAGCAGGGTGACGTGACGCTGGCCAGTACCTGCACCCCGGACAAGATCGCGATGCACGAGACCGCGACCTGCACCGTTACCGCGACCAATGAGTCGTTCGGTGACGCGGTGGTGGACCTCACCTCCAGCACGAACAACAACCTGAAGGTGACCAGCGCCAACGGGGCGACGAGGCTCGGCGACCGGTCGGTGGAGAAGAAGGGCGCGACCCTGACCGGCGCGGTGCCCGGCGCACCGTCGCTGAGCCCGGGGCTGAACCCCGCCGGAGGGTACCTCCCGCTCTCCAGCTTCTTCGCACCGTACGCCATCGGCGACGAGGAGATCATCAACTTCAACGTGCCCGCCTTCGTCTACGGCGGGCAGACCTACAGCCGGCTCGGGATCGTCTCCAACGGCTACCTCGTGGTCGGTGGCGGCACGTCCGAGGACGTCGAGTACGACCCGCCGGCGATCCCGAACCCGGCCCGGCCCAACAACGTCCTCGCGCCGTTCTGGACCGACCTGACCGGTGCCGGGGCGCAGGGCGTCCGGATCGGCTCGCTCACCGACGGCGTCCACAGCTGGCTGGTCGTCGAGTGGCAGGTGAACGTCTGGGGCACCACCTCCAACCGGCACTTCCAGGTCTGGATCGGCATCAACGGCACGGAGGACATCAGCTTCGCGTACGACCCGAGGGCGCTGCCGGCACTCCCGGCGAACCAGGCGACGGTGGTCGGCGCGGAGAACTCCAGCGGTACCGGTGGCGACATGCTGCCGACCGGCACCCGGCCCAGCCAGGACCTGGTGATCACCAGCAGCGACCCCGTCCCCGGCGGATCGGTGTCGTACACCGTGAGCGTGGCGGGGCAGACGCACGGCAACGGTGTGGTCACCAGCACCCTGACCTCGCCGTCCGCTCCCGGTACGACGGTGGTGACCTCCGCAGTCGAGGTGAAACACCCCGGTAACGGTAAGTAGTTCCACGCGGTACCTGTGATGTGCCCCGCCACCGGAACCTCCGGTGGCGGGGCACCCGCGTTGACGCCGGTCGGCGGGAGGCTGGCAGGGTGGCCCCGGCGCAGCGGACCCGAGCCGCGTACGGCAGGCTAGGAGCATGGCTGAGGGCTCCTGGTACGACGCCGACATCGACCACGTGATCATTTCCGAGGCACAGATCCGCGAGAAGACCGCGGAACTGGCCAAGCAGATTTCGGCGGACTACGCGCACGTCGAGGACGGGCTGCTGCTCGTCTGCGTGCTCAAGGGCGCGGTCATGTTCATGGCCGACTTCGCCCGCGCGCTGGGCCGCCAGGGCCCGCCCGCCGAGCTGGAGTTCATGGCCGTCTCCTCGTACGGCCAGGGCACCACCTCCTCCGGGGTGGTCCGGATCCTGAAGGACCTGGACCGGGACATCGCCGGCCGGCACGTGGTGGTCGTCGAGGACATCGTCGACTCCGGGTTGACCCTCTCCTGGCTGCTGCGCTACCTGGAGTCCCGCTCCGCCGCCAGCGTCGAGGTGGTCGCCCTGTTCCGCAAGCCGGACGCGGTCAAGGTGTCCGTCCCGGTCAAGTACGTCGGCTTCGACATCCCGACCGAGTTCGTTGTCGGCTACGGCCTCGACTTCGGCGAGCGGTACCGGGAGCTGCCCTACGTCGGCGTGCTCAAGCCCGAGGTGTACGCCCGGGCCTGAGCCGGCCTCTCCGGGCCCGTCAAGCGGACGTACAGCGGGCTCTCAGCCTTTCGGTCTACGGTAGAGGCCGGTGACGTGGAGGCATTCTTCGCGCCCGGCCCCTCGAACCGTGTGACCGGGCGTTCGGGTGGTCGGGTGAGGAGCTCCCCGCCACGCCGGCTCAAACCCGAGTTCGCCGTACGCGTAAGTGCCGGGCTCGCAAGCTCACATCTGGCTCGAACGGTGTACCGTCGAATGACCGCGGCGCGGCACTTGGCGCGTCTCGGGGTCGGGGCCGGCCCGCACGGCGGCTGCGGCGCCGCCCGAGGCGGCGACACCAATAAGACGGTCAGGACGTCGATCAGGAGGATGCGGGCGTCTCGATGCCCGACGACAGTATGGAACGTACGCGTTTCTTCCGCCGACCGGTGGTCTGGATCATCCTGGTCATCCTCGGCGCCGTTGTGCTCAGTCAACTCTTCACAGCTGGTCCCAGCTTCCACCGGGTGGATACGTCGGTGGCGCTCGACCAGCTCCACACTGCCAAGATCAATAAGGTCGTCTTCCAGGACAAGGAACAGACGATCCAGCTCGAACTGGCGCAGAAGGCCAAGTTCGACAACACCACGACCGACCGGATCGAGGCCCAGTTCCCGTACGCGGCGGGCAACGACGTCTGGAAACAGGTGCTCGACGCCAAGGCCGCCGACCGGATCACCGGCAAGGCCGACACCAAGGTCTCCTCGGACAGCATCTGGGTCAGCCTGCTGGTCAACCTGCTCCCCATCGTGCTGCTCGTGCTCCTGCTGCTGTTCTTCATGTCGCAGATGCAGGGCGGCGGCTCCCGGGTGCTCAACTTCGGCAAGTCCAAGGCGAAGATGATCACCAAGGACACGCCGAAGACCACCTTCGCGGACGTGGCCGGGGCGGAGGAGGCCGTCGAGGAACTGCACGAGATCAAGGACTTCCTGCAGAACCCGGCGAAGTACCAGGCCCTGGGCGCCAAGATCCCGAAGGGCGTGCTGCTCTTCGGCCCGCCCGGCACCGGTAAGACCCTGCTCGCACGGGCGGTCGCCGGTGAGGCCGGGGTGCCGTTCTACTCCATCTCCGGCTCGGACTTCGTGGAGATGTTCGTCGGTGTCGGCGCCAGCCGGGTCCGCGACCTCTTCGAGCAGGCCAAGTCGAACGCACCGGCGATCGTCTTCGTCGACGAGATCGACGCGGTCGGCCGACACCGCGGCGCCGGCATGGGCGGCGGCCACGACGAGCGGGAGCAGACCCTCAACCAGCTCCTCGTCGAGATGGACGGCTTCGACACCAAGGGCGGCGTCATCCTGATCGCCGCCACCAACCGGCCGGACATCCTCGACCCGGCGCTGCTGCGCCCGGGCCGCTTCGACCGGCAGATCCCGGTCGACGCCCCCGACATGGAGGGCCGCAAGGCGATCCTGCGGGTGCACGCCAAGGGCAAGCCGTTCACGCCCGACGTCGACCTCGACTCGGTCGCCCGGCGTACCCCCGGCTTCAGCGGTGCCGACCTGGCAAACGTGATCAACGAGTCCGCACTGCTCACCGCCCGCAAGGACCAGCGGGCGATCACCAACGACTCCCTGGAGGAGTCGATCGACCGGGTGATCGCCGGTCCGCAGCGCCGGACCCGGGTGATGAGCGACCAGGAGAAGAAGATCACCGCGTACCACGAGGGCGGGCACGCGTTGGTCGCCTGGGCGCTGCCGCACGCCGCGCCGGTGCACAAGGTGACGATCCTGTCCCGGGGTCGGTCGCTGGGCCACACCCTGGTCCTGCCGACCGAGGACAAGTACACCCAGACCCGGGCCGAAATGGTCGACACCCTGGCGTACGCGCTGGGTGGCCGGGCCGCCGAGGAACTGGTCTTCCACGAGCCCACCACCGGTGCCGGCAACGACATCGAGAAGGCCACCCAGCTGGCTCGCGCGATGATCACCCAGTACGGCATGAGCTCCAAGCTCGGTGCGATCAAGTACGGCACCAGCGGCGACGAGCCGTTCCTCGGCCGCAGCATGGGCCACGAGCGGGACTACTCGGACACGGTGGCCGCCGAGATCGACGGCGAGATGCGGGCGCTGATCGAGCTGGCCCACGACGAGGCCTGGGAGATCCTGGTGGAGTACCGGGACGTCTTGGACAACATCGTGCTCGAGCTGATGGAGAAGGAGACCCTCTCCACCGCCGACATGGCCCGGATCTGCGCCCGGGTGGCGAAGCGCCCACCGATGGCCCCCTATCACGGCTTCGGCAAGCGTCAGCCCTCCACCGAGCCGCCGGTGCTCACCCCGGCCGAGAAGGAAGCCCTGAAGGCGCAGGCCCAGGCCGACGGTGCCTCGGTCGGCGGCTCGTCGAACAACTCGGACGGTACGCACTGAATACGGACGCAGCGGCCAGCCCCGACAAGGGGCTGGCCGCCTCGTCGACCGAACCGGACGGTGACGAGGCGCTCGACTACGTCGCCGCACGCCTGATCAGCGGCAAGCTCACCGGCCGGCCGGTCGAGGAGACCATGGACCTGGGCCGGATCGAGAAGGCCGTCCGGGAGATCCTCATCGCCGTTGGCGAGGACCCGGACCGTGACGGCCTCCAGCAGACGCCCGCCCGCGTCGCCCGCGCGTACGCCGAGCTCTTCGCCGGCCTGCGGGTCGACCCGGCGCAGGTACTCAGCACCACCTTCGAGGCCAACCACGAGGAGTTGGTGCTCGTCCGGGACATCGACGTGATGAGCCTGTGCGAGCACCACCTGCTCCCGTTCCGGGGCAGCGCGCACATCGGATACATCCCGGGGCCGGACGGCCGGATCACCGGGCTGTCGAAGCTGGCCCGGCTGGTCGAGGTCTTCGCCCGCCGCCCCCAGGTGCAGGAGCGGCTCACCTCGCAGATCGCCGACCTGCTGATGAGCAAGCTGGTCCCGCGCGGTGTCGTGGTGGTGCTCGAGTGCGAGCACATGTGCATGGCGATGCGCGGCATCCAGAAGGCCGGCGCCAAGACGATCACCTCGGCGGTGCGCGGCACCCTGCAGCACGACGCCAAGTCCCGCGCCGAAGCGATGGCCCTCATCATTCCCCGGTAACGCCGCCGGCCGCCGCCTGGCGGTCCAGCCGGCCGCGCGGGGATCCCCGCGCCACGCCCGGCGGGCGGCGGTCAGCCGGCCAGCATCCCCAGGACGATCCCGGCGGTGGTCAGCACCGCCGGGACCAGGCACACCAGCGCACCGAACCGGGGTGTCCGGTCCACCCGGTCCTGCGGGCGGGGCCGGAACAGCCGCCCCACCGCGAGCCAGCCCAGCATGAACGCGACCGCCGGCATCGGCAGCCCCACCACCAGCGCCACGATGGTCGCCGGGCCCGTGCCGGTGGCGAGGAAGAGCACCACCTGGACCAGCGGGACCACCAGCGCCAGCGGCCCGTACACCAGCAGGTTGCGGGGGCGCGACGGCCAACGTGCCAGCCGGGGCAGACCGCGCGCGGCGAGCGTGTCGTCGGCGGCCTCCGCCCAGCCGCTGGCGGTTTGCAGGGAGGCCAGCACCGCCGACGGGCCGGCCGCCATCGACCGGGCCGCCTCGGTGATCTCCGGGGGCGTTGGCGCCAGCGAGATCGCTGACACACCCCGGTCCCGCAGCTGCGACTGCTGGGCGGCCAGCCGGTCCCGTACCGCGGTCAACTCCTCCCGGGCCGCCGCCACCGACCGGGCCTGCTCGCCGGCGGCGGTCGCCGCGGCCCGGCGTACCCCGTCGAGCTGCCGGGCGGCGGCGATGTAGTCAGCCCAGCCCGCCGCGACCGGGTCGGCGTCGACCGCCGGGCCGCCGGACGCGGCCGCGCCCGTCTCGCTCCGCTCGCTCACGCCGCCGCCTCGCTACCGAGCTGGATGGTCTGCTCGCTCACGGCGACCCCTCCCCGAACGGCACCAGGACCGTCCCGTGCTCACCGGGGCCGTCCCAGAGCATCGCCCGTCCCGGCCGAGGCCGCCACAGCACCGGCCGGTCGAAGAGCTGCTCGAGCCGGCCGCCCGGCACGTCCGTCACCACCACGGCGGTCAGCTTGTCCACCTCGCCCACCGGGCCAAGCAGCCCCGCCAGCGGCGCCACCGAGCGCCACCAGCCGAGCAGGTGCCGCCCGGCCGGCGGTCCCTCCAACAGCAGCTCCCGCAGCCGCTCGGCCGGCAGTTCGGTCGCGTCCGGCACGTCCAGCCCGAACACCACCAGGTAGCCCGGCTCGCCGGCCTCCAGCGCGACCCGCAGCCCGGTCACGTCGACGGTCGAGACCTCGTGCCGCTCAGCCAGCTCCGCGGCGAGGGCCGCGGCCGGCTCGGCCGAACCGTTCGCCAACGGCGCCAGCACGAACCGCGCCGAGCCGTGGTGGGCGGCCACGCTCCGGACTGCCGTGACCAGCAGCCGCCCGGCCTCCTCGTCCCGGCCCAGCACCGCCAGGTTCCGGCCGGCGGCCGGCCCCAGCGGTACGGAGGCCGTCGACCGGCGTACGTCCACCGCCCGGCCGAGCAACGCGGCCGGGGCGTGCGCCCGACCGGCCAGGGCGGCCCGGAACCGGGGGTCGTTGGCGAGCAGCGGGCGCGCGTACCCGGCGAAGACCACCGGCGGGGTGGTGTCCTCCGGGCGAGCCGACCAGAGCCGGTGCCGCAGCTCGGCGAGAAGATCCTGATCCTCGTGCGGGTCCGGGAACCGGATCATCCGCTCGTGACCCCGGGTCGCGCCGCGCGGGCCGCCCAGCCCGCCGGCGGTGTTCACCACCGCGCTGCCCACGGGCAGGCCGGCCGCCGCGTCGTTCGTCGGCTCCAGCACCGCCGCACCGCCGGGCAGCGCCACCCGGACCGGGAACTGGCCGAGCAGCGGGTCGCGCGGACCGCCGATGCCGAGGTCACCCTCGCCGGCCAGGACCAGATGGATCCCATACGCGCGGGCGGCGCGGGCCAGCGCCTCCAGCCGGGCCAGGAAGTCCGTGGCCAACCGGTCCCGGTCCCGCAGCAGCAGCGGGAAACCGTCGATCACGCAGACGATCCGGGGCAGCGACTGGTGCTGACGCAGCTCCGCGTAGCGCTGCCCGCCGGCCCGCCGACCCGCGTCCTCCCGGCGGCGCAGCTCCGCCTCCAGCTCGCCGAGCAGGTCCGCCACGTACTCCCGGTCGGCGGCCATCCCGGCGGCCCGCACCTGCGGCACCCAGGACCGGTCCCGCTCGGTCTGCAGGAACTCCACGAAGGATTCGCCCTCGTCGAGGTCCGCCAGATACAGCGCCAGCTCGTCGGGGCCGTACCGGGCGGCCAGGCCGAACAGGACATTGGTGAGGAAGGCCGACCGCCCCGCCTGCGAGCGGCCGCTGATCAGCCAGTGCGGGGTCAACTCGGTGAAACCGAGGCTGACCGGCCGGCCGGCGGCGTCACCGACCACGGTGGCGAGCCCTCCGGCGGAGTCCGACACCCACAGGTCGCCGGCGGGCAACAGGTCGGTCAGGGCGAGCCGGGAGCCGTCCTCGATCTGCCGGGCCAGCCGGCGGCAGACCTCGGTGACCAGCTCCTGCGGCGGGTCCTCCTCGACGAAGACCGGCGAGTTCAGGCCACCGGGCGACTCCGCCCCGGGGCTGCTCAACCCGGTGCCCGGCGGGTCACCCACCAGCGCGTACGCCGTGCGTATCGCCAGCGAGGTGGCCTGGGGCAGCGGTGCGCCGGCCGGCCAGCCGGCCACCACCAGGTGCAGGCCCGCGCGGTGGCCCTGGGCTGCCAGCTCCCCGATCCGGGCGAGGTCGGACGGGGCGGCACCGTCGGGCAGGCCGGCCACCACCAGCAGCAGCATCCGGTCGTGCCCGCGCTGTCGGGCCGTGCCGGCGGCCACCCACTGCTCGGCCTCGGTCAGGACCGCCCGGAGCCCCGCCACGTCGGTGGCGGGCGGTGGCAGCAGTCCCGCGTCGGCCAGCGCCGCGAACCCGGCGAACATGCCCCCGGCTACCGGCTCTGCCTCGGCGGCCCCGTCCACCGCGCGAGCCAGCAGGGCACCGGCCGGAGCGGCGGCGAACAGCCGGAGCAGGAGGGCCCGCAGCAGTCCGGCAACCCGCGGGTCACGGGCGTCGATGTCGACGCTCAGGTGCCCGCTGCCGAGCAGCGGCACCAGCGCGGGGAACCGGGCGTCGTCCAACGGGGCCGCGGTGCCGACCCGGACCACCGGCGGTGGGCCGTCCCCGGGTGGGGTGGTCGGGGCCAGCGTCTCCAGCGGGGCACCGGCCCAGCCCGGCGCGGCGAGCGCCGCCGCCGTCCGGAGCCGCTCCGCCAGCTCGTACTGCCGGTGGTGGTCGGCCGGGGCGGGCCGGATCTCGTCGAGGATGCCGGCCGCGGCGGTCGCCGTCGCCTCGGCCCTGCGGTGCAGCGCAGCGGCCCGGCCGGCTCGCGCCTTCGGACCCGCCATCGCGTCCACCTCACTTCCCGAGGCCGACATCTCCTCCCCGAGTTGTGACGGTATCCCAGTCGAGGTCCGTCCTCCGGGATGTCGGTCGGCGCTGCGTCGGTCGTTGCGGCGGCGGTGAGCGGGCTCACGGTGGGCCTGCCCCGCCGGTTGTCTGATCAGGCGCCCGGTCCGGACCGTCACCGTTCGCGGTTCGTTCCGGCTGGGCGGGTGGCTGGCCCCGCCGCGCCGGCCGCCCGGCGGGTCGCCACGATCCGGGGATCTGGGGCATTGGGTACGCGCGGCGCAGCCGATAGCCTCAGGAGGTGGAATCAGTGCAGCCCCCCGCCGGTTCCCAGATCTCCCGCGTGCCGGCGCAACGGACCCCGCCCGAGCAGTTGGCGCCCCCCGCGCCGGCTCCGGCGCCGGAACGTCCTCGCCGGCGGCTGCGTACCGTCCTCGCCGCCGTCGCCGGGCTGTTGGCACTGCTCTGTGGCGGCGGCGCCGTCGTCGGCTACGTGCTGTACGACCGCGCGACCGCCCCCGACCGCAGCGCCCCCGACGTCGTCGTGGCCAGCTACATCCAGGCCTACCTCATAGACCGCAACGACGTGAAGGCGAATCAGTTTACCTGCGACAACGGAGATGACCTTGGTTCGGTGCGCAGCCTCCGCGCCGAACTAGAGCGGCGTGAGGCCAACTTCAACGTTGTAGTCAAGGTGAGCTGGGGACCCCTGACCCGGGCGAAGGACGGGGATGGCGAGCGGGTGACGACAACTCTGACTATTTCGAGCTCGGCGAATGGCCAGCCGAGGAGCAGCCGACGAGAGGATTGGCGTTTCCACGTCGTCGACCGGGACGGCTGGCGAGTCTGTGGCGGCAACAAGCTTGGGTGAGCGCCGGTCACTCGAGCCAGAGCAGGTGGACCGGAACCTCCAACGTGGTCGGGGTCTGACCACGCCACGCCCAGCGGTACCAATCGATCTCCGGAGTCACCCGGACGCAGATGTCCCCGTCCGCGCCGGAGTAGGTCTCCGTCACCGCGCGGAGGTCACGCTGCTCGGCCGTGCCCGCCACGTGCACCACGCGCCGGCCAGCCACCGAGTCCGCCTCGAAGACCGGGGTGGGCGGACGATGAGCGGGCGCGTCGAGGGAGACCAGCCGGAGGCCCGCCTGGGCAGGCTGGCCGGACGGCCGGCGCTCGCCGCCGACGGTCTCCACCCAGACCCGCTCGACCGGTACCAGTGGCGCGAAGACCTCCACCTGCTCGGACTCGGCGCGGTACCACTCGTGCTCCGGGATGACCGGCACATACGTGCGGCTGCCCTGCACCACCCGCTCGTCGGCCCGCAGGTCACCGCGCCAACCGAGGCCGGGCAGGCCGGTCAGCACCCGCCGGCCGCGCAGTTCGATCCGGCCGGCGGCGGGCACGATCTCGACGGGTCGGGGCGGCAGCGGTGCCCAGTCGGGCTGGTCCGCAAAGGGGTCGGGCAGCGGATTACTCATGGCCCGGCCTCACGTGGTGCCGTCCAGCGGGGCACCACGATCCCGCATGAACGGCACCGGGTTGATCGCACCACGGCTTGACCTGTCGGCGTCCACGTGCACCTCGAAGTGCAGGTGCGGGCCGGACGAGTTCCCGCTGCTCCCGGAGCGGCCGATCTCCTGGCCGGCCTCCACCGACTGCCCGGGCACCACTAGGGGGCGCCGCACCATGTGGCAGTAGCGGGTGATGTTCCCGCCGGCGTGCAGGATGTCCACGAACCAGCCGCAACCACCCTTGCCCGGCCAACCGTCGCGGTCGCAGTCTCGTCGCCCGGAGTGGTCGGGATCGCAGCGGGCCACCAGCACCCGGCCGGCGGACGCCGCGTGGATCGGGGTCTCCTTCTCCGCGGCGATGTCGACGCCGTTGTGGCTGGGACGCTCGGCGGTGCGGAAGCCGGAGCCGACTCCACCAGGGAGCGGTGCGGTCCAGCCGGAGGCGGCGATCCGGGCACCGGCGGCAGCGTCACAGACCGCCTTGCCGCCGATCTCCACCGTGCGTGCGGCACCGCCGGCGAGCGCGTCCACGATCCGGCCGGCCAGGTCCTCGTGTTTGGCGTAGGCGTCGGGAAAGGCACTGACCTGAACACGCTGTGCCACCACGGTCAGCGGTCGCTGCTGCCAGTTCGGCACCAGGAGCAGCTTCTCGTAGAACTTCCGCGCGGCGTACGACGGTGTCATCCGCTGCTGGATGCTGCCCCAGCCGGGTCGCTGCTGGAACAGGCCGAGCGAGTCATGGTCGGAGCCGACGCCTTCGTGCGGCAGCGCCAGCGACGCTGGCACCGTGCTGTTGGCGAGGTTGCGCAGGGCGGACTCCTGCATCGCGGTCGCCAGCGCGATCACCCAGCCGCGAGCGGGCAGTTTCATGTCCTGGCCGACCTCGATGATGACGGCCGCGTTGCGTAGCTGGCCGTCGCCGTACTCGGCGAAACGTGGCATGTCCCCGGTGATGTCGACCTGGTACGCGGGGTCGCAGGCCAGGCTGGCGGTCAGCCGGTCCTGCTCGTCGCCGCCCAACTCGGTGAGGAAGAACGCGCCGGCACCGCCGACGCAGCAGAGCAGGGTGAGCGCCGCGGTCAGCGCGGCGGCCACGACGCCGAGCCGTAGCTTCCGCCGGCCGGGAACCTGGCCCCCCGTGCTCACTGCCGCACCCAGTCGACCGCGTCCACCAGCCAGCGGCCCTCTGGGGCCACCAGTTCGAGCCGGAGCTGGCCGCTGTCGAGCGGGATCAGCGCCTCCACGAAGGACTCCGTTCGTGGCCGGAGGGTCACCTGGCCGGTGACCCTGCGGGCGGGCACGCTCTCCGGGTCCGCGCCGGTCAGCTTCTCCGTCAGCGCGGGCGTGGAGAGCGGTTGCAGTTGTGCCTGCCAGTTGTCCGCGCTGCTGCCCGGGCCGGCCAGCCAGGCGGTGGTGAAGCGAGCGGCGGCCTGCTCGGGGGGCAGCTCGCCCGGGCGCGTCTTCGGGGTCGGCGCAGCCGGGCTGGCCAGCACCCCGTCGTCGCCGACCTCCGGGTCGACCGTGCTGATCGGCTCGCGTGGCCGGTTGCTCAGGCCGGCGGCCGGGTCGAGCGGCCCCGACATCAGCCGGGCCGCGCCGATCACGCCGAAGACGAGGGCGGCGATCACGAGCGCGATGCCGAGCCGGGACCGCAGTACCCGGGTGAACAGGAACTCCAGCGCCCGACGCATCGCCATCACCGCGCCTCGGAGCGCACCCGGGGAGCCGGTTTGGCCGGTGCGCGGTCGGCCGAGTCCGGCCGGTAGATGGCGAAGGAAGGAGCCTCCTCGGGCACGTCCGGTTCGGTCCAGGTCGCCGGCT
Organism: Micromonospora sp. NPDC093277; assembly: GCF_044765245.1. Lineage (NCBI taxonomy): Bacteria > Bacillati > Actinomycetota > Actinomycetes > Micromonosporales > Micromonosporaceae > Micromonospora > Micromonospora sp. NPDC093277. Next base: position 110,960 of record NZ_JBIWJO010000013.1, read on the forward strand.
GTCGGCGCGGGCGAGGCGCCGTCCGTCCGCTCTTCCGCTCGGGCGCGGGGGTCTCGTCGGCCAATTCCCGCCCGTCCGGTCGCTCGCGCTCGCTGGTCGTGGCGGCGTGCGACGGGTCCTCATGTCGGGCCTCGGGCCGCAGGCTGCTCTGTTCGACCGCCACGCCGCGCCGCCGGCCGACCGCCGGCTCGGCGGTGCTGCCGGGCTCGGCCACGTCCAAGCGGGCCGCGATTCGGATGTCACGGAAGAACCGGCGGTGCCAGGAGCCGGCTGAGCTGATCGCCTCGCTGCTGTCCTTGCCGCCGAGCTGGGTGATCCGCCGGTATGGACGGAGCAGCAGCCAGCCCACCACACCGCAGAGCCAGACCAGGACCACCTGCAGCCAGCCGGGCAGGGTCGGGGTGTTCATGATGAGGTCGACGGCGAACAGGTAGATGGCTGCGCCGGTGCCGAAGATGGCGATGTTGAAGACGGCCGCCACCACAGCGTTCGCCAGCCGGCGAAGCCCGGCGCTCGCCGGGCGCATCAGACCGACCGTGCCGAGGATCGGCGCGGCGATCACCGCCCAGCGGAAGATCATGAAGCCGAGCAGCACCAGCAGCGAGGCGGTCAGGTCGAACATCGCGAAGAGCAGTGAGGCCAGCACCGCGATGAAGCCGGCCCCGATCCGGTCCATGTCCCGGACGCCTTTGAGGTACTCGTACGCCTCCGGGTCCTCCGTCTTGATCTGCTCGGCGACCCTGGACCACTGCTGCTGCTTGGCCTTGATGACAACATCGCGAGTGGCGGGGTTGGCGCGGATGGACTCCGCCTCGTCCCAAGTCAGTGACTTGGCGTCGTACAGAGCCAGGCCGTACTTCTTGGCGGTCACGCTGTCGGCCGAGCCGAGCACCCCCCGCAGCCAGTTCCGGTACAGCATCGTCTCGGTGGCGGTGTCACTGGCGCGGACAGCTGGGGGACGATGGTCCTTACAGGCCTCCGGGTTCGGGTCGTCGCACTGGCCGATAGGCGTGTCTCGGGACGCGGGGCCTACGGCGTCGTGCACGACGCCGAGTGTGGTGATCAGGGTGTTGTCGGCGAGGTTCGCCGACTTCACCGGCCAGGCCGCCAGGGCGGTCACCGCCACCATCACCAGCACCGCCCAGCCCGCCGTGGTCATGGCGTTGCTCATGTCCGACTGACGCGATCGCCAGAGCAGGTAGAGGCCGACCACGCAGAGCGTGATGATGCCGAAGACGCTGAACACCTTCTGATAGACGGCCTTGGTGGCCTGTTCCACCAAGGGGTCCGCCCAGCGCCACATCGAGCGCGGGTCCCAGGCCCGTTCCCGCAGCGCGTTCGACGCACCGATCACCGCGTTGGCGAACATGAACTCGCCGTTCGCGACCATGTTGGTGAAGCGGTAGTCCGGGTGGAGGACCGACGACGCGCAGCCCCCGTCCACGTCGTACGTCGTGAAGCTGTACCCCGCATACCCGTAGTCGCTGTAGAGCCCCTTCGGACCGGGGAGCTTCGCGGAGTCGGGGCGGGAGGCGAACCAGCCCGCCAGGCCCGAGTCCGGCGTGTTGGGTACGGGGGCGTTGCGGCACTCGACCGTGTCCTGCTTGACCTCGTCGAGCCGGGCGACGCAGGCGCGGAAGTCGGTCTGCCACTCCTTGGTGCTGCACAGCTCGGCCCGAGCCTGGGCGACGGGTGGGGCCCCGTACGCGGGTGTCGCCCCGACCAGCGGCCAGACGATGGTGGCCCCGGCGAGTACGCCGAGCGCGAGCAGGAGCGCCGCGATCCGTGCCCGGGCCCCGGGCCGTGTTTCGCAAGACTCTTCCTGGCTGCGTCGAGCCCCGCCGACGACCGGCGGCGTTGTCGCTTCATCCGGATGCAACACCGGTATCCGAGCGAACCTCCGCCGTGCCGGACCGCCGCCTGGGCCTCGGCTCGCTCGGGCGGGCCTTGCGAAACACGGCCAAGCCACGTCACCCCTCCAGATCAGCCAGGACGGTCGGTAGCACCCCGGCCGACTGGGCGACCGCGGCGGGGGTGGTGTCCAGGTGTTCCAGCAGCCCGTCGACGTACGACACGTCGACCCGGACCTTCTGCACACGCCCGTCGACGTCGCGCATCACGAACTCGCGGAAGCCGAGCCGGGCGGCCGAGCCGGAGTCGGCCTGGGACAGCGATGCCAGGGTGGCTTCGTAACCGTCGTCGACCGGTACCCGGAGCAGCCGCAGCGCCTCGGAGGCGATCTCGGTGTCCTCGGCGATCCGGCCGACGAACACGGTGGAGACCAGGTTTTGCACGTCGAGTCCGAGGATGTCCTTCGGGTTCTGCGAGGCGACCAGGGCGGCGAGGTTCCACTTGCGCGAGTCGCGGGCGAGGCGGACCAGGAACGACCGCCCGGAACGCCAGCCCTCCATGAAGTGCGCCTCGTCCAGGCCGACCAGTTTCCGGGACGACATCGAGCCGCCGTAGCAGCGTCGGACGGCGAGCCGGTGCGCGGTGTGCAGCATCGGCAGGGCGAGCGCCTCCTCGGCCGACCAGTACTCGCGTTCGATCTTGAGGTCGGGCAGCCGGAGCCCGGCCATGGTGATCACGGTGAGCGCCGCGTCTGCGCCGAGCAGGTTCTCCGGCGGCCGGCCGAAGAAGAGCATGGCCAGCGGCATCTCGGCCGTGTCCAGCAGCAGGTTCGCCAACTCCCGGCCGGCCTCGTCGTCCAGCCCCTGGAGGCAGGCGACGACGTCGTCCAGGGTGGACGTCTCCTCGGCCGGCACCTGGCGTACGGCGTGCCGGAACAGGGTCGCGGTGGAGGCCTCCCGGGCCACCTGCGGCGGCACCAGCATCATGCAGATGTCCTGCACCAGCATGCGCCGCTCGGCGCGGGCGTTGGAGATGGCGATCTCGAATTCCCGGTCGCCCGCCGACCCGTCGCCGAACTCGCTGCGCAGCGGCGTCGGGATCAGCGCGTACGGTGCGAGGGTGCCCTGCTCGGAGCCGGTCAGGTTGAGCACGCGGGAGTACGGCGCCAGCTCCGGCATCGCGCACAGCCGGGCCAGCGGGCCGGACGGGTCGAGCAGGGTCACCTGGACGCCGCGCCGGGCGGCCAGGTAGCCGAGCGCGCCGAGCAGGGTGGACTTGCCGCCGCCGGGTTCGGCGACGAAGACCGCCAAGCCGGAGCGTTCCCGCACCTCCATCGGGAAGTGCAGGTCGAGGAAGACCGGCCGGCGGCAGGTGCCGGCGGTCCGGCCGATCAGGTCGCCGCGCCGGTCGCCGACCGTGGAGGCGGCCTGCGGCAGCGCCGCGGCGAGCAGGTTGACCGGCATCCGCCGGACGTAGCCGGTGTTGGCGATCGGCTCGCCAGGGATGAACTCGCGGGCCAGCCAGTCCTGGTTCTTCGGGTGCTGGAGCGAGATCCGCAGCTCCCGGGAGTAGAGCTGGATGAGCCGGCGGGCCCGCTCCAGGCATTCCTCCCGGGTCCGTCCGCCGACCGCGATCCGGTGCCAGCCGTGCGCCCGGGCCGAGTCGACCGGCAGGCCGGTGGTCATCTCGTCACCGATCACCAGTGCCCGCTTGGCGAGCCGTTCCAGCTCCGGCGGTGCGTCGATGCCGTGCTCGGCGTAGTCGAGCTGCTGGGAACGGATCATCCGGAGCCGGTGCTCCAGGTTCCGGAAGGAGTCGCCGGAGCCGAGGATGTCCACCCGGGTGGAGAGTTCCATCGGCCATGGCAGCCGCTCGTGGAAGTGCAGCCAGGGCTCGTGCCGCTCGGGGATCTCCAGCGGCTCCATCCGGCCGACGGCGAGCACGGCCACGTGCCGCTCCTCGCCGGTCATCCGGTTGACCAGCTTCACCGTCGACCCGTACGGGGCCCGGTAGCGCTCCACCTGCTCGGTGAGGGCGAGCAGGTCACCGCGCTCCCACCGGCCGTTGGTGACCGGGGAGAGGGCGCCCGGCGGCGCCATGCAGAGCGCGACGGAACGGTAGAGCAGCCACTCGAGTTCCTGCGCGGTCACCCGACGCCCGCGCATGCCGAACGCCCCGAGCACCTCGTCGAACTGCTCGACGGTGCGGCCCAGCTTGCGGCGTTCGCCGTCGGCGGTGCCCCGACCGAAGGCGCGCAGCAGCCGCTCGGTGAGCGAGTCGCCCAGCGACCGGCGGGCGAAGGTGACGCCGAGGTACGTCTGCCCCTCCGCGTGGTTGACCGCCATCAGGTGCCGTTGCGCGGCGACCAGGTGGTCGGCCCAGCCGGGTGTGCCGGGCACGTCGGGCAGCGGAGACGCCGTGTGCGCGTCGATGGTGCGCGCCCACTCGTCGGCCGGGAAGGGCCGGGAGGTGCGGCGCAGGTGCAGCCGGAAGCCGGCCAGGCCGGCGTACTGCTCGGAGATGGCCGAGAGCAGGGCCTCCCGCTCGGCGTCGGGGCGGAACGCCCAACGCACCTCGGGCAGCCAGTACCAGGCGGTGACCGTGTTCGGGGTGAAGGTGAGATGGCCGGCGATCTCGGTGATCGCCAGTTCCACCGATGGGTCGCGGTCGCCGAACTTGATCTTGGGGGCGCGTACCCGGACCGGCTTGACGGGCTTGCCGCCGCGTTCCACGGACCGCTGCCGGGGCGGGGTCACCTCGCGCGCGGCGGAGGCGGCGACCTCGCGGCCGTTCGGCCGGGCCGCCTCCGCCGCGCGCCGATCGCCTCGCCGGGCCGGACGGTCGACGGCGGGCTCGGGCTCGGGCTCGGCCAGTTCGGGCTCGGTGGTCGACCGGAGCGCGGGCAGCCGCTCGCCGGGCTGCTGCGGCACCCGGGTACGGGTCGGGGGTGTCGGATCGAGAGCGGCCGTCCGCGCGGTGGGCCGGTCCGGCGGCTCGACGTCATGGCCGGTCTCGGGGAGGTCGCGGGTCCGGCCGACCGGGCGTACGCCAGGGGCGCTCTCCCGCCGCCGGGCGATGGACGGCTCGTCCACCGGCGTGTCGTTGCTTACGGTCGGGGGCGGCGTGGCCGGCTCGGCTGGGGCGGCCGGCTGGTGCGGGATCGGCGGCGCCTCCCGCCCGATCCCTCGCCGGGGCGGCGCCACCACGGGAGCCGGCTCGGCCGGGATCGCCGCGGGTGGGTTCGGGGGGCGGGCGGCGGGACGCCGTATGCCGGGCTGTGCGCCACCGAAGAGGTCGAGGAACGGCGAGTCGATGTCGCCGTGGTCGCCGACCGCGGGCACCCGCTGTTCGTGGCCGGTCGTGCGGGGCCCCGCCGGCCGGGGCGGCTGGAAGACCCCGACCCGGCCGTGCCCGGGGCTGGTCGCCAGCGCCGGGTCCAGCGCGACCTCGTCCGATTCCTCGTCGGACGGGTAGTCAAACGATCGCGCTCGGTTACCGTGTGGGCCGGCCGGACGCCCGGCCGGGGAACCCGGCGTGGAAGAGCGACTCATGCGACCGCCTCACCCGCGTTGTTCGGCTGCAACATCGGCGTACACCCGGTCATGCCAGTTCCTCCCGGATCCTGATCCGGCTCGCCACCAGGCGCGGGTCGCGCAGCTCGGCCGCCGGCTCCCGGGTACGTCGCCAGTCCGTCAGCGCGGTCCGGATGACCATGCGCGCCGGCCGGTCCGGATCGACGTGCCGGAAGATGAACGAGGTGGTCACGATGGCGAGGGAGATCTCCCAGGCGGGGAAGAGCTCGACCTGCAACGTGAACAACCAGTGGATGAACATGTAGAGGGGTACGAGCAGCATGAACAGGCCGTACTGGGCATACGGCAGGTGGACGGGAAGGGTGTACCCGGGCGGCCCGAGATAGACGAGGCGGGCCCGGTAGATGTCGTCGTCGGTGCGCAGCCGCATGGTCGCCCGCGCCTATTGGAAGATCAGGTTGATCAGGTAGTCGCCGACGAAGAAGAGTGTGGCCGCGCCCGCGATGAAGGCCAGGCCGACGATCGCGATCGCCGAGCTGGTCAGCACCTTGGAGATCTCGCCCCGGCTGGCCCGACCGATGAAGATGACGCCGAGCACCGCCAGCAGGATCGGTGCGATCTTGCTGGCGAAGAAGCTGACGATGTTCTCGGTGGCGATGCCCTTGGGTGCCGGCTCGGCGAGTGGAGTCGACGCCAGGGTGTGGAGCGCGTGATCGACGGCGGCGGAAGCCGTCCCCATGAGCTCGATGGCGATCACTGGAACCTCCCCATGTCGCGGCCGGCGGTGCCGCGCGGTGCAAGTAGGCAAGCCTGGCGGGATGGTGCTTTCTGGACGCGGCGCTCCTGACGCTGCGTCCGGTGCCCACCACGGAGAGTGGCGAGCTTTGGGAGGATTTTTCCCGCTTCGGCCCTCCCTCCAGGCTTCGCCATCTCGATGCTGGGCAATTCCAAAGCGTACGGGCCGGGCACCTTTGCGACAACCCGCGAAGACTCGACCGGATACGACCCGGACGACCGATCGTACACCTGTTCCAATTCGCATGTCAGGGCCGTCGCTGGTGAGGCTCCCCCGGGTCGCCGGAAGCCCTGCTGGGGACCGGTACTGTCGGGTCGTGACCGATCTGGTGCGGGCGCAGGCCCCGGTGCTGATGGGCGTCCTCAACGTCACGCCCGACTCCTTTTCCGACGGCGGCCGGTACGCCGATCTGGATGCCGCCGTCGGACACGGAGTGCGACTGCGCGCGGAGGGCGCGGACCTGGTCGACGTGGGTGGCGAGTCCACCCGGCCAGGCGCCGACCGGGTCGACGCGGAGACCGAGATCGCCCGGGTGCTGCCGGTGATCCGCGCGCTGCGCCTCGCCGGCATCCCGAGCAGCATCGACACCAGCCGGGCCCGGGTGGCCGAGGCGGCCCTCGCCGCTGGCGCCGATGTGGTCAACGACGTCTCCGGTGGCCTCGCCGACCCGGACATGGCCCGGGTGGTTCGCGACGCCGGCTGCCCCTGGGTGCTCATGCACTGGCGGGGCCATTCCCGCCAGATGCGCGACCTGGCCGACTACGGTGACGTGGTGGCCGAGGTCCGGGCCGAGCTGAGCCAGCGGGTCGACGAGGCGCTGGGCGCCGGAGTCGCCGCCGAGAAGATCATCATCGATCCCGGGCTCGGCTTCGCGAAGACCGCCGCGCACAACTGGGAACTCAGCGCCCGCCTGCCCGAACTGGTGGACCTCGGCTTCCCGCTGCTGTTCGGGTCGAGCCGCAAGTCGTACCTGGGCCAGTTGCTCGCCGACGCCGACGGAACTCCCCGACCCACGTCCGGACGCGAGGCGGCCACCGTCGCCACCAGCGTGCTCGCGGTGGCGGCCGGCGCCTGGGGGGTACGCGTGCACGACGTCCGCGCCACCGCCGACGCGCTCGCCGTTTGGCGGGCCACCGGCAGCCCGCGCCTGGCCAGCACGGCGAGCGAGGTGGCCCGGTGACCGACCGGATCGAGCTGACCGGCCTGCGCGCGCACGGCCGGCACGGCGTCTACGACTTCGAACGTGCCCAGGGGCAGGAGTTCGTGGTCGACGCAGTGCTCGAACTTGACCTCGCCCCGGCCGCGCGCTCGGACGAGGTGACCGACACCGTGCACTATGGCGAGCTGGCCGAGAAGCTCGTCGCGGTGATCACCGGCGAGCCCGTCAACCTGATCGAGACGCTCGCCGACCGGCTGCTCACGGTCTGCCTGGCCGAACCGCTGGTGGCCGCCGCCACGGTGACCGTACACAAGCCCGAAGCCCCGATCCCGTACGCCTTCCGCGACGTGGCCGTCACGATGCGGCGTACCCGGTGACCCGGGCCGTGCTGTCGATCGGCAGCAACCTCGGTGACCGGCTCGCCCACCTGCGCGCGGCGGTGGCCGCGTTCGACGACGCGGTGCTGGTGGTCTCCGGGGTCTACGAGACTCCACCCTGGGGCGACGCCGAGCAGCCCGCGTACCTGAACGCGGCGGTGCTGGTCGTGGACCCGGCGGCGGACCCGCGTGACTGGCTGGACCGGGCCCGGTCTGCCGAGGCGGCGGCCGGGCGGACCCGCGACCCGGAGCGCCGGTACGGTCCGCGCACCCTCGACGTCGACGTCGTCGCGGTCTGGGACGAGGCCGGGCAGCCGGTGCTCAGCGACGATCCCGAACTGACCCTTCCGCACCCCCGCGCCCACCTGCGGGCGTTCGTGCTGCGGCCGTGGATCGACATCGAGCCGCACGGCCGGCTGCCCGGGCACGGCTGGCTGACCGACCTGCTCAACGCCGAGCCGCTGGCCTCCGACGCCCTGGAACTCACCCCCCGGTCGGATCTGGCGTTAGAGTCGGACGCATGACCCAGTGGAGCCGGCACGCATGACGCAGTCCCCGCGCGACCCCGATCGTTTCCGGATGGGTCCGACCCGGATCTCCACGTTGGTGGTGGCCGGCCTGGCCGCCGCGGCGGTGGCCTGGCTGCTGATCAGCAGCTTCTACTACGACCTGGCGCCCAGCCTGCCCTGGCTGCCGGTGGTCACGCTCGCCGCCCTGGCCGTGCTGGAGGGGTACGCGGCCGTCAACACCCGCGGCAAGATCGAGGGACGCCCCGGCAGGGAGCCGCTCAACCCGCTGCTGGTCGCCCGGTTCGTGGTGCTGGCCAAAGCCTCCGCGCTGGCCGGGGCCATCTTTGCCGGCTTCTATGCCGGCCTGACCGGCTGGCTCTTCATCGAGCGGACGAACGCCGCCGTCGGCGACCGGCCGGCCGGTGTCGGCGGCGTGCTCGCCTCGCTCGCGCTGGTCGCCGCGGCGCTCTGGCTGGAACGGGCCTGCCGGGTGCCGGAGCAGAAGGACGACGAGGACCGCGAACCCGGCGATCGGGAAAGCCGACCCGGCCAGCGCTGATCCGGGGGTTCCCACCGTCCCGGCCCGCAGGTACCGTCCCTGGCGACCGGAGAGCAACGGCCGCCGCCGGTCCGCCCTGCGTCGGACCCGAACGGCCGGCCACGTGGGAGGCACGGCGCATGGGGTACGACGAAACGGGCCGGATCGTGCCGGCGGAGCCGTCGTCCGCCGTACCCGCCTCGGTGCTGGAGCATGTCTTCGACGACCCGGCGCACGGTGAGCCCGGCCGGGACGGCGTCGCCGTCCACGTGATCTGGGAGTTCCTGCTGTTGGCCGGGCTGGCCACGATGACCTGGCTGCTCTGGCGGGACAACCCGGACGCGCTGCGCGGGGGCCGCCTCGATTCGCTCCTGGTCGACGTGGCCGCGCTCGGGCTGCTCGCCCTCGCCGCCGGGCTGAGCCTGCGCGCCGCCGCGGTGAACCTGGCGATCGGCCCGGTCGCGCTGGCCGCCGCGCTGCACTTCGCCGAGCAGGGCGACCGGGGCGTCCGGGAGGCGCTGCTTCCGGCGCTGGTGGTGGCGGTGCTCGGCGGGCTGGCGCTGGCGCTGGCGGTGGTGGTGCTGCATGTGCCCGGCTGGGCGGCGAGCCTGGCCGCCGCGGCGGGCGTCATCGTGTACATCGAGCGGCGGACCGGTCCGGTCACGGCCCAGGGCGGCTACGACCCCCGGGACACCGCCCTCTACCTCTTCGTCGGCTTCGCCGCGGTGGCCGTCCTCGGCGGACTCTTCGGCGCGATGAAGCCGGTCCGGCGGCTGATCGGGCGGTTCCGGCCGGTCGCCGATCCGGCCCGCCGGCGGGGCGGCGTCGCCGCGACGGTGACCGCGCTGGCCCTGGTCGGCTCCACCGTCCTGGCCATGCTCGGCGGGGTGCTGCTGGCGGCGAACGGCGACGGCCCGGTGTTGCCGCGTACCGGGCTGGACTGGTCGGTGCTCGCGGTCGGCACCGCGATGCTCGCTGGCACCAGCGCCTACGGCCGGCGCGGCGGGGTCTTCGGCACGCTGTTCGCGGTCACCCTGGTGGAGGTCTTCCTGAGCTGGTCCACGGCCCAGGGGTGGACGATCAGCCGATGGGCCGTCGGCGGTGCCGTGCTCGGTGTCGGGCTGCTGGTCACCCGGCTGGTCGAGACGTTCGGCCGGCCACGCCCCGGGATGGAGCTGGGGCCGGCCGGCGACGGCACCATCACCAGTGGCTGGGCGCTGACCAAGCCGCCCGAACCCGCCGACGCCTGGCCGTCGGTGCTGCCGGTGCGGACCACCGATACCACCGTCGACGCGTGGGAGGCCCCGCGTTGGGAGAGCGCGCCGCGCCGCTGGGACGCCGACGACCGCTGACCGGACGCCCGAGCCGGTGCGGGGGATCAGCCCGGCCGGTGGGGGCGGAGTCGGCCGGTCCGGTGCGTCGACCGGGACGCGTCCGGCGAGCCGGACCTGATCTCGCCGGTTAGGCTCGGCGACATGACCGAATCTCCTGCCACCGGGCCCGGCGGCCGCACCTTCGACGAGCTCGACAAGCTCTCCACCGAGGAATTGCGCGAGCAGGCCTTCGCCCTGGCCCGGGAGCGCCGCGACGTCAGGTTCTTCTGGTCGGTGCTGCGGCACCTGCCCAACGCGGACGAGGCCGCCGCCCTGGACGGTGCCCCCAACTCGGTCGGGCCGACCGTCGACGAGGCGAACGCCCTCTGGCGGGAGCTGACCGGGCACGGCTACGAGGAGTCCGCGCCGCTGCTGCGGGCCGCCTTCATCGACTACCTGATGAAGCACTGACCCCGATGGCCGTCCGCCGGCCCAGGGCGGTCGCGCGTACGCGCGGGCCTGCCCGGCGGGGCGGGCCGGTGACCCGCCCCCTGGCCATCACCAAGCGCCTTCGGGCCGTCCGCGGGTATGGCACCGCCGCCGGCACCGGTGCCCTCGCCGCGTTCCTGCTCGTCGCGGTCTGCGGCAGCCCGATGTACGTGGACTGGGTCCAGCACCACACCGACCCGGCCGGAGCGGGCGGCTGGCTCCTGCGGCTGCTCGCCTGGCCCGCCTGGCGGCTGCACTCCGACGACCCGTCGCAGGGCGTGCTCGCCGCCGACCTGCGGGCCCTCCTGCTGGTGATCCTCGCTGCGGCCCTGCTCTACCTGCTGCCCGCCGGCCAGGTGGCCCGGGTCGGGAACTCGACCAGCCAGTTCTTCTCCGGCTGGGCCGCGTACGCCCTGGCCGGCGGGTTCACCGCCCTGCTGGCGGCGCTGTTCGGGCCGGGTGGGTCGCTTCTCGTCGCCTTCCAGGGCGCGAGCACCGGTGCCACCTACGGCTTCTTCACCGGCTGGATCATCGGCCTGGCCAGCCTCGGCGGTCGCGCCTGAGCCACCGGCCGCCCGCGTCGGGGATCGCGCGAGCCACCGGCCGCCCGCGTCGGGGGTCGAGGTGAGCCGCTGGCCGCCGCGTCGTGGGTCGGGGTGAGCAACCGGCCGTCCGCGTCAACGGTCGGCGCCGGCGCGGCTCAGTCCGCCAGCGCGCCCAGGCCGAGCAGCCGGGACCGGCTGAGCATGCCGACCGGCTGCCCGTCGTCGGTGACCACGGCTTGCTCCGAGTCCGAGGTGAGCAGCGCGCCCAGCGCGTCGTACGCGGAACCGCCCAGCGGCACCGCCGGCAGGTCGACCGGATCACCGGCCGGGAGCGGGTCGAGCACCTCGTGGGTGACCGGGGTGACCGCCAACCGACGGATGCCCCGGTCGGCCCCGACGAACTCGCGCACGAACGGCGAGGCGGGCGACCCGAGCAGGGCGGCCGGGGTGTCGTACTGCTCCAGCCGGCCACCTTCGGAGAGCACCGCGATCCGGTCGCCGAGCCGGACCGCCTCGTCGAGGTCGTGGGTGACCAGCACGATGGTCTTGCGGACCTCGGCCTGGAGCCGCAGGAACTCCTCCTGCAGCCTGGTCCGCACGATCGGGTCGACCGCCGAGAACGGCTCGTCCATCAGCAGCACCACCGGGTCGGCGGCGAGCGCCCGGGCCACCCCGACCCGCTGCCGCTGGCCGCCGGACAACTCGTGCGGGTAGCGGCCGCCGAACTGTCCCGGGTCGAGCCCGACCAGCTCCAGCAGCTCCTGTACCCGGTCCCGGGTCCGCTGCCGTGGCCAGCGGAGCAGGCCGGGCACCGTGGCCACGTTGGCGGCCACCGTCTGGTGCGGGAAAAGTCCGACATTCTGGATGACGTACCCGATACGGCGGCGCAGCGCCACCGGGTCGACCCGGGTGACGTCGTCGTCGCCGAGCAGGATCCGGCCGTCGGTCGGCTCGATCAGCCGGTTGATCATGCGAAGCACGGTCGACTTGCCGCAGCCCGAGGGGCCGATCAGCACCGTCAGTTCGCCGGCCTTCACCTCCAGGCTCAGCTCCCGCACCGCCTCCGTGCCGTCCGGATAGCGCTTGCGGATGCCCTCCAGGGTGATCGATGCGGCACCGTGTCCGGCGGTGGCTCCCGGGGTAACGTTCACGCGTGTCCCTCCACCTGAGTCACCGGTCTGCGCCGGGTAACCCGTGGTTCTCCTGGCAGTACGTGCGGGACAACTCTGACACGATCCTGGCCGCGCTGCGTGAGCACACCTGGCTGACCGCCCGAGCCGTGCTACTCGCCGCGCTGGTGGCGCTGCCGCTGGCGGTGGCCGCGTACTGGTTCCGGTCGCTGGCCGGACCGGTTCTGGCGGTGTCCGGGGTGCTGTACACGATTCCGTCGCTGGCGCTGTTCGCGTTTCTCGGGCCGACACTGGGGATCGGGGCTGTGACCGTGCTCACCGTTGTGGTGCTGTACGCGCTGCTGGTCATCGTCCGTAACGCGCTGGCCGGGCTAAATCAGGTGCCGCCCGAGGTCCTGGAGGCGGCCGAGGGAATGGGGTACGGCCGCTGGCGCCGGCTGTTCGGGATCGAGTTGCCGCTGGCCCTGCCGGGCATCCTCACCGGGCTCCGACTCGCCACGGTCTCGACGGTGGCCCTGGTCACCGTCGGGGTGGTGATCGGCCGCGGCGGCCTGGGGCAGCTCATCTTCGCCGGCTTCCAGAACAACTTCTACAAGGCCGAGATCATGACCGGCACTGTCCTCTGCGTGCTGCTGGCCCTGGTGCTGGACCTGGTGCTGGCCGGGGTGGGCCGGCTGCTGACCCCGTGGCTGCGCGGGCGCGCCGCGTGAGCGCGAGCAGGGCGGCGCGGCAGCACCACGCGGTCACGCACCGAACACAGGGGCCGGGGGACCGGCGGAGCTCGGTGCGACGCCGTGCGGTCGCGGACGGAAGGGCGGCAGGGTGAACCACTTCCGGGACGCCGTGATCTGGCTGAACGATCCGCTGAACTGGACGAACCCGGGCGGCATCCTCGAACGGCTCGGCGAGCACCTGAGCATTTCCGCGCTGGCGGTGCTGGTGGGCTGCCTGGTGGCCTGGCCGATCGGGCTCTGGCTCGGGCACACCGGTCGGGGCGGCGGGCTGGTGTTGCTGGTCTCCAACGTCACCCTCGCCGTCCCCACCCTGGCGCTGCTGACCATCCTGCCGTTGACCTTCCTCGGCTTCGGCCGGCCGGCGGTGGTGGTCGCGCTCGCGGTGTTCGCGGTGCCGCCGCTGCTCGCCAACGCGTACACCGGGGTGCGGCAGGCCGACCCGGAGGCCCGGGACGCGGCGCGTGGCATGGGCCTCTCCGGTGGGCAGGTGCTGCGCCGGGTGGAGCTGCCGTTGGCGGTGCCGTACCTGGCGGCCGGGTTCCGTACCGCCGCGGTGCAGGTGGTCGCCACCGCGGCGCTGGCCTCCTTCGTCAACGGTGGCGGGCTGGGGCAGATCATCCGGGCCGGCTTCGGGCTGGACATCGCGGCCGGGGGTGGGCAGATCATCGCCGGTGGTGTGCTGGTCGCCGGGCTGTCCCTGCTGGTCGAGGGGGTGCTGGCGTTGGTGGAGCGGCTGGTCACCCCGCGTCCGCTGCGGCGGGCCCGACGGGCGGCGAACCGGCGTGCCGCCGCCGCCACGGCGGGTGCCTGAACCGGCCGAACCGACGTGGCCGACACCCCGGCGGGCGCCTGAGACCGGCGACGCGCGGCCGATACGGCGGGCGCTGAACCGGGTCGAATCGGGGCGTGGCCGACGTCACGTCAGCGTGACGGAAAACTGGCGAATTGCTGCACATTAAGTGTCACCGCAGTTGCCGGAACCGGGGCGAATTGGCGTTGGGTGACGATCCGGTGACGAAATCCGCTCAGGGTTTGTCGGTCCGGCCCGGAGGATATTGGCTGGAGTCGCGGGCGGCAGACCGGATCGCCCCGACGAACAAGCGGGCGGCCGACCGGATCGCCCGTCGGACACGCGGCCGGCCCGAATGGGTCGCGCCGGGACACGGAAGGCGGGCAACAGTTGCGCGCGCGTACACGTCGTCTGGCCGTAGGGGCGCTCGGCGCCCTCACCGCTGCGGGTCTGCTCACCGGCTGCGGTGACGCCGGTTCCTCCGGCACCGACGCCCCTGAGCAGGGTGCCTCCGGGGCCGGCTGCGCCCCGGTCGCGGGCGACAAGCTGGTCGTCCTCAACGACGACAAGAAGCTCCAGAACACCGACAACGTCCTCCCCGCGATCAACACGAAGGTGGCCACGCCGCAGCTCGTCGCCGCGTTGGACAAGGTCTCGGGGGCGCTCGACACCACCAAGCTGATCGAGCTGAACCGGGCGGTCGATGTCGACCGGAAGACCCCACAGGTCGCGGCGAAGGAGTTCGCCGACGCGAACGGCGTCAGCCAGGGTGTGGAGAAGGGCCCGGGTGGCCAGGTCACGGTCGGTGCTGCCAACTTCAGCGAGAGCCAGCTCATCGCCGAGCTCTACAAGATCGTGCTCACCTCGGCCGGATACCAGGTCAAGGTGCAGACCATCGGCAGCCGCGAGCTCTACGAACCGGCCCTGGAAAAGGGTGAGATCCAGGTCGTTCCCGAGTACGCGGCCACCATGGCCGAGTTCCTCAACACCAAGGCCAACGGGAAGGACGCCGAGCCCGTCTCCTCGCCCGAGCTGGACAAGACGATCAGTGCGCTGAAGGCCGAGGGCGACAAGGTCGGCCTCACCTTCGGCCAGCCGTCGCAGGCCCAGGACCAGAACGCCTTCGCGGTCACCCAGGCCTTCGCCGACAAGTACCAGCTCGCCACGCTCTCCGACCTGGCCGCCAAGTGCTCCGGTAAGGCGACGGTGCTCGCCGGTCCGCCGGAGTGCCCGCAGCGGCCGAAGTGCCAGGCCGGCCTGGTCCAGGTCTACGACTTCAAGGCCGGCTCGTTCAGCTCGCTGGACGCGGGTGGCCCGCAGACCAAGAACGCGTTGAAGACCGGCGCGGCCAGCGTCGGCCTGGTGTTCTCCTCCGACGCGGCGCTCGCCGCGAGCTGACGGCCCACGGCTGTTCCGGCCCGGTGGTAGCCGTGCCGGGACCCGGAACAGTCGCCGGTCGCCGGTGGGTCCGGGTGGCCCGTCGGCGACCGGCGCGGCCGGGACCGGGCCGCAAAGATCGCTCACCGACTGTCAGCTCGAAGCCGGTACCCGTTCCCTACCGGGGCAACTCTCGGTACGCTGCGTAGCCATGCCCGCTTCGGTCGCCCCCGCCGAGAAGCGCCCGTCCTCGCTGTACACCGTCCTGTTCTGGATCGGTGTGGCGCTCGCCCCCCTGGCCGCGTTGATCCTCCTGGTTGCCGACGGCAGCGGTTCGCTGCGGCTCGGTGCGGTGCTGGCGATCTTCGCCGTGGTGCTGATCGGGCTCTCCATCGCGCTGCGCGCCGAGGGCGGCGACCAGGCAGCCGGTGCCGAGGAGATGCGGACCGAGATCGAGCAGCTCCGTCACGAGTTGCGCAGCGAGATCGTGGCCGCCGCGCACCGGGGCAACCAGGCACTCGACCAGGCCCAACGTATGCAGGAGACGGTCACCGCGCTGCATCGCCGGCTGGATTCGGCGGCTGCCGGGATGGCCGCCGCGGCCGGCGCCGCGCCGGCCGCCGAGGAGCCGGCCGCCGCCCGCGCCCGGGTGTCCCCGGCCGAGTCGTACGCCGAGGGGCGGTCCCGTCGCGGCGCCGGCCCGGAGCAGGCGCCGACCGGCGGGGGACAGCCTTCCGGCCGCGACGAGGACGAGCAGTCCCGTTCGCAGCCCGGCATCCGCCACGGCACCGACCGCCCCCGGTCCGGCGTCTACGGCGCCCCGCGCACCGCCGAGCCGGACGCCCGGTCGGAACCCCGCCCGGTCGGGGTGGTGCACCACACGGAGACCGTGCACGTCACCACTCGGCACACCATCGTGGACGGTGGTGCCGATTCGGGCACCGGCAGCCGTTACGGGGGGTATGCCAACCGCTGGTCCCCCGTTGCGGATGAACCGCGGGGGAGCGGCGCGGCGCCGGAGGAACGCTCCTGGTCGGGGTACCGGGAGCCGGCGGGCGACCGTGGCTGGACCGGTGGCGACCAGGCCCGGCCCACCCAGGGCGAGCACTGGCGCGGCGGCTCCCGGTCCGGACCGGACGGCGAGCGGGACGGGCCGGGCGGCCCACGGGCATCCTGGGACGAGCGGGCGCCCTGGGACGAGATGGCCCGCTCCGCCGATCGTCCGGCGGTGGGTGCCGCCCGGGCCGGCGACGGGAGCGGGCCCGGCGAGGATCGCGGATGGGCGGCGAGGCAGGCCGAGCGTGATTCCCGGTCGACCGGGCCGGCCGAGCAGCGAGCCTGGTCGGCGGCGGATGGGCGGGCCGGCCAGCGGTCCTGGTCGTCGGCCGACGGGCCGGCCGAGCAGCGTTCCGCGGCGGCAGCGCCGGCGGGAGCGGCCGACGAGCGGTGGCGGCCGGCCGGCCGCGACGGGCGGCGGGACGAGCTGACCCGGCCGACGGGCCCGGACGGGCCCCGCGACGAGGGCTCCCGAGCCGCTGGCGCGGGCCGGCACGACGGACGGGATCGGGCCGACGAAGGCTCCTGGGCTCGATCGGGCCGGCAGGACGGGCGGGACCGCGCCGACGAAGGCACCCGGACTGGCCGGCACGACGGGCCGGACCGGGCTGGTGAGGGCTGGACGAATCCGGGCGTACCCGCCTGGACTGCGTCCGAGCCCTCGGGGCGGGAGGTCGCCACCGACGACCCGGAGGGTGCCTACTGGTCGGAGTTGCGCGTCGGCAACCGCTGGGCCGCGGTCCGGGACGACGAACACGGCCGGGAGATCCAGGTCGGCGAGCGGCGCGCCGCGGTGCACGCCGCCGGAGCCGGCACCGAGTACCGGGTCGAGGACCGCTGGGCGTCCGTCCGCGAGCCCCGCCGCGACCACGGCGTGCCCGGCGAGGCGGGACCCGGCTGGGCGGAGGAGAGCCGACCGGCGCTGCCGGCGGGCGGGGTTCCGGTACCGGACGAGTGGCGCCCGGCCACGCAGCAGGGTGGCCAGCCCGAGTGGCGCCGGGAGGAGCCTGAGCCGGTCCGGTACGGCGACGAGCGGTACGGCCACCCGGCGCGCGACGACGCACCCCGGACCACCGACCGGGCCCGGTCCACCGACCGCTGGCGCTGATCCCCGGGGCCCTGCCGCTACTTGTCGATGTCGCCGACCACGAAGAACATCGAACCGAGGATGGCGATCAGATCGGGCACCAGGCAGCCGGGCAGCAGCGTGGCCAGCGCCTGCACGTTCGCGTACGAGGCGGTGCGCAGCTTGAGCCGCCACGGGGTCTTCTCGCCCCGGGAGACCAGGTAGTAGCCGTTGATGCCGAGCGGGTTCTCGGTCCACGCGTAGGTGTGCCCCTCGGGGGCCTTGACCACCTTGGGCAGCCGGGTGTTCACCGGCCCGGTGAGCCGGTCCACCCGGTCCAGGCACTGCTCGGCGAGGTCGAGCGAGACGTACACCTGGTCGAGCAGCACCTCGAAGCGGGCGTGGCAGTCCCCGGCGGTCTTGGTCACCACCGGCACGTCGAGCTGGTCGTACGCCAGGTAGGGCTCGTCCCGGCGCAGGTCCAGGTCCAGCCCGGAGGCCCGGGCGACCGGCCCGGACGCGCCGAACGCGGCGGCGTCGGCCGCCGACAGCACGCCCACCCCGACCGTACGGGCCAGGAAGATCTCGTTGCGCCGGATGAGCTGGTCCAGGTCGGGCATCCGCCGGCGTACCTCGCCGACGGCGGCTCGGGCCCGGCCCGTCCAGCCGGCCGGCACCTCCTCCTTGAGGCCGCCGACCCGGTTGAACATGTAGTGGATCCGGCCGCCGGAGACCTCCTCCATCACCGCCTGGAGGGTCTCCCGCTCGCGGAACGCGTAGAACATCGGGGTGATCGCGCCGATCTCCAGCGGGTACGAGCCGAGGAACATCAGGTGGTTGAGCACCCGGTTCAGCTCGGCCAGGGCCATCCTTAGCCAGACCGCCCGCTCGGGCACCTCCATGCCCATCAGCCGCTCCACGGCCAGCACCACGCCCAGCTCGTTGGCGAACGCGGAGAGCCAGTCGTGCCGGTTGGCCAGCACGATGATCTGCCGGTAGTCGCGTACCTCGAAGAGCTTCTCCGCGCCCCGGTGCATGTAGCCGACGATCGGCTCGGCGGAGACCACCCGCTCGCCGTCGAGCACCAGCCGCAGCCGCAGCACGCCGTGCGTGGAGGGGTGCTGCGGCCCGATGTTCAGCACCATGTCGGTGCCGAGCTGCTCACCGCCGGCGCCCGTGCCGACGGTCAGTTCGCGGAGGTCGCCGGCGTCCGTGGTCATCAGATTCCTTCCGTGGATGCCCCGGCCTTCAGGCCGGGGAGGAAACGGACTCCCGCGGAGCAGGACAGGGACCGGGAATCCGCCGCCAAGGCCGATAACTGTCCACCACCCACTCGGGCGCGGAGCGTGTAAACCGGTGGTAGCCTTGGCGGTGCCGATCGAGGAAACTCGACTGGCCTACCGCCGGGCTGGCGGGATGTGATGTCTGTGGAGGCAGTGTAAGACCTCGGCTTGGGTTCGTCCCGGGGGCGATCGCCGATGAAGCAGGAAGATCCGCCCTGCGAGGGGAGGAATCCCCCGCCTTCAGGCGGGTGGAGGATGTCAAGCCCGTCATCGTGCCATGACGGGATCGAAGGTGACGCCGACCGGCTGCAGCAGCCACCAGTGCCCGCCGAGGCCGGCCGGGTCGGTCAGTTCGGCCACCGCCGACGCGGCGGCCAGCGCGCGGACGTACCCGGCGGGGTCGCGGGAGGCGAGGCTCAGCGGCGGTCGTCCGCCGTCGGCCCCGAGCGCCCGCAGCGCCTCCCGCTGGGAGATCAGGGTGTACGCGCACCGGGCGACCCGCTCACCGGCGGAGGCGACCGAGTCCATGGCGACGTGCGCGGTGACGTCACAGGTCCCGTCCGGCACCGCCGGCACCTGCCGCCCGTCCCGGTATCCCGTCAACGTCCCGCCCAGCGGCCGCCGCTCCCGCAGATGCCCGTAGTCGACCGCCACTGCCACCCCCCGCTCCACCCTGCCAACCGCCTCTCCCCACGCCGCATCCCGTGCCCTCCCCACCTCAGCCCGCACCGCCGTGTTGATCAAGAGGTGTGCGTCCGGTTCCGGGCCTCCGGCCGACGCAAACTCCTTGATCGACGACCCGGAAGGGGGCGTGGGGGCGGGCCACCAGCGGGTCAGCCAGGTGGTGTCCTCGGGGGTGAGCGGGGGGCCGGGTGACTCATCGCCGGTCAGCGGGTCGACCAGGAGGTAGCGCCAGATGCCGCCGGTGTGCACGGCCAGTTCCAGCGGGACGTTGTCCAGCCACTCGGTGGCCACCAGCAGCCCGGTGATCCCGTCAGGGATCTCGTCCAGCCAGTCGATCGCAGCCGGGAGGTTCTCGGGACGGGGCGCCCGCTCGACCGCCGTGAGGCGTACCCGGTCGGCGAGGGGGACCGGGGCGGCGGGCTCCCCGGAAACCCCCACGAGCAGCGCCCGGAGCAGCTCACCCCGGCCCGCGCCCACGTCCACCATGTCAAGACGGGGAGGATGACCCAGCGCACGATCAACAGCGGTGAGCAGGCGAAGCAGGCCGGACGAGAACGCGGCAGACGCGTGCACGCTGGTGCGGAAGTGGGCGGCCGGTCCGGCCCCGGAGACGAAGAAGCCGTCCGGCCCGTAGAGGGCCTGGTCCATCGCGTCCCGCCAGCGCACCGGGTTCATCCCGGCCAGATCTCCACGATGCCGACCTCGTCCACCATCATCCGTGCAGTCACATGCGGCACGGTAGCCGGTGTGGGCGCAGCACTCCGCCCGACTGGGCCGGCGGCCGGCCGGTGAAGGTTTTCACACATGCTTGTCCAGGTTCCGCGACTCCGGCGCATACTTGCGATCGACCGGTACCCCCTTCGAGGACTGGATCGACTGTCATGAGCGCACCGCTGCGCCCGCGTCCGGCCGCCCTGCCCGGGGCCGCCGTACCGCCGGGCGGCGCCTCGAACGGCGCCCCGCTCGCCTTCCCTCGCACCCTCAGCGTCGGCGTGCTCGGCGCCGGCCGGGTCGGTGCCGTGCTCGGCGCGGCCCTCGCCGCCGCCGGCCATCGGGTGGTCGCCGCCTCCGGCGCCTCCGGGGCCGCCCAGGCCCGGATGGCGCTGCTGCTGCCGCAGACCCCGAACCGCTCCGCGACGGCGGTCGCCCGCGCGGCCACCGACCTGCTGGTCGTGGCGGTGCCCGACGACGCCCTGGCCGGCGTGGTCGCCGGCCTGGCCGAGGCCGGCGCGCTGCGCCCCGGCCAGGTGGTCGCGCACACCTCCGGCGCGCACGGGCTGGCGGTGCTCGCCCCGGCCGCCGTGGTGGGCGCGCGGCCGCTCGCGCTGCACCCGGCGATGACCTTCACCGGTACGCCGGACGACCTGACCCGCCTGGCCGGCATCTCGTACGGGGTGACCGCCCCGGCCGAGTTGCGGGTGTTCGCCGCCCGGCTGGTCGCCGACCTCGGCGGCGTGCCGGAGTGGGTGGCGGAGGACGATCGCCCGCTCTACCACGCGGCGCTGGCGCACGGCGCCAACCACCTGGTGACCCTCGTCAACGAGGCGGTCGACCGGTTGCGTGACGCCGGGGTGGACCGGCCGGAGAAGGTGCTCGCCCCGCTGCTGCGGGCCGCCCTGGAGAACGCCCTGCGGCTCGGCGACGACGCGCTCACCGGCCCGGTCTCCCGGGGGGACGCGGGCACCGTACGCCGGCACCTGGTCAGGCTGGCGGCGACCGCGCCGGAATCCGTGCCCCCCTATCTGGCGTTGGCCAGGAGGAGCGCGGATCGCGCGATCGCGGCCGGTCGGCTCCGCCCGGCGGACGCGGAGTCGCTGTTGGACGTGCTGAGCGGCCTCTACGGCGGGGTCGCCGCGTGAACGAGCGGAGCGAGCGAACCAGCTGGCTCGGTAGCGAAGCGGCGGCGCGAGCGCGGGGTGTGCGTCTGCGGGCCGTGCGGCCGCCGACAACGGAGGTGACGCCATGACGGAGCTGGTACACACGCGCAAGGAGCTGGCGGCGGCCCGGGACGGCCTGACCGGCACCGTCGGCGTGGTGATGACCATGGGCGCGCTGCACTCCGGGCACGAGACGCTGCTGCGGGCGGCCCGCGAGCGGGCCGACCACGTCATCGTCACGATCTTCGTGAACCCGCTCCAGTTCGGCCCGAACGAGGACTTCGACCGCTATCCGCGGACCCTCGACGCCGACCTGGAGATCTGTCGGCGGGCCGGTGCGGACGTGGTCTTCGCTCCCGCCGTCGTCGACATGTACCCGGACGGCCAGCCGACGGTCCGGGTCAACCCGGGCCCGCGCGGCGAGGACCTGGAGGGCCTGAGCAGGCCCGGCTTCTTCCACGGCGTGCTCACCGTGGTGCTGAAGCTGCTCCAGCTCACCCGTCCCGACCTGGCCTTCTTCGGCGAGAAGGACTACCAGCAGCTCACCCTGGTCCGGCGGATGGTCCGGGACCTGGACGTGCCGGCCGAGATCGTCGGCGTGCCGACCGTACGCGAGCCGGACGGCCTGGCCCTGTCCAGCCGCAACCGGTACCTCTCGGCGGAGGAGCGGGCGGCGGCGCTGAGCCTGTCCGCCGCGCTGCGGGCCGGCGTCGAGGCCGCCGAGCAGGGCGCGGACGCGGACGCGGTGCTGGCCGCCGCCCACCGGGCCTTCGACTCCGGTACGCCGGGCGCCCGCCTGGACTACCTGATGCTCACCGACCCCGACCTGGAGCCGGGCCCGGTCTCCGGCCCGGCGCGAATGCTGATCGCGGCCCGGGTCGGCACCACCCGGCTGATCGACAACGCGGCGATCCTGCTCGCCCGGCGTTCCTGACTCGTGCGAGAGAGGCATCCGATGCTCCGGACCATGCTCAAGTCGAAGATCCACCGGGCCACGGTGACCCAGGCCGACCTGCACTACGTCGGCTCGGTGACGGTGGACGAGGACCTGCTCGACGCGGCCGACCTGCTGCCCGGTGAGCAGGTCGCGATCGTCGACATCACCAACGGGGCCCGGCTGGAGACGTACGTCATCCCGGGGCGGCGAGGCAGCGGCGTGATCGGCATCAACGGCGCCGCCGCGCACCTGGTGCACCCCGGTGACCTGGTGATCCTCATCTCGTACGGGCAGATGGACGACGCCGAGGCGCGGACGTACCAGCCGCGGGTGGTGCACGTCGACGCGGACAACCGGGTGGTCGACCTGACCGCCGACCCGACCACCGCCGCTGCCGGCACCGCCGGCGATCCGGTGCCCAACCCTCTCGCCGCCGCCCTGAACTGACCTCGGCCGGGCCGTACGGTCTGTCACCGGAAGGTCATTCCCGGCTACCCTGGGCGCACCGTCGAAGTGACGGTCGTCGGCTGGGGGAGGCCGCGATGCGCCGTGCGATGAGGGTCCTGGTCGCCGCGTTGGTCGCGGGAGCCGCCGTGGCCGGCTGCGCCGGATCCGGCGGGTTGGACGGCGACCTCACCGACGACTGGGCGGCGCTGCCACCGGCCGGGCCGTTCACCCCGGCGGCCGGGGTCTGCCAGTTGGCCGACTTCACCGCCACGGTCGGTCCGGCCGGGTACGACCCGGTGGGCTGCGAGTTGCCGCACCGGGTGGAGACCGTGCACGTGGGCGCCTTCACGGTCGACCGGGCCAGCCCGCCGGCCCTCGGCTCCGTCGAGCTGCGTACGGCGTTCGCCGACTGCGACAGCCGGGCCAACGGGTACGTCGGCGACAACTGGCGGGCCGGCCGGCTGCGGCTGGCGGTGGCGCTGCCCGCCGGTCCCGGCTGGGCGGCCGGCTCCCGGTGGTACCGCTGCGACCTGACCGAGCTGACCACGGTGGAGGCGGCGGCGCAGGTGGTGACCCGTACCGGCAGCCTGCGGGACGCGCTCAAGGGGCCGTCGGGGCTGCGGCTGGGCTGCCAGCGTACCGGCGGCGACGCCCGGCGGGTGCAGACGCTGACCGCGGTGGGGTGCGGCACCGTGCACGACGCCGAGTTCGTCGGGGTGTGGTCGGCGCCGGACCGCCCGTACCCGACGAAGGACGCCGACTGGGCCCCGCTCTACGCCGGCTGCAACACCGTCCTGGCGAAGTACGCCGGAGTGCCGGACGACCCGACGCTGCGGTTCCGCAGTGGCGTGGTGGTCCGCCCGCCGGGCGCGGGCCGGTGGGCCGCCGGCGACCGGGGCGTCCGCTGCTACCTCTGGCTCAGCGACCGTAGGGTGACCGCCTCGCTCAGGGGTGCCGGACCGGCCGGCCTGCCGGTACGGACGAAGTAGCCCGAACCACTCGTCCCGCCCCCGCGGCCCGAGGCGAGGAGCCTTCGGGTTGACTGTCCGCATGGACCTTCCGACCGTCGACCTGCCGGCCCTGCCCAGGCTGCTCGCCGCGCCCGCACCCGGCTGGGTGGAGACCACCGACGTGATCGTCGTCGGCTCCGGGGTCGCCGGCCTGACCGCCGCGCTGCACCTGCGCGAGGCGGGCCTGCACGTCACCGTGGTCACCAAGGTCAACATGGACGAGGGGTCGACCCGCTGGGCGCAGGGTGGTATAGCCGCGGTGCTCGACCCGGCCGACACCCCGGCCGCACACGCGTCCGACACCGAGGTCGCCGGCGTCGGCCTCTGCGACCCGGCGGCGGTGCGGGTGCTGGTGGAGGAGGGCCCGACCCGGCTGCGCGAGCTGATGCGGATCGGGGCGGAGTTCGACCGGAACCCGGACGGGTCGCTGATGCTGACCCGGGAGGGCGGCCACCGGGCCGACCGGATCGTGCACGCCGGCGGCGACGCGACCGGGGCGGAGGTGCAACGGGCGCTGCACGCGGCCGTCCACCGCGACCCGTGGATCCGGCTGGTCGAGCACGCCCTGGTGCTGGACCTGTTGCGCGCCCCCGGTGACGGCCCGGACGGGCTCGGCCCGGCCTGCGGGATCACCCTGCACGTGCTCGGCGAGGGCAGCGAGGACGGCGTCGGCGCGATCCTGGCCCGGGCGGTGGTGCTGGCCACCGGCGGCATGGGGCAGATCTTCGCGGCCACCACCAACCCGGCGGTCTCCACCGGCGACGGGGTGGCGCTCGCCATGCGGGCCGGCGCGGCGGTCACCGACGTCGAGTTCGTCCAGTTCCACCCGACCGCGCTGATCGTGCCGACGGGCGCGTCGGGCGCGACGCGGGCCCAGCAGCCGCTGGTGTCGGAGGCGCTGCGCGGCGAGGGCGCCCACCTGGTCGACGGGGACGGCAAGCGGTTCATGGTCGGCCAGCACGAGCTTGCCGAACTGGCGCCCCGGGACGTGGTCGCCAAGGGCATCCACCGGGTGCTGCTGACCACCGGGCGACAACTCCCGCTCGGCGCGTCTGACGCCGCGCCGCGACCTGGAGCCGTCGGCGCAGACCACGTCTGGCTGGACGCCCGCCACCTGGGCGGGGATTTCCTGGCCCGGCGCTTCCCGACCATCGTCGCGTCCTGCCTGGCCATCGGGGTCGACCCGGCAACCGACCTGATCCCGGTCGCCCCGGCCGCCCACTACGCCTCCGGCGGCGTCCGCACCGACCTGCGCGGCCGTACCTCCATCCCCGGCCTTTACGCCTGCGGCGAGGTCGCCTGCACCGGCGTGCACGGCGCCAACCGGCTGGCCAGCAACTCGCTGCTGGAGGGGCTGGTCTTCTCCCGCCGGATCGCCGAGGACATCGCCGTCGGCCTGCCCGAGCAGGCGAAGCCGGCCGAGACCGGCGCCTGGGTCGGTGGCCAGGGCTGGGTGGTGCCGACCGCCGGCACCCCGGCCCTGCAACGGGCGATGACCCGGGGCGCCGGGGTGCTCCGCTCGGCGGACACCCTCGCGGCGACCGCCGTCACCCTGACCGAGCTGGGTCAGGGCCGGGGCGTCCCGCGTACCGCCGACTGGGAGGCGACGAACCTGATCACCGTGGCGTCGACGCTGGTCGCCGCCGCCTACCGGCGCCGGGAGACCCGGGGCTGTCACTGGCGGGAGGACTTCCCGACCGCCGACGAGCGGTGGCTGGGCCACTTCGTCGGCGGGATCGGGACGCAGGGCTCGTTGACCGAGCGGTGGGAGGACTTGCGATGAGGGACTCGACGGAGCGGGCGTTGCGGGCCGGGGGCCTGGACCCGGCGGGGGTGCGACGGGTGATCGTCGATGCGTTCACCGAGGACCTGGGCCCCGACTTTCTCGACGTCACCAGTGTCGCCACCATCCCCGACAAGCAGAACGACACCGGTGACCTGGTCGCCCGCGCCGACGGCGTGGTGGCCGGGCTGCCCGTGGCGGCGGCCGTGTTCGAGCTGGTGGGCGAGGTGACCGGGACGGACCGTACGGTCGAGGTGTCGTTGGTGGCCCACGACGGGCAGCGGGTGGCGCGCGGCGACGTGCTGGCCACGGTGACCGGCCCGACCCGGCTGCTGCTCACCGCCGAGCGGACCGCGCTCAACCTGCTCTGCCGGATGTCCGGGGTGGCCACCCACACCCGGGCCTGGGCCGACGCTCTGGCCGGCACCGGCGCGACGGTGCTCGACACCCGCAAGACCACCCCCGGCCTGCGCGCCCTGGAGAAGTACGCGGTCCGCGCCGGCGGCGGCACCAACAAGCGGATGGGCCTGCACGACGTCGCCATGATCAAGGACAACCACAAGGTTGCCGCGGGCGGTGTCGGCGCCGCCTACCGGCGGGTCCGGGAGGCGTTCCCGGACGTGTCGGTGCAGGTGGAGGTGGACACGCTGGCCGAGGCGGTGGAGGCGGTGGAGGCCGGCGCCGGCTTCCTGCTGCTGGACAACATGACCCCGGCGCAGCTGCGCGAGGTGGTCGCCGCGGTGGGCGACCGGGCCGAACTGGAGGCCACCGGCGGGCTGACCCTGCCGGTAGTCGCCGAGTACGGCGCGACCGGGGTGGACTTCCTCTCGGTGGGCGCGCTCACCCACTCCTCGCCGATCCTGGACATCGCCCTGGATCTGCGGGCCGAATGAGCGTCTAGGCTGCCAGCGTGCTGCTCTGCATCGACATCGGAAACACCAACACCGTGCTGGCGACCTTCGACGGCGACAAGCTGGTGCACTCCTGGCGGATCAAGACCGATGCCCGTTCCACCGCGGACGAGCTGGGTCTGAAGTTCCGGGGGCTGCTGGCCGGTGACGCCGTGGAGATCACCGGGGTGGCGGCCTGCTCGACGGTGCCGGCCGCGCTGCGCTCGCTGCGTACCATGCTGTCCCGCTACTACGCGGACCTGCCGAGCGTGATCGTCGAGCCCGGGGTACGCACCGGGGTGCAGCTCGCCATCGACAACCCGAAGGAGGTCGGCGCGGACCGGGTGGTCAACACCCTGGCCGCGTACAGCCTCTACGGCGGTCCGTCGATCGTGGTGGACTTCGGCACCACCACGAACTTCGACGTGATCAGCGGTCGGGGCGAGTTCCTCGGTGGCGCGTTCGCGCCGGGCATCGAGATCTCCTTCGACGCGCTCGCGGCCCGCGCTGCCCAGCTCCGCAAGGTGGAGGCCACCAAGCCCCGCTCGGTGATCGGCAAGAACACGGTGGAGTGCCTGCAGGCCGGGCTCTATTTCGGCTTCGCCGGCCAGGTGGACCGGATCGTGGAGCGGATGACCGAGGAGTTGGGCGAGGTGAAGGCCGTGATCGCCACCGGCGGCCTCGCCCCGCTGGTGCTCCATGAGTGCCGCACGATCACCCACCACGAGCCGATGATCACCCTGATCGGCCTGCGGATGGTGTACGAGCGCAACGTGTGACGGGCAAGGAAGGGCCCCTTCTTAACGCCTCCGGTAGAGCACGGGCCCCTCTTAATCACCGTGCTCGGCAACGCCGTGCTCGGCAACGCCGTGCTCAGCATCGTGGTGCTCAGCAACGCGGTGCTCGGCAACGCGGTGCTCAGCAACGCGGTGCTCAGCGGCGGCGGGAGCGGAAGACGAAGGTGCGGTAGGGGAGTTCGACGGTCTCCCGGCCCTTCAGGTCCGGGTGGGTGGCGACGAGCTGCCGCAGGTCCCGGTCGACTCGCTCCTGCTCGTCCGGCGAGGCGGTGAGCCAGTACGACCGGGTGTGCAGCATGCCGAACACCTCGTCGGGCGTCAGCGTGGTCGAGTGGGCGAATTCGCCCAGTTCGACCGGCTGAAAGGCGGGGCCGAAGTCGCCGTACCTCTCGACCACGTTGCCCGCGTTGTCGCCGAGGTGGGCGATCCGGGTCAGCTCCGCCACCCAGGCCACCCGCTCGTCCCGGAGGTTCCAGATCGGGGCGAAGGTGCCGCCGGGCCGCAGCACCCGGGCGATCTCGGCGTGCGCCGGCTCCCGGTCGAACCAGTGGTACGCCTGCCCCACCAGCACTGCGTCCGCAGACCCGTCCGGCAGCGGCATCGCCTCGGCGGTGCCGGCCAGCGGCGTCGTGCCCGGCGTCGCGAGCGCCAGCTGCGCCCGCATCCCCGGATCCGGCTCGACGGGTACGACGTCGTGATCGAGCACGAGGAGTCCACGGGTGAGGATGCCGGTGCCCGCACCGAGGTCCACGACCCGGGCCGGCGCGGCCAGGCCGTCGAGTGCCCAGCGCAGCGCCTCCTCGGGATAGCGGGGCCGGAACCGGTCATAGTCGGCCGCGGCGGCGCCGAAGGAGAGTGCCTGAGTGGGGTCCGTCATGGGCGGCAGGTTATCCCGTAACGGCCGGCACGGGGCTTGAGTACGCTCATGTGCTGACCCGCCGATATCCCTCCAAGGCTTGAGGAAGCGTGCCGTGACCGAGCAGAATGCCGTGCCAGTAGACCCCGCCGACGACCTTCCGGAGCAGATGAAGGTCCGCCGGGAGAAGCGGGACCGGATGCTCGCCGAGGGCGTCGAGGCGTACCCGGTCGGATACCCCCGGACCAGCACGCTCGCCCGGATCCGCGCCCAGTACGCCGAGCTGCCTACCGACACCGCCACCGGCGACCGGGTCTCGGTCACCGGCCGGGTGATCTTCGTACGCAACACCGGGAAGCTGTGCTTCGCCACGCTTCGGGACGGCGACGGCACCGAACTCCAGGCGATGCTCTCGCTGGACCGGGTCGGCGCGCAGCGGCTGGAGGACTGGAAGCGCCTGGTCGACCTCGGCGACCACGTCGGCATCACCGGCGAGGTGATCACCAGCCGGCGTGGCGAGCTGTCGGTGCTGGCCGAGGAGTGGGCGGTCACCGCCAAGGCGTTGCGCCCGCTGCCGGTGGCGCACAAGCCGCTGAGCGAGGAGGCCCGGGTCCGCCAGCGCTACGTTGACCTGGTCGTACGCGAACAGGCACGGCAGATGGTGCGTACCCGGGCGACGGCGGTCCGCAGCCTCCGTGACACCCTGCACGGGCAGGACTACATCGAGGTGGAGACCCCGATGCTCCAGTTGCTGCACGGTGGCGCGGCGGCCCGCCCATTCGTGACCCACAGCAATGCGCTCAACACCGATCTGTATCTGCGAATCGCGCCGGAACTGTTTCTCAAGCGCGCCGTGGTAGGCGGCGTGGACCGGGTCTTCGAGATCAACCGCAACTTCCGTAATGAGGGCATCGACTCGTCGCACTCGCCCGAGTTCGCGATGCTCGAGGCCTACCAGGCGTACGGCGACTACAACACGATGGCCGAGCTGACCCGTAATCTCGTGCAGCGGGCGGCGATCGCGGTCAGCGGATCGACGGTGGTCACCCACGCCGACGGCCGGGAGTTCGATCTGGGCGGCGAGTGGCGATCGGTGACGCTGTTCGGTGTTCTTTCCGAAGCGCTCGGTGAGGAGGTCACCGTCCGCACCGAAAGGTCTCGCCTGGTCGAGTACGCCGACAAGGTCGGTCTCGGGGTCGACCCGAAGTGGGGTCCGGGCAAGCTGGCCGAGGAGCTGTTCGAGGAACTGGTGGTGCCGTCACTGCAGGCGCCCACCTTCGTGTGCGACTACCCGGAGGAAACCAGTCCGCTGACGCGGGCCCACCGCAGTGAGCCGGGACTGGCCGAGAAATGGGACCTCTACGTCCTCGGTTTCGAGCTGGGCACCGCGTACTCGGAGCTGGTCGACCCGGTGGTGCAGCGGGAGCGGCTGGTGGCCCAGGCGCAGCTCGCCGCCCGCGGCGACGACGAGGCGATGCGACTCGACGAGGACTTCCTCCGGGCGATGGAGTATGGAATGCCGCCGGCCGGTGGTATGGGAATGGGAATCGACCGGCTCTTGATGGCGCTGACCGGCCTGGGAATT
Source organism: Micromonospora sp. NPDC093277 (assembly GCF_044765245.1). Taxonomy (NCBI): domain Bacteria; kingdom Bacillati; phylum Actinomycetota; class Actinomycetes; order Micromonosporales; family Micromonosporaceae; genus Micromonospora; species Micromonospora sp. NPDC093277. Next base: position 140,372 of record NZ_JBIWJO010000013.1, read on the forward strand.
CGGGAAACCATCCTGTTCCCGTTGGTCCGGCCGGAGTAGCCGCCGGCCGTACCCAGGTCGTTACCGCATCCTATTGACGAGACAAGCGGAGGGCGGGTTATTGTGCTCTGTATTCGCAGGAGCACAGCACCCTGCTCGAAAGGAATGTGGGACGTGGCCAAGCAGATCATTCACAAGCTGGTCGATGACCTGGACGGCGGGGACGCTGACGAGACCGTCAAGTTCGCCCTCGACGGCGTGCAGTACGAGATCGACCTCTCGGCGGCGAACGCCGAGAAATTGCGTGACGTATTCGCTCAGTACGTCGACCACGGGACCAAGGTCGGTCGCGGTGGGGTTGTCGTCGGCGGCCGGGCCGCGCGTGGCCGGGGCGGCGCGACCGCCGACCGCGAGCAGAACAAGGCCATCCGGGCCTGGGCGAAGAAGGCCGGCAAGGACATCTCCGACCGGGGCCGGATCCCGCAGGAGATCGTCGAGGAGTACCACGCGAAGGCGGGTCACTGATCCGACGACCCCGTAAGCGGGCGACACGACGCCGGACCGGAGTGCCACTCCGGTCCGGCGTCGCCGTTTTCGCCCCGGTGGGTCCGCTGTCGGGTGCGGCCGGGACATGCCGGGTTGCGCCGAGCGTCCGGTCGGGTGGGCTGGCCGGTCAACGCTGGTCGGGCGTGCCGCGTAGTCGGGCCGGGGGCGGGAAGAAAACCCTCCCGGGGCAGGTTGTCCACAGGCGGTGGAGATGCTGTCCACAGGCTGTGGATGACGGCGGGGGCACCGACGCCGCCCGCCCCGGGCCCGGAAGACCCTCCGGAGGCCCCAGACCGGGCTTTTCCACCAAGGGTCGAATTTCGCTCTGCGCGTACAGCCAGGGGTACCGGAACACCTGCTGAGCGTGGACGGTTGTCAGAAACGACGTGGGAACGGCCTTTCGCGGGGACACACGACCTCAGCGGAGTCGGTCCGCGGCGATAGAGTAAGGAGGCACGGACGCCCGTCCCGGACGTCCGCGCACCGGCCCCGCCAAGATCTTGACCATCAAGGCGCACGGCACGTGAGGAGCACGAGGGCATGTTCGAGCGGTTCACCGACCGAGCGCGACGGGTTGTCGTCCTGGCCCAGGAAGAGGCCCGGATGCTCAACCACAACTACATCGGTACGGAGCACATCCTGCTGGGCCTGATCCACGAGGGTGAGGGCGTTGCGGCCAAAGCCCTGGAGAGCCTCGGCATCTCCCTGGAGGGCGTCCGCCAGCAGGTCGAGGAGATCATCGGCCAGGGCCAGCAGGCGCCGAGCGGACACATCCCGTTCACGCCGCGGGCCAAGAAGGTGCTGGAGCTGTCGCTGCGCGAGGCGCTGCAGCTCGGCCACAACTACATCGGCACGGAGCACATCCTGCTCGGCCTGATCCGTGAGGGCGAGGGCGTGGCCGCCCAGGTGTTGGTCAAGCTCGGCGCCGACCTCAACCGGGTCCGCCAGCAGGTGATCCAGCTGCTGTCGGGCTACCAGGGCAAGGAGCCGGCCGCCGCGGGTACCGCGCCGGGCGAGGCCGCGCCGTCGACCAGCCTGGTGCTGGACCAGTTCGGCCGTAACCTGACCCAGGCCGCCCGTGAGGGCAAGCTCGACCCGGTCATCGGGCGCGAGAAGGAAATCGAGCGGGTCATGCAGGTGCTCTCCCGCCGTACCAAGAACAACCCGGTCCTGATCGGTGAGCCCGGCGTCGGCAAGACCGCCGTGGTCGAGGGGCTGTCTCAGAAGATCATCAAGGGCGAGGTGCCCGAGACGCTGAAGGACAAGCAGCTCTACACGCTCGACCTCGGCGCGCTGGTGGCCGGCTCCCGCTACCGCGGTGACTTCGAGGAGCGCCTCAAGAAGGTGCTCAAGGAGATCCGCACCCGCGGCGACATCATCCTGTTCATCGACGAGATCCACACCCTGGTGGGTGCGGGTGCCGCCGAGGGCGCGATCGACGCGGCGAGCATCCTCAAGCCGATGCTGGCCCGTGGCGAGCTGCAGACCATCGGTGCCACCACGCTCGATGAATACCGCAAGCACCTGGAGAAGGACGCCGCTCTCGAGCGCCGCTTCCAGCCGATCCAGGTGGGTGAGCCGTCGCTGGCCCACACCATCGAGATCCTCAAGGGCCTGCGGGACCGTTACGAGGCGCACCACCGTGTCTCGATCACGGACGCGGCTCTCGTCGCGGCCGCGACGCTGGCCGACCGGTACATCTCCGACCGGTTCCTGCCGGACAAGGCGATCGACCTGATCGACGAGGCCGGTGCCCGGATGCGGATCCGCCGGATGACCGCGCCGCCAGACCTGCGTGACTTCGACGAGCGGATCGCCCAGGTGCGCCGCGACAAGGAGTCCGCGATCGACGCGCAGGACTTCGAGCGGGCCGCCCAGCTCCGCGACAAGGAGAAGCAGCTGCTCGGCCAGAAGGCCCAGCGGGAGAAGGAGTGGAAGGCCGGTGACCTGGACGTCGTCAGCGAGGTCGACGACGAGCAGATCGCCGAGGTGCTCGGCAACTGGACCGGCATCCCGGTCTACAAGCTGACCGAGGAGGAGACCTCGCGCCTGCTGCGCATGGAGGACGAGCTGCACAAGCGCGTCATCGGCCAGGAGGACGCGGTCAAGGCGGTCTCGAAGGCGATCCGGCGTACCCGGGCCGGCCTGAAGGACCCGAAGCGCCCGTCCGGCTCGTTCATCTTCGCCGGCCCGTCCGGTGTCGGTAAGACCGAGCTGTCCAAGGCCCTCGCTGAGTTCCTGTTCGGCAGCGAGGACGCCCTCATCCAGCTGGACATGTCCGAGTTCCACGACCGGTACACCGTCTCCCGGCTGGTGGGTGCCCCGCCCGGCTACGTCGGCTACGACGAGGGCGGGCAGCTGACCGAGAAGGTGCGTCGTCGGCCGTTCTCGGTGGTCCTGTTCGACGAGATCGAGAAGGCCCACCCGGACGTGTTCAACACGCTCCTGCAGATCCTGGAGGACGGGCGGCTCACCGACGGCCAGGGCCGGATCGTGGACTTCAAGAACACGGTCATCATCCTGACCACCAACCTCGGTACGCGGGATGTCGCCAAGGCGGTGTCGATGGGCTTCCAGGCCTCTGAGGACTCCGAGTCGAACTACGACCGGATGAAGCAGAAGGTCAACGACGAGCTCAAGCAGCACTTCCGGCCCGAGTTCCTGAACCGGATCGACGACACCATCGTCTTCCACCAGCTGCGTGAGACGGAGATCCTCTCGATCGTGGACATCATGATCCAGCGGATCGAGAGCCAGCTGCGCAACAAGGACATGGGCCTGGAGCTGACCGACAACGCCAAGAAGTACCTGGCGAAGAAGGGCTTCGACCCGGTGCTGGGCGCGCGGCCGCTGCGTCGCACGATCCAGCGCGACATCGAGGACAACCTCTCCGAGCGGATCCTCTTCAACGAGCTGACCCCGGGTCAGATCGTGGTGGTCGACTGCGACGGCGACCCGAGCAACGTCGACAAGTCCAAGCTCGTCTTCCGAGGCACCGACCGGCCGGTGGCCGTGCCGGACGCCGTCCCGGCGGACCTCGGTGGCGCGGCCACCGCGGGTGCGGACGACGCGGCGTAACGCCGGGCAGATGTGACAGGGCGACGGCCCCGGTAGGCGAGAGCCACCGGGGCCGTCGCCTTTCACCTCACCGGCCCGCGCCAGTCGGCCGTGATCGGCTCGGCCGTAATCGGCTCGGCCGTGATCGGCTCGGCCGTGATCGGCTCGTTGTGCGGCAAAGTGTGGTCTCAGCGGCGTCGGAGACCACCGGTTGCCGCAACCTGAGTGGATCAAGGTGCGGGGGTGCCGCGGGTTGCCGCAGCCTGAGTGGATTAAGGTGCGGGGACACCGCCGGTTGCCGCAAGCTGGGTGGATCAATGAGCGGGGCGCGCCGTGCCGGCTGGGTCAGGAGTGCGGGAGGGGGACCGCGGGGCCGTCGCCGGTCAGGCGGAAGGACTCCTCGCCGACCGGCTCGACCAGGCCGTCGGTGACCAGCCCGGCCAGGGCCCGGGCGCGTTGCACGTCGTCGTGCCAGACCTGGTCCAGCCGCTGGTGCGGCACCGGGCCGGTCGCCTCGCGGAGCACCGCGAGCAGCAGGCCGCGTACCTGACGGTCGGTGCCGGCGTAGCGCTGGGGGCGGCGGGTCGGGCCGGTCGGCGCCGCCTGGCCGGACGCCCGCCAGGCGCAGACCGACTCGACCGGGCAGATCGTGCAGCGGGGCGCGCGGGCGGTGCAGACCATGGCGCCGAGTTCCATGAAGGCGGCACTGGCCAGTGCCGCCTCGGCTGGCTCGGCGGGCAGCAGTTCCTCGGTGGCGACCAGGTCGGCGGGGCGGGTGGCCGGGCCGGCGTCCGGCTCGCCGGCGATCGCCCGGCACACCACCCGGCGTACGTTGGTGTCGACGACCGGGTGCCGCTGCCCGAAGGCGAACGCCGCCACGGCCCGGGCCGTGTACGTCCCGACGCCCGGCAGCGCCAGCAACTGGTCCAGCCGATCCGGCACCTCGCCACCGTGCCGTTCCATGATCGCCACCGCGCAGTCCCGCAGCCGTACCGCCCGGCGGGGATAGCCGAGCCGTCCCCACATCCGGATCGCCTCGGCCGGGGTGTCCTCAGCCAGCGCGATTGGCACCGGCCATCGGGCCAGCCACGCTTCCCAGGCGGGCAGCACCCGGACCACCGGTGTCTGCTGGAGCATGACCTCGCTGACCAGGATCGCCCACGCGCCGATGCCGGGCTCGCGCCACGGCAGGTCGCGGGCGTTCCGCTCGTACCAGCGGCTGACCAGGGCGGCGAAGGTGGGCTCGGACATGGCGCTGCCGATCATGTCACGGTGGCTTTCCCGCTGGGTGGGCGGGCGGGGTGGGCCTCTTCGACCATCCGGGCGCGACGGGGCAGAATGTCCGGATGAACGAGCTCGCGATCACTGTCATCGGCCAGGACCGGCCGGGCATGGTGGCCGACGTCGCCGAGGCGCTCGCGCGGCTCGGTGCCAACCTCACCGACTCCACGATGACCCGGTTGCGGGGCCACTTCGCGATGACTCTGATCTGCGTGGGCCCGGCCGCCGCCGAGGTCGAGGCCGCGCTGGCCCCGCTCGCCGCCGACGGCCGGCTCCTGGCCACCGTACGCCCGGTCACCCCGGACGGGCAGACGCCGGCGCCCGGTGAGCCGTACGTGCTGGCGGTGCACGGCGCGGACCGGATGGGCATCGTCGCCGCGATGACCCGGGTGCTGGCGGACGCGGGCGGCAACGTCACCGATCTGAGCACCCGGCTGACCGGCTCCCTCTATGTGGTGGTCGCCGAGGTCGAGCTGCCGCCGGGCCGCTCGGACGAGGTGGCCGGCCGCCTTGCCCGTACCGCCGCCGAGCTGGGCGTGGGCGTCAGCCTCCGCCCAGCGGACACGGACCTGCTGTGACCGCCGAGTACGTCGGCCTTGGCGGCTGGTCCCCGGAGTCGCTGGCGGTGCCGGGTGAGGTACGGCCGGTGGTGGTGGCACCCGATCCGGTGCTCAGCCGGCCCGGGCCGGAGGTCGACCCGACCTCGGACGAGGTGGTCCGCCTCGCCGCCGACCTGGTCGCCACCATGCGGGTCTCGCCCGGCTGCGTGGGCCTCGCCGCCCCGCAGGTGGGGGTGAGTGCCCAGGTGTTCGCGGTGGACATCACCGGACATCCGAAGGCGGTCACCGTGCACGGCACGTTCGTGCTGTGCAACGCGATGGTGGTCGAGGCGACCCGCTGGAAGGCCGGGCGGGAGGGGTGCATGTCGGTGCCTGACCTGACCGGTGACGTGAAGCGGGCCAGCCGGCTGGTGGTCGAGGGGGTGCTGCCGGGCACCGGTGCGCCGGTGCGGCTGGTCACCGACGGCTTCGAGGCGCGGGCGCTCCAGCACGAGATCGACCATTGCGCCGGTCTGCTCTTCCTCGACCGGGTGGCCAGCGCGCACGCCATCTACCAGCGCAAGGTCTACCTCTGATCGACTCGCGGGACCTGGGTGTTCGTCGTGGCGCTGCGCGCTCGTCCGAAGCCGTTCGGTGACCGTGGAATGTCGAGTGTGGACCGCCTGGCGGGCGCGGTTGATCCGTACCGGCGCGTCGTTCCCCGCGCCGTGCGCCGCGCGACTACGGTGAACGCATCATGCGTCTGACGGTCGGCCCCCTGCCACCCGCCGTGTATTGGCGGCGTCGCGCCGTCGTACTCGGAGCCGGGCTTCTTTTCCTGATTGTCCTGCTTTATTCCTGCACGAATACGAAGCGCAACAACACCGGTGCGGCCGGCGCCGGACCCACCGGAACGGCGTCCGCCACCGCCGCCCCGGAGCCGACCGGCACGGTGCTGACGCCGAAGTCCGGCAGCCCGGCCCCGACACCGGAGGAATCCAGCAGTGGCTCGGACGGCGGCTCGGACGGTGGGCAGGGCGGCCCGGCGGGCGGCGGCACCGGGACGAACGACACCTCCGTCGCCCCGGTGGTCGACAACGGGACCTGCACCGACTCGGAGATCCTGGTGACCCCGGTGGCGCTGCCGGCCACCGCCCAGCGGGGCACGGTGGTCACCCTGCGCCTCAAGGTCAAGAACGTGTCCGAGCGTACGTGCAGCCGGGATGTCGGTGCCGATCTCCAGGAGCTTTTCGTCAAGGTGGGCGCGGATCGGGTCTGGTCCTCGGACACCTGCGGCACGGGCAGGGGCTCGGCCATGCAGTCGTTCACGCCGAAGTTCGAGCGCTACTGGGAACTGGGCTGGAACAGCCGGTACAGCAACCGGTGCGCGAACGGGCTGGCGGCCGGCGAGTTCGTGCCCGCCGGTTCGTACCAGGTGTTCGCCCGGGTGGGCACCAAGATCAGCAACCCGGTGAAGCTGACCATCACCAACTGAGCGGCGACCGGGCCGACCTCGACCGGGCCGGCGGGCGGAGGCTCAGACGTACCGCTCCAGGATGGATGCCTCGGCGAGCCGGGACAGCCCCTCGCGGACGCCCCGGGCCCGGGCATCGCCCACCCCCTCGACGGCCTGCAGGTCCTCCACGGTGGCGCCGAGCAGCCGCTGGAGGCTGCCGAAGTGCACCACCAGCCGGTCCACCACGGCTGCGGGGAGCCGGGGCACCTTGGCCAGCAGACGGAAGCCCCGCGGGCTGACCGCCGCGTCGAGGGCGTCGGAGGCGGACGGGTAGCCGATCGCCTTGGCCACCGCGACCAGGTCGATCAGCTCGGTGGCACTGAGCAGGTCCAGCTCGACCAGCGCCTCGTCGAGGGTGCGGGACTTCCGGCCGACCGGGAGGTAGTCCCGGATGACCAGGGTGCGGTCGGCGTCGACGCCGGCCATCAGCTCGTCGAGCTGGAGGGCGAGCAGCCGACCGTCGGTGCCCAGCTCCACCACGTACCCGGCGATCTCGTCGGCGATCCGACGGACCATTTCCAGCCGCTGCACCACCGCCACCGCGTCGCGTACGGTGACCAGGTCCTCGATCTCCAGGGCGGAGAGGGTGCCGGAGACCTCGTCGAGGCGGAGCTTGTAACGCTCCAGGGTGGCCAGGGCCTGGTTGGCCCGGGACAGGATCGCCGCCGAGTCGTCCAGCACGTGTCGTTGGCCGTTGACGTAGAGGCTGATGATCCGCATGGACTGGCTGACCGAGATGACCGGGTAGCCGGTCTGCCGGGCCACCCGTTCCGCGGTGCGGTGCCGGGTGCCGGACTCCTCGGTGGGGATGGACGGGTCGGGCATCAGGTGCACGCCCGCCTGCACGATCCGGGTGCCGTCGTTGGAGAGCACCACCGCGCCGTCCATCTTGCACAGCTCACGGACCCGGGTCGCGGAGAACTCGACGTCCAGCGGGAAGCCGCCGGTGCAGATCGAGTCGACCACCTTGTCGTAGCCGAGGACGATCAGTGCGCCGGTGCGACCACGCAGGATGCGCTCCAGACCGTCCCGCAGGGCGGTGCCAGGCGCCATCAGGGCGAGGTTGGCCCGCAGCGGGTCACCGCCGGCCCCGCCGACGCTCCCGGTCACGCTCACGCTGATCGGACGGGCGGAGTTTCCCACGGCGCCGGTGCGGGCGTGCGGCGTCGTCGCGGCGGGTTTGGTGGCATCGCGGTCGATCGGCACGGGCACAGTCTACGGACTGCCCTGCGGTGGGTGCTCTCGTGGTTACTGTGATGTGTCACGATGTCCGGCTTCTCCGGTCGTCGAGCCGGTACGCCCGCTGTCCGGAATCGCCCAGCACGCTCACCGTGGGTCACTCGGCGGAAGCGCGGGCGGCGGCCTGGAGCGCCCCGCGTACGTCAGTGACCTCGATCACCCGCATGTTCTCCGGGGTCACCCCGCTGCTGCCCGGCCCGCAGCCGGGAGGCACCAGGGCCAGCCGGAAGCCGAGCCGGGCCGCCTCGGCCAGCCGGCGCGGCACCGCCCCCACCCGGCGCACCTCGCCGGTGAGACCGACCTCGCCGATCGCCACCAGGTGCGGAGCGATGGCCAGGTTGAGTCCGCCGGAGGCCACCGCGAGTGCCACGGCCAGGTCGGCGGCCGGCTCCACCACCCGGATGCCGCCGACCGTGGCGGCGAACACCTCGCGGTCGTGCAGGGCCAGCCGCTCGGTGCGCCGCTGAAGCACCGCCAGCACCATCGCCAGCCGTGCCCCGTCCAGCCCGGAGACCGTACGCCGTGGTGAGCCGGCGACCGTGGCGCCGATCAGCGCCTGCACCTCGGTCACCAGGGCGCGCCGCCCCTCCATCGCCACGGTGACGCAGGTGCCCGGCACCGGCTCCGAATAGCGGGTGAGGAAGAGCCCGGACGGGTCGGCCAGGCTGCTGATGCCCCCCTCGTGCATCTCGAAGCAGCCCACCTCGTCGGCCGCGCCGAACCGGTTCTTCACCCCCCGGACCATCCGCAGCGAGGAGTGCTTGTCGCCCTCGAAGTGCAGCACCACGTCGACCAAGTGCTCCAGCACCCGGGGCCCGGCGACCTGACCGTCCTTGGTCACGTGACCGACCAGCACGGTGGCGACGCCGCGCTCCTTGGCGACCGCCACCAGGGCCGCGGTGACCGCCCGGACCTGGGTGACCCCGCCCGGCACGCCCTCCGTGCCGGTGGTCGAGATGGTCTGCACCGAGTCGAGCACCAGCAGCCCCGGCTTGACCGCGTCGAGGTGGCCGAGCACCGCCGACAGGTCGCTCTCGGCGGCCAGGTAGAGCTGCTCGTGCAGGGTGCCCATCCGCTCGGCGCGCAGCCGCACCTGGCTGACCGACTCCTCGCCGCTGACCACCAGCGACGGGCTGCCGGCATTGGTTGCCCACTGCTGGGCCACGTCGAGCAGCAGGGTGGACTTGCCGACCCCGGGCTCACCGGCGAGCAGCACCACCGCGCCGGGGACCAGACCGCCGCCGAGCACCCGGTCCAGCTCACTGACCCCGGTGGGCCGGGCCCGGGCCGGCGCGGCGCTGATGGTGGCGATCGGGCGGGCCGGCTCGGCGGGCATCCGGGAACTGACCACCCGGCCGGAGACCAGCGGCCCGGTGACGGTGCACTCGATCACCGAGCCCCACTCGCCGCACTCGGGGCAACGCCCCACCCACTTGGGGGGCTGGTGGCCGCAGGCGTCGCACTCGTACGCCGGGCGTGGCTCCCGGGCGGCGCCACGGCCGCGAGCGGTGGTGGCGCGGGGGGAGGTCGATCGGGACGTGCTCACCCCAGGACGCTAACCGGACGGTACGACGAAAGCACACCCGGAAACGGCGACACCGCCGGCGTGGCGATGGCCACACCGGCGGTGTCGGGGACGATCAGGTCGGCGATCAGCCGTGTTCGCCACCCTCGTTGCCAGCCGCCTCCTCGCGGGGGTGGACGACCGGCGAGGGCTGCGCGGCCGGGGTGAGCGGCACGCCGATCGGGGCTCCGGTCCGGATGACGTTGCCGTTGCCGAAGTCGAAGATCAGGTTGACCTGCTGGCCGCTGAGCAGCCGGTCGTGCAGCCCGACGAGCTTCAGGAAACGGTCGCTACCGGGGCTGAGCTGGGCGAATCCCTTGGCCGGGAGGTCGATCCGAGCCGGCAGGCTGGGCGCGCCCGACTCGCTCGGCGAGGCCGACGGGGAGGTGGGCTCGCCCGCGCCCAGCGCCTCGCTCGGGGAGGCGTTCGGGTCGCTCGGGAAGGGCGACGCGGTGGCCCGCTCGGTCGGGGAGTTGGTCGGGCTCGCCTGCGGACCGGCCGCGTCGGCGCCGGTGAGCACGATGTCGCGGGCGCTGTCGGTGGTCACGGTCACGGTGACCGGGGCCTCGCTGTCGTTGTAGAGGACGACGTCCAGCGGGGCGTCGGCGCCCGCCTGGTAGCCCTCGGTGCCCGGGTACTGCACGTGCAGGCCGCGCACCAGGAAGTTGAAGTCGGGGGTCTGGACGTTGACACCCTGCACCGACGGGACGTTGATGGCGGTCTCGGCCACCTGGCCGGCGCCGCACCCGGACAGCAGCAGGCTCGCCGCTGCCGCCGTACCGGCCAGCAGCAGGGCCGCACGTCCGGAACCCCTGATCGAGCGCGTCACGTCGGTCCTCCTCGTCACGATCCCCACCCGGCCGTACGCCAGGTGCGGGGTGGCCATACCCGCGCAGACCGCGCTCCAGGGTAGTTGGGGCTGATCGAGGCCCGCACGCGGACCCGGCAATGCCACCTTCCGGGGGCCGGTCAGACCACTCGGCCGCTCGTCACCAGCAGGAGCACGTCGATGAGCGCCACCACCATCACCGCCCGGAAGGCGGCCACCGGCCGGCCGCCGGCCGAGGCGGAGACTCGTCCCGCGTACCAGCCGAGGGCCGGCACCACGACGGCGACGGCGATGGCCGACAGGCCCACCCAGGACGGTGGCCCGGGTGGCCCGACGACCAGGACGACGGTCGCCGCGAGGAGCAGCCCGGCGGCGGCCAGCCGGCTGCCGGTCGGCCCCAGCCGGTGCGGCAGCCCGCGCACCCCGGTCCGCGCGTCGTCGGCCAGGTCCGGCAGCACGTTGGCGAAGTGCGCCCCGGCACCCAGGCAGGCGGCGGCGGCCAGCAGCCAGGCCGGGGGTGCGGGAGCGCCGGGCAGGGCCAGCACCACGAAGGCGGGCAGCGCGCCGAACGAGACCGCGTACGGCAGCACGGAGAGCGGGGTGGACTTCAGCGGCCAGTTGTAGAGCAGCGCGGAGATCAGCCCGAGCGCCACGCAGGCCGCCGCCGCGCCGTTCGTGGAGAGCGCGACCAGCGGGGTGGCCACCGCGGCCGCGGCGGCGGCGTACCCGAGGGTCCGTCGCCGGATGTCGCCGGTGGCCGCCGGTTTGTCGGTACGCCCCACCACGGCGTCCCGGTGCGCGTCGAGCGCGTCGTTGCTCCAGCCCACGGCGAGTTGGCTGGCCAGCACGGTCAGCACCACGGCGGCGATGCCGGCCGGCCGATGTCCGACGCCGGCCGCCAGCAGCCCGGCCACCGCGGTGACCGCGGCGGCCGGTTCCGGATGGCTCGCCCTGAGTAGTCCTAACACCGAAGACGGCATAAGGGAAGTCTGGTCGTTACCGGGGAGTCGTGCCACGCTCGGTTAATGCGAGATGTGGCCCCGGTGTCCACTTCGCCCCGGGTGCTGCCCCCGAACGACCCGCGCCAGTACGACGACCTGGCCGGCGAGTGGTGGCGGCCGGACGGCGCGTTCGCGATGTTGCACTGGCTGGCCCGGGCCCGCGCCGGTCTGGTGCCGCCGGCGTTGACGAGGGACGCGGTCCTGGTCGACCTCGGCTGTGGTGCCGGCCTGCTCGCCCCGCACCTGGCCGGCAAGGGCTACCGGCACATCGGGGTGGATCTCACCCGGTCGGCCCTCGACCAGGCCGCCGCGCACGGGGTGACCGTGGTCAACGCCGATGTCACCGCCGTTCCGCTCGCGGACGGCTGCGCCGACGTGGTCTCCGCCGGCGAGGTGCTGGAACACGTGCCGGACTGGCGTCGCGCGGTCGCCGAGGCGTGCCGGCTGCTGCGGCCGGGCGGCCTCCTGGTGCTGGACACCCTCAACGACACCCTGCTGGCCCGGCTGGTCGCGGTGGAGATCGGCGAGCGGCTGCCCACGGTGCCGCGTGGCATCCACGATCCACGGTTGTTCGTGGACGCGCGCGCCCTGGTCGCCGAGTGTGCCCGGCACGGTGTCGAGTTGCGGTTGTCCGGCATCCGCCCGCAACTGGGCGGGACGCTGGCCTGGCTGCTGCGCCGGATGCGCGGCACCGCCGACCGGCCCGGGCGGTCGGCGCCGCGGATCGTGCCGACCCGCTCCACCGCAGTGCTTTACCAGGGCTACGGACGCCGGATCGATTAGCCGGGGCCAGAGACGTCGAGAGGGAGCCGACATGACCGTGTCTGCGCTGGAGGCGGCCCGCCGCCTGACGCCGCGCCTGGCCGCCCGCGCGGCGGAGCACGACCGGGACGGCTCCTTCCCGGTCGACGACTTCGCGGACCTGCGGGAGGCCGGGCTCTTCGGGCTGATGGTGCCCCGGGAGCTGGGCGGGGTGGGGGCGACCTTCGCCGAGTACGCCGCCGTCGCCACCGAACTGGCCCGGGGCAACGGCGCCACCGCGCTGGTGTTCAACATGCACGCCTCGGTCACCGGGGCGCTGGGCGCGGTCACCGAGGAACTGGCGGAGGCGTTGGGCGTACCGGACGAGGCGTTGGCCGCCCGGGACCGGCTGCTCCGGGCGGCTGCCGAGGGCGCCTGGTACGCGGTGGCCATGAGCGAACGCGGCGCCGGTGCCCGGCTGTCCCAGCTCAGCACCGCGTACGAGCCGGTCGAGGGCGGCTGGCACATCAAGGGGAGCAAGACCTTCTGCTCCGGCGCCGGACACCCGGACGGCTACCTGGTGGCCGCCCGCAGCGCCGCCGACCAGTCGGTGGTCTCCCAGTTCCTGGTCCCGGCCGGGGAGGGGATCACCGTGGAGCCCACCTGGGATTCGCTCGGCATGCGCGCCACCTCGTCGCACGACCTGCACCTGGACGTCACCGTCCCGGCCGACCGGCTGCTCGGCGGGGTGGAGGGGCTCGCCCTGGTGGTGGCCCAGCTCATGCCGCACTGGCTGGTGGCCAGCTACGCCGCCGTCTACGTCGGCGTGGCCCGTTCGGCGATCGACGCCGCCGCCGAGCATCTGAACGCCCGCAACCTCGCTGGTCTGCCGGCGGTCCGGGCCCGCCTGGGCCGGGCCGACGCGGCGGTCGCGGCGGCCGAGCTGGTGGTGGCCGAGGCGGCCCGCCGAGTGGACAAGGCACCTGGCGACGCGGACACCAACCGCTGGGTGTGGCGGGCCAAACTGCTCGCCGGCACGACCGCGGCCGACGTCGCGGCGTCCATGCTGGAGGCCGCCGGCACCTCGGCCACCCGCCGGGGACACCCCCTGGAACGGCTCTACCGCGACGCACGCTGTGGCTCGCTGCACCCCGCCACCTCCGACGTCTGCGCCGACTGGCTCGGCGTGGCCGCGCTCGGCGGAGACCCCGACCGCGACGGCTCAGCCCCGCGCTGGTGAAGAGTTTCGTGGGCCCCGCTGTCGCGCGCGGGTGGTAGTCGTTGGTGAAGCGTGGGGATCGGGATCGAGAGGCGGGGGACATGGCCGTACCGGTGATCGCGGGTCTGGGTACGGCACAGCCGCCGGCCGCCGCGCAGCACGAACTCTGGGAGGGCTTCTTCGCGAAGCACTTCTCCGGGGCAACCCGAGCGTTGGCCGAGCGCATCTTCGCCAACTCCGGCGTGTCGCGGCGGCAGGCGGCGGTGAACCCGCTGCTGGAGGATGTCTCGGAGTGGCCGACCGAGCGCCGGATGCGGCGCTATCAGGTGGAGGCGTTGCCGCTCGGCAAGGAGGCGGTGGGCCGGGCGCTGACCGCCGCCGGGCTCGACGCCCGGGACGTGGGACTGTTCGTGGTCTGCTCCTGCACCGGGTACGCCACTCCGGGGCTGGACATCCTGCTCGCCCGGGACCTGGGGATGGCCCCGGACACCCAGCGCATGTTCGTCGGCCACATGGGCTGCTACGCGGCCCTGCCGGGGCTGGGCGCGGCGAGCGACTTCGTCGCCGCCCGGGGCCGCCCCGCGCTGCTGCTCTGCGCGGAGCTGACCAGCCTGCACATCCAGCCCGCCGGTGCCCGGGTGGACACCCAGCAGATCGTGTCGCACGCCCTCTTCTCGGACGCCGCGGTCGCCGCCGTGCTCGTCCCCGACGGCCGGGGGTACGCGCTGCGCGAGGTCGCCTCGGTCACCGATACCTCGACCGCCGACCACATGACCTGGGACGTCACCGACACCGGTTTCCGGATGGGACTGTCGCCGAAGGTCCCGCAGGTGCTCTCGCACCATGTCCGGGGGCTGGTCGACGACCTGCTGGCCCGGCACGGCCGGACGCCCGCCGAGGTGGACGGCTGGGCGGTGCATCCGGGCGGCCCGCGCATCCTCAACGTGGTGGACCGGGAACTGGCCCTGCCGCCGGAGGCCCTGGCGGCGTCCCGCGCCACCCTCGACGAGCACGGCAACTGCTCGTCTCCGACGGTGCTGCTGATTCTGGACCGGCTGCGCGGCGCGCTGGCGCCGCCGGCCCGGATCGTGATGCTCGCGTTCGGACCGGGTCTGACCCTGTACGCGGCGCTGCTCGAGCGGACCGGCTGAGGCCGGCCCGGTTCGCGGGGCGGTCCGGACGGGCGCCGCGTGGTTAGGCTCGGCGCATGGCTGGCGAGGACCGGACAAGGGGTGCGTTGCTGGCCGGGCTGGCAGCGGTCGCGGTGGCGCTCGGTGCCTGGTGGTGGCAGGGCTCGGCGCCCGCCCTCGGACGGACCGACGTCGCGCCCGGTCCCTCGACGGACGCGTTCCTGGAGCCCGGGGTGCGACTGGTCGACCCGCGGACCGGCCAGGTCCTTCCGGTGCCGGAGGCGGAGCCCGACGAGTTCATGGTCGTCCCCGAGGAGGCGGACGACACCCAGGAGACGGTGGTCTACAGCAGCATCTGGCTGGCACAGTCCCACCTGGCCCCGGGCGACGATCCGCTGGTCCGGCAGGCCGACCCGTCGCCCGGTGAGCGTCTTCTGCTCACCGTCTCCTGCACCGGCGGGGGGACGCTGATGGTGGCCTTCATGGGCGCCGAGGAGGACACCACGCTCCTGAGGACGACCTGCCCGGCGGAGCCCATCAACCAGCCGCTCACCGCCTACGGCGGTCCGTTGCGGGTGCGATTCACCGTCGCGGACGGCGAGGTCGATCTGGACGCCCTGCTCGCCGTCCGGTTGTGACGGGCCGCGCGGTCAGGCGGCGAGGTGGACGAGATCGTCGCGGTACTGGTCGACCGGCCCCAACTCGGGCACGAGCCGGACCAGGATGCCCGTCCGGTCCACCAGGAGGGCGGGGGCCGTGCCGGGGTGGGCGGCGAGGCGGAGGTAGTCGCGCAGGCCGCCGGCCGGGTCGGCGAGGGCGCGGACCCCGGGCGCGGGGGTGGCGTCGACCTCGCGGCTTCCGGTCACGGTGACCACGGTGACGCCCGGTGGTGCCTCGGCCACCGCCTGGGCCACCTGCTCGGCGCAGGCGCAGGCGTCCACCAGGACGATCATCGCGGGCAGCAGGCTGCGCAGCGGCACCGGGGATTCGGCGGCGTCGACCAGGTCCAGCGCAGGCAGCGGCCCGACCGCCGCCGAGGCGGTCGCCGGGTATGGAAGCACGGTGGGACTGCCGCCGGAGCGTGACGAGCGGGGCCAGGTGACCGCGGCCAGGCCGGTGAGGGTGATCAGCACCGACACCAGCAGGACCAGCACCGGCAGCCCGAGCGGCGGGCGGCCGTCCGGCCGGGGGGCGAGACCGAGCCGGCGGCGCCACACCGTCCGCTGGTGGAGACGGCGCAGCTCATGGCGGATCTGCCGGGCCTCGTGATCGAGCTCCGAGGCGTCGTCGGGGATGACCACCCGACCCCACTCCGGCGGCAGGTCGGGCAGCCCGTCCGGTGGCCCTTGGCCCTCAGCGTCAGCCATGCCCATCGGACCCCCAGGAACCGTCTCGGTGAGCGGACGTCGCGTCCTCCTCCAGCGTCCCGCACCCGTCGGCGTACCGCCACACCTGGGCGCATCTTGGATTCCGGGGCTACCATGGGAGGAGCGCATCGCCCTAGATATCGACGCTCCTGCCGCCCGTGCCGGGTTGTCATTCACTGGTCACGGAGCGTGTCAAAACCATCGGTTTGACCGCCTGTCAAGCTGAAGAAATACCTCTCACAGGGCCCCTGAGCTGCGCCAACGGTCAGGACAGTGGTGAGACATCGGTGCCTGAGCGTGTTACCCTAGACACAGCGAAAGGGGTTTCGAACCTATGGTTTTCAGTGTCGGCGAGACCGTTGTTTACCCCCACCACGGGGCCGCACTCATCGAGGCAATCGAGACTCGGGTCATCAAGGGCGAGCCCAAGCAGTACCTCGTCCTGAGGGTCGCGCAGGGTGACCTCACGGTCCGGGTGCCCGCCGAGAACGCCGAGATCGTGGGTGTGCGTGAGGTGGTCGGCGAAGAGGGCCTGGGCAAGGTCTTCGACGTGCTCCGTGCACCGCACACCGAGGAGCCGACCAACTGGTCGCGGCGTTACAAGGCGAATTTGGAGAAGCTGGCTTCCGGTAACCCGCTGAAGGTCGCCGAGGTCGTTCGCGACCTGTGGCGCCGGGAGCGGGAGCGGGGTCTGTCCGCGGGCGAGAAGCGCATGCTCGCCAAGGCCCGCGACATCCTCGTCGGCGAGGTCGCGCTGGCTGAGAAGAGCACCAAGGACGAGGCGGAGACGCTGCTCGACAAGGTGCTGACCGAGGCCTGATCCGCACCTCATCGTCCTACCCGCCCCGTAGCAAAGAAATCCGAGGACCGCGACGTGACCGCGCAGCTCAATCCGCGCGGTGACGTCGCGGTCCTTGTTCCTGCGGCCGGTGCCGGCGTACGCCTCGGCCCCGGCGCCCCGAAGGCGCTCCGGCCGCTCGCCGGTGAGCCCCTGCTGGTGCACGCGGTACGCCGGATCGCGGCGGCGCCCTCGGTGCACACCATCGTGGTGGCGGCCCCGGCCGCCGATGTCGGGGCGGTCCGGGAGATGCTCGCGCGGGTCGCCCCGGTGGCCGTGGTGGCCGGTGGCGCGGAGCGCCAGGCGTCGGTGGCCGCCGCGCTGGCCGCCGTACCCGCCGGGCCGGAGATCGTCCTGGTGCACGACGCGGCCCGTGCGCTCACCCCACCCGAGTTGGTCGAGTCGGTGGCCGAGGCGGTCCGGGCCGGGCACGACGCGGTGATCCCGGTCCTGCCCGTGGTCGACACGATCAAGGAGGTCGGTGCGGGCGAGGCGGTCCTCGGCACGGTGGACCGTTCCGCCCTGCGGGCCGTGCAGACGCCGCAGGGCTTCCGCCGGTCCGTGCTGACCGCCGCGCACGAGGCGGCCGGTGATCCACTCACCGACGACGCCGGCCTGGTGGAGAAGCTGGGCGTGCCGGTGGTCTGCGTCCCCGGCTCCGAGTACGCGCTGAAGGTCACCCGGCCGTTCGACCTGGCGCTGGCCGAGCACCTGCTGGCCACCGGCGCCTGACGCGTACGCTCGGGTCATGATCGTCCCTCGGGTGGCCATCGGCACCGACGTGCACGCCTTCGAGGCCGGGCGACCGTGCTGGGTCGCCGGCCTGCACTGGCCGGGCCAGGACGGCCTGGCCGGCCACTCGGACGCCGACGTGGCGGCGCACGCCGCCTGCAACGCCCTGCTCTCCGCCGCCGGCCTGGGTGACCTGGGCGCGAACTTCGGTGTCGACCAGCCGGAGTGGGCGGGTGCCTCGGGCGTGGCTCTGCTCACCGAGAGCGCGCGTCGGGCCCGGGCTGCCGGCTTCGAGATCGGCAACGTGTCGGTCCAGGTGATCGGCAACCGGCCCAAGATCGGCCCGCGCCGGGAGGAGGCGCAGCGGGTGCTCTCCGCGGCGGTGGGCGCTCCGGTCACCGTCTCCGCGGCCACCACCGACGGCCTGGGCTTCACCGGGCGCGGCGAGGGGCTGACCGGCATCGCGGTGGCCCTGGTGTACGCGGCCCCGGCGGAGGAGGCCCGGCGCTCGTAGCCCCGGGCCGTCCACCGGCCGGCACGTCAGCCGCGTCGCGCCCAGGTCCAGGCGTATGCGTCGTCCTCGCAGGTGGACGCGGCGTCGCAGAGGTCGAGCGGGCGGAAGGTGTCCACCATCACCGCCAGCTCGTCGAAGAAGTCCGCCCCGATGGACCGCTCGGCCGCACCCGGCTGCGGTCCGTGGGTGAACCCGGACGGGTGCAGCGAGATGGAGCCCTGCTCGATGCCGGAGCCCCGCCGGGCCTCGTAGTTGCCGCCGGTGTAGAAGAGCATCTCGTCGGAGTCGACGTTGTGGTGGTTGTACGGCACCGGGATGGCGTCCGGGTGGTAGTCGACCTTGCGGGGCACGAACGAGCAGATCACGAAGTTCGGGCCCTGGAAGGTCTGGTGCACCGGCGGCGGCTGGTGGATCCGCCCGGTGATCGGCTCGAAGTCGTGGATGGAGAACGCCCACGGGTAGAGGTGCCCGTCCCAGCCGACCACGTCGAACGGGTGGTGGGCGTAGGTGTAGCTGGTCCATCCGCGACGGTGCCGGACCAGCACCTCGACGTCCTCGTCGTCGACCAGCAGCGGCGCGTCCGGTCCCCGGACGTCCCGCTCGCAGTACGGCGAGTGCTCCAGGAACTGCCCGCGCACCGACAGGTAGCGCTTGGGCGGGCCGACGTGCCCGGCCGCCTCGATCGCGAGCAACCGGGCCGGCTCGTCGCCGGTCGGCACGAGGCGGTGGATGGTCGAGGTGGGGATGACGACGTAGTCGCCGGCCACCGCGTCCAGCACGCCGAACGGCGACTCGACCCGCAGTGAGCCGGACTCGACGTAGAGGCAGTGGTCGCCGGTGGCGTCCCGGAACAACGGGGACGGCTGGTCGGCCCGCACGTACGCGATCCGCACGTCGTCGTTGGCGAGCAGGTACTGCCGGCCGAGCACCGGGTCCGCGCCGGTCCCGTCGAGCTTGTGGGTACGCAGGTGGCGCGGCTTGAGCGGGAGGTTGGGCACCCGGGTGAACGCGGGCGGGGTGAACGCCTCGGCGGCCACGATCGCGGTCGGCGCGTACCGGTGGTAGAGCAGCGACGAGTCGGAGGAGAAGCCCTCCTGGCCGACCAGCTCCTCCGCGTAGAGGGTGCCGTCGGGCTGACGGAACTGGGTGTGGCGCTTGCGCGGCACCTCGCCGACTCTGCGGTAGTAGGGCATCTCGCCTCCCGGTATGTCCCGTTCTCCGGCCGGTAACGTCCGATAATCGGACGCTGTTGTCCGTTCCTCGTAGCGTCCCGTACATTCTTGTCTCGTGTCAACGCAGGTGCCCCGCCTCCTCGCCGGCCTGGTCGACGACGCCGCGGTCTTCCCGCCCGGCAGCGCCACGCTGCCGGACGCGGTGACCGCCCACCGGCGGCATCGCGCCGCCCGGTACGCCGACCTGGTCGGCCCGCTGCTGCTGCCCGCCTCCGCGATCGCGGCCGGCGACCTGAGCGACCTGGTCGACCCGGCCGAGGGCTACGTCGTCGGACTCATCGGCGACACCGGCATCGAACGGCTGCCCCACGCCCTGTCGTTCCTGCCCGACGGCGTGACCGCCAGGCAGGTCGAGGTGGCGGTCGCCAAGCGCGGCGAGGACCCGCAACCCGGCCTGACCGAGCTGGTCAAGCTCGCCGAGCAGTGGCGCGACACCCAGGTCTACGCCGAGATCCCGCTGACCTTCGGCCTGATGGGCGCGCTGGACACGGTCGCCGGGGCGCGGGCCGCCGGGCTGCCGATCGCCGCCAAGTTCCGCACCGGCGGGCTGGCCGCCGAACTCTTCCCGACCCCGGTCGAGCTGGCCGCGGTGATCTGTGCCTGCCGGGACCGGGAGCTGCCGTTCAAGCTCACCGCCGGGCTGCACCACGCGATCCGGCACCGGGACCCGGAGACCGCCTTCACCCACCACGGCTTCGTCAACGTGCTCGCCGCGACCCTGGCCGCCACCGAGGGCGTCGAGGTGGACGCCGTCGCCGAGCTGCTCGCCGCCACCGACCCGGTACGCCCGGTCGAGCGGGTCCGGGCGCACCGGGACGCCGAGCGCCCGCTCTGGGTCGGGTACGGCTCGTGCAGCATCTCCGATCCACTGACCGATCTGATCCGGCTCGGCCTGGTGAACGGGGGCGTTGAGAAATGAGCGAGCGTCAGGAAGCGAAGCGGAGTGGCGGCATGAGCTGGATTGCAGGTGTGGAGGGTTCGGCGTACGGGGTGACCAACCTGCCGTACGGGGTGTTCCGGCACGGCGACCGCGAGCCGCGGATCGGCGTACGCATCGGTGACTTCGTGCTGGATCTGGCCGGCGCGGAGGCAGCCGGGCTGGTGCTGGCCGCCGGGGCGCTCGGCCGTCCTACGCTCAACGACTTCATGGCGCTCGGCCGCCCGCAGTGGACCGCTGTCCGGCAGCGGATCACTGAGCTGCTCACCGACGCCGGGCACCGCGCGGCGGTGGAGCCGCTGCTGGTGCCGCTGCGCGAGGTGGAGTTGCTGCTGCCGTTCGAGGTGGCCGACTACGTCGACTTCTACTCGTCCGAGCACCACGCGGGCAACGTCGGGCAGATCTTCCGGCCGGGCCAGCCGCCGCTGCTGCCCAACTGGAAGCACGTGCCGATCGGCTACCACGGCCGGGCCGGCACGGTGGTGGTCTCCGGAACGCCGGTGGTCCGCCCCGCCGGGCAGCGGGCCACCGCGCAGGGCCCGACCACCGGTGCCTCCGTACGGCTGGACATCGAGGCCGAGGTCGGCTTCGTGGTCGGCGTGCCGAGCCGGCTCGGCGACCGGGTGTCCGTGGCGGACTTCGCCGACCACGTCTTCGGCGTGGTGCTGGTCAACGACTGGTCCGCCCGGGATATCCAGGCCTGGGAATACCAGCCCCTCGGCCCGTTCCTGGGCAAGTCCTTCGCGACCTCCGTCTCGGCCTGGGTCACCCCGCTGGACGCGCTGGCCGACGCCTTCGTGGCCGCGCCCGACCAGGATCCGCCGGTGCAGGACTACCTGCGGGACAGCCCGCACCTCGGGCTGGACCTGGACCTGGCCGTGGAGTGGAACGGCGAACGGGTCACCGAGCCGCCCTTCGCCACCATGTACTGGACACCCGCCCAGCAACTCGCCCACCTCACCGTCAACGGCGCGTCGCTGCGTACCGGTGACCTCTACGCCTCCGGCACGGTGTCCGGCCCCGAGCGCGGCCAGGTCGGCTCGTTCCTGGAGCTGACCTGGGGCGGGGCCGAGCCGGTCAAGTTCGCCGACGGGGGCACCCGGACCTTCCTGGAGGACGGCGACACCGTCATCGTCACCGCCACCGCCCCCGGCCGGGGCGGCACCACCATCGCCCTCGGCGAGGTCACCGGGACCATCCTCCCGGCCCGCTGACCCGGCCACGGAGCCTTCCGGCCCGCTGACCTGGCCTCCCGTACCGCCGGCCCGGTCGCACCCGTTGTGTGATCGGGGTCCTGCGCATCCGCGTTGATCGTGCCGGGTCCGCCGCGGCTGGCGGGGACCCCGGCCGGCGGCGCGGCACGGTGCCGCTGGCTGTCGTGGGGAACGTCCCAGGGGACAAGGAGGCACCGAGCATGACCGATCTCGCGGGCGCCGTCTGGCGTACCAGCAGCCGCTCGAACGACCAGGGGTTGTGCGTCGAGGTGGCGGACAATCTGGCCCGGACCGTCGGCGTGGTCGCGGTACGCGACTCCAAGGACCCGGCCGGCCCGGTGCTGGCCGTGACGGCACCCGGCTGGACCGCCTTCGTCGAGGCGGTCCGGCGC
Source organism: Micromonospora sp. NPDC093277 (assembly GCF_044765245.1). Taxonomy (NCBI): domain Bacteria; kingdom Bacillati; phylum Actinomycetota; class Actinomycetes; order Micromonosporales; family Micromonosporaceae; genus Micromonospora; species Micromonospora sp. NPDC093277. The sequence continues at coordinate 162,239 of NZ_JBIWJO010000013.1, forward strand.
GGGCGGTTCCGGGTCTGACCGGCTGCGGGACGGGCCGGACGAAGCTCGCGATCCCCGCCGAAGCGGTCAGCGGCGGCGGGAAATCCGCCGCGGGGGTCCCGCCGCGACCTCACTCCCCGTACCGTGGACGACACGGGAGGTGTCATGTCGACGGTCGCGGTCACCCAGCTCATCGAGGCGCCCGCCATCGCTCTCTGGCAGCTGCTGGTCGACCTGCCGGCCCGCGCCGACTGGCTCTCCACGGTCGGCGCGGTCGAGCTGCTCACCCCGGGTCACCTCGCTGCCGGTACCAGCTGGCAGGAGATTCGTACCCGGCCGGACGGAGGCGCCCAGGCGGAGGAGTTCGTCGTGGTCGAGGCCGTCCCGCTCCGGCGGCTGGTGCTCAGCTCGCCCGGCATCGGCGTGGACTACCGGATCACCTGGACGCTGCGTACGGTCCGGCGGCGCCGCCGGGCCTGCACCGCCGTCACCGTCCGGCAGGAGGCGCGGCCCACCGCCCGGTCCGGTCGGGTCCTTGCCCTGATCTTCGGCGGTCTGGCGGTCCGCGCGGTCGAGGGCGCGTTCCGGCGTGACCTCGCCGACCTCGCCCGCGCCGCCCGGTCCGCGGCTCCCGCGGTGGCGGCCTGAGCCCGGCGCGACGAACCATCCCAGGCCCAGCTCACCGGGCCGATCGCGCCGGCCGCGGCCGGCCCGACCTCACAGTGTTTCCCTTGGTTGCCGTGGGTAGGGTGCCGCACGGAGGTGCGGCATGGGGTTCCCGAAGAGGCGACGGGTGGTGGCGGCCGTGGTCGCGGCGCTGCTCGGCGTCGGGGCCGTCGTGGTCGTCGGGTACCGGGTGCTCGCCCCGGCCGAGGTCCAGACGGTCGCCCGGGCCGGTTACCCGTCGGCGGTCACCCCGGCCGTCGGGGTGGTGGGCCGGCTGCCGGCGGCGCCGCTGATCGTGGACGACCGGCTCCGCGTCTACGCGGCCGCCCGCCAGGTGTACGCCGACCAGCCGGCGGACCGACGGCACCGCGTCTCCCCGTACTGGTCGTACCGGCGTTGGCCGGCGCGGCTCAGCGGGGTGGTGGCCGACGGGACCACAGTGGTCAGCCGCTGGTCCGACGGGAAGCTGGTGGCCCTCGACGCGCGGACCGGGCGGGTCGCCTGGCGGGCCGACGGGCCGGAACCGGGCGTGCAGCCGAAACCCCGTCGCACCCACGCCACGACGGTCTGGGACCCGTCCGGGCTCTCCGTCGCCCGCATCCCGACCGGCCGGACCGTGCTGGTCGTGGCCGGCGTCGGGGAACTCGGCGGGTACGACCTGGTCGACGGCCACCGGCTGTGGCGGGCTGACCAGGAGCGGGGCTGCCTGGGCGCGGCGGGCACGACCGCCGCGGGTGAGGTGCTCGGACTGGCGGCCTGCGACGGGCCGGAGACGGTCGAGTTCCGGGACGCCGCCACCGGCGCGGTCCGCACCCGCTGGCGGCCGCCGGACGCCCCCGACAGGTTCGTGCTGACGCCGATCGGCTGCCGGGAGGGCCGTTCCGGCTGCCAGGGGCTGCGCATCTCCGGTGGCGAGGGCAACGGCCGGGGCTGGCTGGTGGGCACCGGTGCCCCGGTGGCCGCGCCGGGCCTCGACGGGGTGGACACCGCGCTCGACGGCGAGCGGGCCGTCGGCACCTCGGCGGGCGTGGTGACCGGCAGGTCCGCGCGTACCGGCGCGGAGTTGTGGCGGCGGGCCGACCTCGGCCCGGTACGGCTCATCGCGGCTGAGCCGGGCCGGGTGCACCTGCTGACCGAGGGGCGGGACCTGGTGACTCTCGACCCGGCCACCGGCGCGGAGCGGTCCCGCATCGCCCTGACCATCGGCCACGACGGGATCGGCTGGCAGCCCGGCCGGGCGTACGCCACGGGCGGCTACGTGGCGGTGGAGCGGGTCCGCGAGCGGGCCGTCCCGGAAGACGACGACCAGGCGTACTTCCTGGTGGCCGAGCCGGTGCTGCTCGCCGTCACCTGACACCCCGCGCACGCTGCGTGGCGGGTGTAAGGAAGGGCCCCTTGTTAACGCATGGCGTTGTACAAGGGGCCCTTCCTTACACCTCAGCTGAGGGCGGACTCGGCGACCGCGAGGAAGGCGTCGTTCTCGGCCGGAGTGCCGATGGTGACCCGGACCCCGTCACCGGCGAACGGCCGGACGATCACGCCACGCGCCTCGCACGCCTTGCCGAACTCGACGGCCCGCTCGCCCAGCGGCAGCCAGACGAAGTTGGCCTGGCTGGCCGGCACGTCCGGGACCAGCTTGCGCAGCGCCTCGGTGACCCGGTCCCGCTCGGCAACGACCAGCGCGCAGCGCCGCTCGACCTCGTCGGCCTGGGCCAGCGCGGCCAGCGCGCCGGCCTGGGCGGCCATGCTGGTGGAGAACGGCGTGACGACCTTGCGCACGGCGGCGGCGACGGCTGGCGCCGCGGCGAGCCAGCCGACCCGCAGGCCGGCCAGCCCCCACGCCTTGGAGAGGGTGCGCAGCACCGCCACGTTCGGCCGGTCCAGGTAGCCGAGCGCGTCCGGCACCTCGGGGTCGGTGACGAACTCCCGGTACGCCTCGTCGATCACCACGAGCACGTCGTCCGGGACCGCGTCGAGGAAGCGGTCCAGTTCCGCCTTGCGGACCGCGGTGCCGGTCGGGTTGTTCGGGTTGCAGACCAGGATCATCCGGGTCCGGTCGGTCACCGCCGCCGCCATCGAGGCCAGGTCGTGGCCGTGGCCGGCGTCGTTCGGCACCCGCACGCTGGTCGCGCCGCTGGTCGCCGCGATGATCGGGTACGCCTCGAACGACCGCCACGAGTAGAGCAGTTCGTCGCCGGGGAGGCAGGTGGCCCGGACCAGGTGCTCGGCCAGCGCCACGGAACCGCAGCCGGTGGCGATCCGGTCGGCTGCCACGCCGTACCGCTCGGCGAGCGCCTGGCGCAGCGCCACCACGCCCATGTCCGGGTAGCGGTGCGAGCCGGCCACCGCCTCGGCGACCGCCTCCACCACGCCCGGCAGCGGGCCGTAGGGGACCTCGTTGCTGGCCAGCTTGATCGCCTCGGCCAGGCCCAGCTCGCGGGCCAGGTCGGCGGGGCTGCGTCCCGGGACGTAGTTGGGCAGCGCGTCCAGGTCGGCGCGGGTCAGCCGCAGCGGAGGCTGGTGACGTCCGGTGTCGGTCATTCGGTGTCTCCCGGGGGGTTGGCGCGGTCGCGCGGGGTGGTACGGGGGTCGGGCCTGGTGCGGGGCAACTGGACCACCACGGTCTGCGCCCGCTTGTCGTGCAGCGCCTGGCGCAACGGCTGGTCGAGAAGTGCGGAGACCACGTCGACGAACTGGAGCAGCAGCCCGAGGCCGCAGCAGAACCAGAGCAGGGTGGGCAGGCCGAGGGTGCTCCACCGCCGGGTGGCGCGGCCGAAGCCGAGCGGCGCGTCGGCCTCGACCGGCAGCGCGCGGATGCCCACCAGCCGCTTGCCGAAGGTCTGCCCGCGGGCGGCCATCGAGGGCACCTCGTACGCGAACCAGAGCGCGGTGGCGATCAGCAGGACGGTGACCAGCAGGCTGCCGAACTGCTCACCGGCGGCCGGCAGCGGCTCCGGGTTCCGGAAGTCCCCCGCGTTCACCCGGCGCACGTACTCGTTCCACGGTGCGGCGAACTCGCCGAGGAGGCGCCAGACGAACCAGCCGTTCACCACCACGTTGAGCAGCAACACCAGGGCGAAGTCGATCACCCGGGCGACCAGCCGGGCGCCGTACGAGGCGAGCGGCAGCCCGTGCGGGCGCGGCAGGGGCTGCTGCCCCGGCCAGGTCGGGTACGGCCAGCCCGGCGGCGGCCCCTGCGGGTGTCCCGGTCCGAGCGGGTGCCCCGGCCACGGCCCGCCAGCCGGGGCACCGGCGCTCGGCCCGCCCGGCTGCCCCGGCCGCGGTCTGGCGGCCGGCTGCCCCGGTTGTTCCTGCTGCGACCCGTGCACGGCGGCCGCCGGCACGTCGGCGGGAACCGGCTCGGGTGGCGGGGGACCCTCGGGCGGGGTGGCGTCGACGGGTATCGGTGCCCCGACCCAGCCGTCGCCGTCCCAGTACCGTCGGGTGTCGGGATCGGCGGGGTCGACGTACCAGCCGGGTTGCACGCTCACGGCCGTGCCTCGCTGCGCTCGCTCACGGTGCAACCTTAACGACGACGGTTCCGGCGAACCTGTCGTGCAGGCACTGCTGCCAGGGCTTGTCCCAGAGCTGCCACAACCCGTCGACGTAGTGGAGGAAGGGCACCAGCGCGCCGGCGCCGAACTCGATCAGCCAGCGCCGGCCCAGCACGCCCCGGGTCAGGGGCGTGGCCGGGTCGAGCGGCACGATCCGGAGCTTCATCACCTTCTTGCCGAGCGTCTGGCCGGTCCGGCGGGCGTACTCGACGTGGTAGAGCCAGTAGAAGACGAGCATCACCACCACCAGCCCGGCCTCGGCGAGCAGCAAAGGCACGAAGAACTCGGTCATCATCGTCGCCGGATCGGGCTGGGGCACCGTGCCGTCCGGGTTCACCGCCATCATCTCGCTGAACATCCGGAACCAGAGCCAGATGAAGACCGGGAAGAACAGCACCATGCCGAGCAGGGTCGCGATCGCGATGTCGATCAGCCAGGCGAGGAGCCGGTCGGCGAAACTGGCGAGCGGCTGACCGTTCGGGGCCAGCGGCGGCGGCACGAAACCCGGGTACGGCGAATGGGCCGGCGGGGGAGCGCCCGGTGGTCCGGCGTACGCCGGCGGGGCGTACTGCGCGGGCGGGGCGTACGGCGGTCCGGAGGGGGGAGCGAAGCCGCCGCCCGCGGGTGGGGGCCCGGCGGGCGGCGGAAACGCGTTCGGGGGCGGCTGGGTCACGCGGACAGTGTTACAGGTTGCCGCGCTTTTCCTGCTCCCGCTCGATCGCCTCGAACAGGGCCTTGAAGTTGCCCTTGCCGAAGCCGAGGGAGCCGTGCCGCTCGATCAACTCGAAGAAGACGGTCGGGCGGTCCTGCACCGGCTTGGTGAAGATCTGGAGCAGGTAGCCGTCCTCGTCCCGGTCGACCAGGATCTTGCGGTCCTTCAGTTCCTCGATCGGCACCCGCACCTGGCCGATCCGGGCGCGCAGCTCCGGGTCGTCGTAGTACGAGTCCGGGGTGTCCAGGAACTCGACACCGGCCGCCCGCATCGCGTCGACGCTGCCCAGGATGTCGTTGGTGGCCACGGCGATGTGCTGGGCGCCCGCACCCTGGTAGAACTCCAGGTACTCGTCGATCTGCGACTTCTTGCGGGCGATGGCCGGCTCGTTGAGCGGGAACTTGACCTTGCGGGTGCCGTTCGCGACCACCTTGCTCATCAGGGCGGAGTAGTCGGTGGCGATGTCGTCACCGATGAACTCGGCCATGTTGCTGAAGCCCATGACCCGCTTGTAGAACTCGACCCAGTCGTCCATCTTGCCGAGCTCCACGTTGCCGACGATGTGGTCGACGGCCTGGAAGAAGCGCTTCGGCTGGACGCCAGCGGCGATCATCGGCTGCCGGTCCACGATCGGGCCGCGGGCCACGAAGCCGGGCAGGAATGGGCCGGTGTAGCGGGACCGGTCGACGAGGCTGTGCCGGGTGTCGCCGTACGCGGCGATGGCCGCCATCCGGACGGTGCCGTGCTCGTCGGTGACGTCGTGCGGCTCGACCAGGCCGGTCGCGCCCTGCGCGGTGGCGTGCGCGTACGCGGCGTCCACGTCCGGCACCTCCAGCGCGATGTCGGAGACGCCGTCGCTGTGCTTCGTCACGTGCTCGGCGCCGTCGGCGTCCGGACGGACCGCGCCGGTCAGCACGAACCGGGCCGAGCCGCTGGTCAGCACGTACTGGGCGTGGTCCCGGTAGCCCTGCTCCGGGCCCCGGTACGCCACGCAGGTCATGCCGAACGCGGTGGAGTAGTAGTGGGCGGCCTGCTTGGCGTTGCCCACCAGGAAGTGCACGTGGTCGAGACCCTTGACCGGGAACGGGTCCCGGGTGATGTCGTGGTCGACGGCGCCGACGAGGGCGTCGACGTCGACCTCGTCGGTCGAGTCGGGTCGGTCGATCGCCTGGGTCATGGTGGCCTCCCTTGCGTACCGGCCGGCCTCGTGGGCCGCCGTTGGGTTGCTGATGTGGCGAGGATCGCTGCGCCGCCGCCGGTTGGGCAACAGTTGGCAAAATCGCTGGTCAGGTTGCGCATTCGGTAAGGTGGAACCTCATGAACGCTGGTCAGGATGTGCAGCTCGACGGGCTGGATGCGCGACTGCTCACGTTGCTCGCCGAGGAGCCGCGGATCGGAGTGCTGGAGTGCTCCCGCCGGCTCGGGGTGGCCCGGGGCACCGTCCAGGCCCGGCTCGACAAGCTGGTCGACCGGGGGGTGATCGGCGGCTTCGGCCCGGACATCTCGCCGACCGCGATCGGCTTCGGGGTGACCAGCTTCGTGACCCTGGAGATCAGCCAGCGGCACGGCCACGACCCGGTCACCGCGCACCTGGCCGCCATTCCCGAGGTGCTGGAGGCGCACACCATCACCGGCTCCAGCGACCTGCTCTGCCGGATCGTGGCCCGCTCGAACACCGATCTCCAGCGGGTGATCGACCAGATCGTCGCCTTCGAGGGAATCCGGCGGGCGTCCACCATCATCGCGCTCGCCGAGCAGATCCCGTACCGCACGATGCCGCTGGTCCGCTCCGCGGCCCAGCGGTAAGGAAGGGCCCCTTGTCAACGCCTGCGGCAGAGGAAGGGCCCCCTTTAACACCTCTCGGCCGGCAAGAAGCGGCCCGACACGCCTACGCGAGTACGCGGGCGGCCGGTGATCGTCGCTACCGTGTGCGGTGTGAAGGGCCTTGGCGTACGCGGCGGACTGCTGCTGGGGCTCATCGTCGTGGTCGTACTCGCCGCCACCGGCGTGTGGAACCCGTTCCCCGGGATGTGGGAATGGATCGACCGCAGCGAGCCGATCTCCGAGCCGGACGTGGTCTGGCAGCAGCGGATCGGCGGTACGCCGAAGAGCGTCACCATCGCCGGTGACACGGTGATCGTCGAGCAGCGTACCCGGGTCGAGGCGCGCAGCCTGACCACCGGCACCCAGCTCTGGGAGCGCAAGGCGGACTGGGCGGCCGTCGCCGGCGGCGACCGGGATCCGGTCGTCGCCGTGGGCAAGCTCCTGGTCAAGGGGTACGAGTTGCTCGACCCGACCACGGGCGCGGTTCGCCGTCGCGACGACGCGGCGGTGGCGGTCTGGACATATCGCAACCTGCTGCTCGACGCGCACTGCGGGCAGGCGACGGACTGCACGCTCAGCGCCTGGGAGCCGCGCGGAACGAAGCCGCTGTGGACCGCGTTCCTGCCCGGCGTGCACACCGGGGTGCTCGCCGACAACCCGGGACTGCTCGGCACCCGGCGGCTGAGCGCGACGCGTATCGACGGCGAGGTGGCCGGGCCGGAGGCGGTTCCGCCGCTGCTCGGCTTCCCGGTGGACGGGCGGGTGCACGTGGTGGACACCGCCACCGGACGGGTGCTGCAGAACGTCGAGCCCGGCCGCGACGAGCGGCTGGCGGTGGTCGGCGGGCGGCTGCTGCGGATCTCCGCCACCTCCCGGGACGGCGGCTGCTACTTCGCCATCTCCGGAGTCGACCCGGCCACGGGGCGGGAGGTGTGGCGGCGGGCCGGGGTGAACCTGCGGACCGCGGACTACGCCGGCTGCGTGCAGCGGGACGACCCGCTGGGCGCCCGGAACGTGCTGATCGGGGTCGCCCCCGACGGCCGCGAGGCGGTGATCGACGGGTACGACGGCCGGCTGCTCCAAGTCGGCGCGGAAGGGCAGAAGCTGCTCGCCGTCGACGACCGGTACGCGCTGGTGCGCAGCGCCGACAAGCGCTCCATCCTGGGGCGGGAGCTGTCGGTCGACCGCGACCGGTGGTCCCGGCCGGCCGGCGAGAAGAACGGCGGAGCGCTCACCCCGTACGCGGCGGTGATCGCCGAGGACAAGCCGTCCCGGCTGATCGCGGTCGAGCCACGCACCGGTCGGGAACTGGCGGCGCTGCGGACCTCGGCGAACGCCCTGGCGGTCGGCCCGTACGGCATGATCATCGGGGAGGGGCGGGAGATCGGGTACGTCCGCTGGGGCGTCGACGGCTCGGGCGCGCCGCCGCCAGCGGAGGGGGGAGCGCCCGGGGCGAATCCCGGCGGCGGACACCCGCCTCCGTCCGGCCAGGGAAGCTGCGGACCGAAGCGGGAACTCTGCGCCGACGGCGGGTGAGAGCGTCGTCCCAGGACGCCCCCGTCGGGTGTCACCGATCGACGCCTCTGCCCTAGGCTCTTTCGTCATGAGCAGTGCCGCCGCGTTCTCGTACGCTCCCTTGCTGCCGACCGGTCCTGACCAGACCGAATACCGCCTGGTCACCGACGAGGGCGTCGACGTCGTCAACGGCCCGGGTGGCCGTCGGTTCCTCACCGTCGAGGCTTCCGCGCTGACCGCGCTGACCGCCGAGGCGATGCACGACATCGCCCACTTCCTGCGCCCGGCGCACCTGGCCCAGCTCCGGTCGATCATCGACGATCCGGCGGCCTCGCCGAACGACCGGTTCGTCGCGCTCGACCTGCTGCGTAACGCCAACATCGCCGCCGGCGGCGTGCTGCCGATGTGTCAGGACACCGGCACCGCGATCGTGATGGGCAAGCGCGGCCGGCACGTGCTGACCGACGGCGCCGACGCGGAGGCGATCTCGCGCGGCGTCTACCAGGCGTACACCCGGCTGAACCTGCGCTACTCGCAGCTCGCCCCGCTGACCATGTGGGACGAGCGGAACACCGGCAGCAACCTGCCCGCCCAGGTGGAGCTCTACGCCGAGGACCCGGACGGGCACCCGGACGCGTACAAGTTCCTCTTCATGGCCAAGGGCGGCGGCTCGGCCAACAAGTCGTACCTCTACCAGGAGACCAAGGCGCTGCTGAACCCGACGCGGATGATGCAGTTCCTGGAGGAGAAGCTGCGGCTGATCGGCACCGCCGCCTGCCCGCCCTACCACCTGGCCATCGTCATCGGCGGCACCTCCGCCGAGTACGCCCTGAAGACCGCCAAGTACGCCTCGGCGAAGTACCTCGACGCGCTTCCGACGCAGGGCTCGATGAGCGCGCACGGCTTCCGTGACCTGGAGCTGGAGGCCGAGGTGCTGGAGTTGACCCGCAACTTCGGCATCGGCGCGCAGTTCGGCGGCCGCTACTTCTGCCACGACGTACGGGTGGTCCGGCTGCCCCGGCACGGCGCCTCCTGCCCGGTGGCGATCGCCGTCTCCTGCTCTGCCGACCGGCAGGCGGTCGCCAAGATCACCCCGTCGGGCGTGTGGCTGGAGCGACTGGAGACCGACCCGGCGCGCTACCTGCCCGACGTCACCGACGCCCAGCTGGACAGCTCCGAGGTGGTCCGGGTCGACCTCAACCGGCCGATGGACGAGATCCGCGCCGAGCTGTCGAAGTACCCGGTGAAGACCCGACTCTCGCTGACCGGCCCCCTCGTCGTGGCCCGGGACATCGCGCACGCCAAGATCGCCGAGCGGCTGGACGCGGGCGAGCCGATGCCGCAGTACCTGCGCGACCACGCCGTCTACTACGCCGGTCCGGCGAAGACCCCGGAGGGCTACGCCTCCGGCTCGTTCGGCCCTACCACGGCCGGCCGGATGGACGCGTACGTGGAGAAGTTCCAGGCGGCCGGCGGCTCGATGGTGATGCTGGCCAAGGGCAACCGCTCCGCCCAGGTCACCCGCTCCTGCCAGCAGCACGGCGGCTTCTACCTCGGCTCCATCGGCGGCCCCGCCGCCCGGCTCGCCCAGGACTGCATCAAGCACGTCGAGGTGCTCGAATACCCCGAGCTGGGCATGGAGGCCGTCTGGAAGATCGAGGTGGAGGACTTTCCCGCCTTCATCGTCGTCGACGACAAGGGCGACGACTTCTTCGCCGAGGTCACCAAGCCGGTGCTGACCGTCGGCCGCCGCTGACCGGTGACGGCGGACCGGCCGGGGCTCGTCCCCGCGGCCGGTCCGCCGCTCGGTCGTAGGTCCGCGCCAGTCGTCAGGCGGCCCTGGCGACGAGGAAGGACCCGGTGAAGGTCTCCGACACGACTCCGTCGCCGGTCCGGGTGTAGACCGTGATCCGGTGGGGCCCTGCGGTCGTCGGGGTGTACGTCACCGACGCCGAGCCGTCCACGCCCGCCGCGACGGTCTCCGTCGGACGGCTGTCGAACGAGTAGACGTATTCGGTCACGTCGGCCATCCCTGGCCCGAAGACGAACGTGCCGGGGGTGCCGGCGGGCGCGCCCGTCTTGCCGATCGGGTATTCGATCGAGGTGACCGTCGGCTTGCTGGCGAGGTAGAAGCGGTACGAGCCCTCCCCAGACAGCACGCCGTCGGCCGTGCGGCTGCGGACATACACGTCGTTGTTGCCCGGCTTCGTCGGGGTGACCGTGATCGTGGAGGTGCCGTCGGCCGCCGCTGCGGCAATCTGCTCCGGCCCGTCGTTGAGCCGGTACGCGTACTCGACCACGTTCTCCATGCGGGGTGAGAAGGTCAGGGTGCGCGCTTCGCCGTACCCGGCCGTCGGATTGCCGTCACTGACCGTTGGGCTGGTGTCGCGTACCCGGAACACGTAGCGGGTGACCGGCGATCGGTTGCCCGTCGCGTCCACCGCCTCGACATCGAGGATGTTCGGGCCGTCCTTGCCCGGCGTGATGGTCACGGTCGCCGAGCCGCCCGGCGCGTCGGCGGCCACGTAGGTCGGAAGCGCCCCCATGAGCGAGTACCGGAAACCCACGCTGTCGATGCCGTCGTTGGCGGCAAAGGTGAACTCGCCTGCGATGCCCGGGCCGCCGTACCACCCATCGTCATCGGGATAGTCCGTGGAGCTGACGGTCGGCTGCGCTGGGGCCTTCGTGTCGACGGTGAACCGGCACTCCGGCGACCAGTCGGAGCTGGCGTGCTGGTCGGCGGCCTTGACCGCGAAGGCGTACGTGCCGTCGTCGACCATCAGCCCGGCCGGCACCGAGTACGAGAAGCGGGCTGGTGCGGACTTCGAGTAGGAGGTCCACTCGGTCCGCTCCGCCGGACGATCGACCGGCCACCAGGCGAAGGTGGTGGTCACCAGGTCGTTCGCGTAGCCGTCCACCTTGTCCGGGTCGGTCACCTCGGCCGAGAGGATCGGCGTGGTGGTGCCGATCAGCAGCCCGTCGGCGCAGGCCAGCTCGTCGACGGTGAGCTTGCCCGGCATGTTCGGCGCGGCGTTGGCGTTCAGCGACATGCGAGGCTGCTCGATCCGCCGGCCGTAGTGCTTGGCATTCTCGTGGTCCCCGGCGATCCGGGCCATCAGGGTGAGCGAATCCCGCCCCTCGTCGACCGCCCGCTGCACCGCCTCGGTGACCAGCAGCTCCAGGTAGCCGGCCGGGCAGGGCGTGGCAGTGGCGCCGAGGTCACCGATCTTCTCGTGCGTTGCTGGGGCGTCCGCCCAGGTCGGCGCGGCCTCGGGGGTGTCCGTACGCCACAGCTCCACCTCGCGCGGCTTCGTGCAGTCGTCGACCCATGCCTCGCCGGTCTGGAGCCCGGCGCTGATGACCTCCTTGCCCAGGTAGGGGGTGAGGTCGAAGGTGAAGTAGGACCGCGAGGTGTGCTTTGCGCCGTCGGCCTCCCAGGTGCCGAGCGGCAGGCTTTCACCGGCGGCGACCGGGAATGCCAGCGTCGGCTGGCGGGCGTCGGTGTAGCTGGTGCTCGTCGGCACGACCCAGCGGGTCCCACCGGCGGCGGCTGGCTTGCCCGTGATGGCCAGAGCGCCCGTGGTGGTGAGAAGGGCCGCGAGGCCGGTGCTGAGGAACCGGCGCGGTACGCGCCGAGTGCGTGCGGTGGGCACGCCGGTGGAAGCCCCGTTGACATCCAATGTGACAGCCTCCGAAGGGAGCACAGGTATTTACATGATCTTAAGTAGATGAGTGACCGGTGCGCTCGTGACTTTCGGGGCGATCGGCGGTGACCCTCCGGGTCAGCTCCGGGAGGGGACGTCTCGCCGTTTCCGCCGGTGGCGCGGCCGTTGACGTCGGTGTGCCCGTCGGAGGGACTCGCGGCGGGCACACCGCCCCCGTCAGCTGCCGTCACCGACAGCCCGGACGAGTTTCTGGCTTATCGCTGTCGATCCGCTATCAGATCGCTATCGCCTGGCCGGGGCGGTCTGTCACCAGGGCGCTACGCTGCTGGAAGTTGCAGGAAGGCGTGCGGTGGAGCAAATGCGGTTCGGGATCCTGGGATCCCTGCGGGTGGGCGCTGGCGAAACCACCGTCACCGCAGGTCGGGACCGTATCGTGCTGGCCATGCTGCTGCTGCGCGCCGGTCGCGTGGTGCCCGTCGAGGAGTTGATCGACGCGGTCTGGGAGGAGCGCCCGCCAGCCACCGCCCGAACCCAGCTCCAGATCTGTGTGTCGCGATTGCGACAGCGCCTCGCCGCACTCGGACTGTCCCCGGAGAGCATCGTCCGGGATCCGGTCGGCTACGGCATCCGGGTCGAGCCGGACGAACTGGACGTCGACGTATTCGCCCGCGAGGTCGACGCCGGCCGGGCCGCGGCCGCCACCGGGCAGCCCACCGAGGCGCGCCGGCACTACCGCGTGGCGCTCGCGCTCTGGCGCGGTCCCGCCCTGAGCGGCATCACCAGCCGGAGCGTACGCCGGCGGGCGCAGGCCCTCGACGAGCAGCGACTCGCGACGCTCGAGGATTGCGTCGACCTTGAGCTGCGGCTGCGCCAGGCAGCCGATCTGATCGACGAGCTGACCGAGAGCGTGGAACGGAACCCGCTGCGGGAGCGGCTACGCGGTCAGCTCATGCTCGCCCTGTCCTTGGTCGGCCGGCAGGCCGACGCGCTCACCGTCTACCGCGAGGGCCGCCAGATCTACGCCGAGGAGCTGGGCATCGAGCCCGGCGCGGCGTTGCGGGAGCTGCATCAGCGGATCCTGGCCGGAGACGCGACGGCAACCGATCCGGAGCGGCCCCGGCTCGTCGTACCGGTCCGGTCGCTGCCCCGGGCGATCAGCGACTTCACCGGCCGGCAGGAGACGGTGGCGCGGCTGGTCAAGGAGATCGACGAGGATCGCGCCCACGTCCACCTCATCGACGGGATGGCGGGCAGCGGCAAGACCACACTCGCCGTACACGTGGCGACCGCCCTCGCCGGCCGGTTCCCGGACGCCCAGCTCTTCATCGACCTGCACGGGCACAGCGAGCGGGAACCGCTCACCCCGGCGGCGGCGGTGGCCGTGCTGCTCCGTCGGCTGGGGATGCCGCCGGAGCGGATCCCGCTCGACCTGGGCGACCGGCTGGCGGTGTGGCGTACCGAACTGGCCACCCGGCGCGCCCTGGTGGTGCTCGACAACGCCGCCGGTGCCGCACAGGTGATGCCGCTGCTGCCCAACGGTCCCGACAACCTGGTCCTGATCACCAGCCGGCGCCGGCTGGTCGGGCTGGACGCCGGTCGGCCGTCCTCGCTGCCGTTGCTGGACCCCGACGAATCGGTCGAACTGCTCGGCCGGATCGCCGGCCCCCACCGGGTCGCCGTCGAGCCGGAGGCCGCCGCCGAGGTGGTCCGCCGCTGCGGCCACCTGCCACTGGCGATCCGGCTGGCCGGTGCCCGGCTGGCCCACCGTCCACGCTGGCGGATCGCCGACCTGGCGTGCCGGCTGACCGCCGGGCGGGACCCGCTGGCCGAGCTGACGGCCGGTGAGCGCTCCGTCGGCCAGGCCTTCGCCCTGTCGTACGCCCAGGTGTCGCGGCCGGCGCGGCGGCTGTTTCGGATGCTCGGGCTGCATCCCGGAGGCCGGTTCGACAACGGTTTGGCCGCGGCGTTGGCCGAGCTGTCCCTGGCGGAGGTGCAGGAGCTGCTCGACGAACTGGTGGACGCGCACCTGGCCGAGGAGACCGAGCCGGCCCGCTACCGGCTGCACGACCTGCTGCGCGAGTACGCCCGGCGGCTGGTCGATGAGCCCGAACGGACCGCGGCACGGCGCGGGGCCGTCGAGCGGCTGCTCGAGCACCATGTGCAGGTGGCGACCTCGATCGCCCGGTCCATCGAGCCGGACGCCAGCCGCGACAGCCTGTTCCGCCTGGCCTCGCCGGCGCGTCCCGATCTGCTGCAGGCTGGCGAGAGTCAGGGGCGTGCCTGGTTCGACGAGAACAGGCCGGCACTCGTCGCGCTGGTCCGTCTTGCCGAGGCCGAGGGCTTCCTCCCGTACTGCTGGCAGTTGGCCCGCGCTATCTGGTGGCCGAACTTCGACGGCGGGCATCTCGACGAGCTGACCGAGATCCACACCATCGCCCTGCGCGCCGCCGAGAGCCAGGGCGACGACCTGGCCGCCGTGGTGACCATGAACTACCTCGCCTCGGCGCATCACCGGCTGGCGCGATTCGCCGAGGCGATCCGCCTGATGGAGGCCGTCGCCGAACGGCACCGTCGGTTCGGCCCCCGGCCCGAGCGGAGGCGAAACCTGTGCAACCTGGCTGTCACCTACATCGGTGGTGACGAGTACCGCCGCGCCATGGAGTGCGTCGAGGCCGCGATGCGGTTGACCGAACACTCAGGCGAGCCCTCGACCGTCACACCGGAGCTGTTCAACAACATGTCGGTCGCCCTGCTCAGCCTGGGCCGCTACGACGAGGCACTGCGGGCAGCGCGTATCCATCTCCTGCTGGCCCGACAGCAGCGCGACCTGAGGCAACTGGTGAACGCGACCGGCCACCTCGGGATGATCCGTCACCGGATGGGCCATCGCGAGCCCGCCCGTCGCCTGCTGCGCGTGGCACTCCAGCTGAAGCGCACGTCGGGCAACCGCTTTGGCGAGGGTGAGCTGCTGAACGAGATCGGGGTGATGGAGCGGGAGGCCGGCCGCCCGGAGCACGCGGCGGCCCTGCACCGGGCGGCGCTCGGCGCGATGACCGACGCCGGGGACCGGATCGGCCAGTGTGCCTCGCGGAACCTGCTCGCGCGGGCGTTGCTCGACCATGGGGACGTGCCCAGCGCTCTGGACCTGCACCGCCGGGTGCTTCAGGACGCCAGCCGGCTCGGGCTGCGCTACGAGCAGGCCCGGGCGCTCGACGGGCTGGCCCGTTGCCTGCGCGGCACCGACCCGCGCCAGGCCCGCACATACGCCGGCCGGGCGCTGCCCCTGTTCCGCCAGGTCGAGTCCCCGGACCAGCGGGCGACCGAGAAGCTGTTGGCCGGGCTGGGCTGAGCGATCATCTGCGCGCCGGCGTCCAGCGCGGCAGGATGGTACGCGTGACGACTCCAGAGGCGACCGGTTACCGGATCGAACACGACTCGATGGGCGAGGTGGAGGTACCCGCCGAGGCGTTGTGGCGGGCGCAGACCCAGCGCGCGGTGCAGAACTTCCCGATCTCCGGGCGCAGCATCGAACCGGCCCAGATCAAGGCGCTGGCGCAGATCAAGGGGGCCGCCGCACAGGTCAACGCCGAGCTCGGGGTGATCGGGACGGACGTGGGGGAGGCGATCGCCACCGCCGCCGCGCACGTCGCCGACGGCGGGTACGACGACCAGTTCCCGGTCGACGTTTTCCAGACCGGCTCCGGAACGTCGTCCAACATGAACGCCAACGAGGTGATCGCCACGCTGGCCGGCCGGGAGCTGGGCCGCGACGTGCACCCCAACGACGACGTCAACGCCTCGCAGTCCAGCAACGACGTCTTCCCGACGTCGATCCACCTGGCCGCCACCCAGTTCGTGGTCGAGGATCTGATGCCTTCACTGAAGCATCTGGCCGGCGCACTGGAGGAGAAGGCGGCCGAGTTCGAGACCGTGGTCAAGGCGGGGCGGACCCACCTGATGGACGCCACGCCGGTCACCCTGGGCCAGGAGTTCGGCGGGTACGCCGCCCAGGTCCGCTATGGCGTGGAGCGGCTGGAGGCGGTGCTGCCCCGGCTGGCCGAGCTGCCGCTGGGCGGCACGGCCGTGGGCACCGGCATCAACACCCCGTTGGGCTTCGCCGGCAAGGTGATCGAGAAGCTGCGCGCCTCGACCGGCCTGCCGTTGGCCGAGGCGCGCAACCACTTCGAGGCGCAGGGCGCCCGGGACGCGCTGGTGGAGACCTCCGGCCAGCTCCGCACGATCGCCGTCGGGCTGTACAAGATGGCCAACGACATCCGCTGGATGGGTTCCGGCCCGCGCGCCGGGCTGCGGGAGCTGCGGATCCCCGATCTTCAGCCGGGCTCGTCGATCATGCCGGGCAAGGTGAACCCGGTGGTCGCCGAGGCGATGCGGCAGGTCTGCGCGCAGGTGATCGGCAACGACGCCACGGTGGCGTTCGCCGGGTCGCAGGGCGACTTCGAGCTGAACGTGATGCTCCCGGTGATGGGCCGCAACCTGCTGGAGTCGATCAAGCTGCTCGCCGCATCGAGCCGGCTCTTCGCCGACCGCCTGGTGGTCGGCCTGGTCGCGGACGCCGAGGTCTGCCTGGCGTACGCGGAGGGCTCGCCGTCGATCGTCACCCCGCTCAACCGTCACCTCGGGTACGACGAGGCCGCCTCGATCGCCAAGGAGGCGCTGGCGAAGCAGGTCTCCATCCGCGAGGTGGTGCTCTCCCGGGGGCACGTCGCATCGGGCAAGCTCAGCGAGGCCCAGCTCGACGAGGCCCTGGACCTGCTCCGGATGACCCATCCCTGACCCGGGTCACGCCGTGCCCGCCGTCGCACCCAGGCGACCGGTGGCGCGGTGCTGGAGTCGATCAACCCGGTCCTGGAGGGAGGCTGGAGATGGCGAACGGGCGAATGACGGCGGCTGCGTTCCCTGGTGGCAGCGTGGCGCCGGGCGCAGGTTCGCCGGGCTGGAGTCAGGACGAGCTGGCCAAGGACCCGTCGATCTCATGCGACTGCAACGGACCTGGGAGGCTACCCTCGCCGTGGCACTGCCGCAGCAATCGATCGAGCGGCTGAGGGAATTGGCCGAAACATGGAGTCGACCGGCGCCCGGTGGCGCAAGAGCCGTCGGAGCGGTTCCAACGACCAGTGCGCCGAGGTGGCGACGAACCTGCCCGGGGGTGGTTGGGGTGCGGGACAGTAAGGACGTGGCGGGGCCGGTGCTCACCTTCGACCCGTACGCCTGGCGGGCCTTTGTCGCCGCACGGCCGCGCTGACGCGGCCGGGACGGGCGGCGCTGTGTTGCTGGAGACCGCGCGGTTGCGGTTGCGCCGGTTCACCATTGACGACGTCGACCACCTGGTCGAGCTGGACGCCGACCCGGAGGTCATGCGTTACCTGACCAACGGTCGCCCGACCCCGATCGAGATCGTGCGGGACGAGTCGTTGCCGCGGATCGTCGCGCAGTACGACCGCCACCCCGGCCTCGGTCGCTGGGCGGCCCTCGACCGGACCACCGGCGATTTCCTGGGCTGGTTCGCGCTGGACCCGTCCGGCGACGGCGCGGAGGCCGAGCTGGGCTACCGGCTGCGCCGGCCGGCCTGGGGGCGCGGACTGGCCGCCGAGGGAGCCCGGGCGCTGGTCGGGCACGCCTTCGAGGCGGTCGGCGTGCGGCGGGTCTGGGCGGAGACGATGGCGGTCAACGCCCGGTCCCGGGCGGTCATGGCGAAGGCCGGGCTGCGGTACGTCCGCACCTTCCACCTGACCTTCGACGACCCGATCCCGGGGACCGAGCACGGCGAGGTCGAGTACGAGCTGCGCCGCGAGCACTGGCCCCGGGTACGTCAGGAGTGGGACGCCGCCCTGCGGGCCCGGTAGGCGCTCACGGCGGCACGGTTGCCGCACCCGGCGTCACAGAAGCGGCGGGACCGGTTCCTCGACAGGTCGACCAGGACGTTGTCGCAGTCCGGGTGGTCGCAGATGCGCAGCCGGCCCAACTCGCCCATCCGGACCAGGTCGGCCAGCGCCATGGCCGCCTCGACCGCCATCCGGGTCGCCAGCGGCGCGTCGCGGGGCACGGCGTGCACGTGGTACGGCTCGTCGTCGTGGCGGATGAGCTGTGGCAGCGCACGCGATTCGCGCAGCAGCTCGTTGACGATGGTCACCACCTCGTCGGTGTCGGCGTACCAGATCCGGCGGAGCCGGGGGCGCAGGCTGTGGACCTGGCGCAGCTCGGTGTCGGTGTGTTCGTGCCGGCCGGTCCAGCCGTGCGCGGCGACGAACCCGTCGAGGGAGGCCACGTCGGGCAGGCCCTCCCGGTCCGGGCCGGCGGTGTTGACCAGCCCTGCGGCGGCGACCAGGCCACACTCGGTGTCATGGGCGAAACGCAACTTGACTCCTGTCAGGGTGCCGGCCTAGCGTCATCAGCATAACCCTGTTTCACTCGTGACCGATCGTCCGGATCAAGGAGCTGTCGATGCGTGAACGGTCCGGCGTCGGCCTCGGCCTGGCCTTGATCTCCGCGGTCACCTTCGCCACCTCGGGCACCTTCGCCCGTTCGCTGATCAACGGCGGCTGGTCCGCCGAGGCCGTCGTGGTGGCCCGGGTCGGCATCGCGGCGCTGGTCCTGGCCGTGCCGGCCGTGCTGGCACTGCGCGGCCGGTGGCCGGTGCTGCGCCGCAACGCCGGCACGATCGTCGTGTTCGGAGTACTCGGCGTGGCGGTCGCCCAGGCGTGCTTCTTCAACGCGGTCCGCTACCTGCCGGTCGGCGTCGCGCTCCTGCTGGAATACCTCGGCATCGTGCTGGTGGTCGGCTGGATGTGGCTGGTCCACGGCCAGCGGCCCCGGCTGCTCACCGTGGCCGGCTCGCTGACCGCGCTGGGTGGACTGGTGTTCGTGCTGGACCTCACCGGCGCCAGCCGCCTCGATCCGATCGGGGTGCTCTGGGGACTGGGTGCGGGCGTCGGGCTCGCCGGCTACTACGTCATCGCCGGGCGGGTCGATCCCGCGCTGCCGTCCGTGGTGATGGCCAGCGGAGGCATGGCCGGCGGCGCACTGGCGCTGAGCCTGCTCGGCGTGCTCGGGGTGCTGCCGCTGCGGGCGAATGCCGGCGACGTGAACTTCGCCGGGCACCAGACGAGCTGGCTGGTGCCGATCGCCGGCCTCTCGCTGATCGCGGCCGTGGTCGCGTACCTCACCGGCGTCGCCGGGGCCCGACTCCTCGGCGCGCGGCTCTCCTCGTTCGTCGGGCTGACCGAGGTGATGTTCGCGGTCCTGATCGCCTGGCTGGTGCTCGGCGAGTTGCCGGGCCCGGTCCAGCTGCTCGGCGGGGTGTTGATCGTGGCCGGCGTCGCCCTGGTCCGGCTCGACGAGCTGCGCGGCACGCCGGAGGCCGTCCCGCCCGCCCCGGCCGAGCCGGCGCTCGCCGGCGAGCGGTGAGCCGGCCGCCTGCTCTGGTCGAGCCGACGATTGGCCGGTGAGCGGGTCGCCTGCTGTGGTCGAGCTGGCGTTGGCCGGTGAGCGGGTCGCCTGCTGTGGTCGAGCTGGCGTTGGCCGGCGAGCGGGTCGCCTGCTCAAGCTCGTCTTGATCGACTCAGTGTGCGGCAACATGTGGTCTCGTCAGCGAGTTTGATCGCAATATGCCGCACACGGAGTTGACCATGCAGCGCGGTCGCTGGGCGGCGTGGCCGCTGGGCGGCGCGGTCGCTGGGCGACGCAGCCCTCAAGGTCGCCAGCCGCGGGAGGTCAGGGCGGTGCGGACTTCACGGACGACCGCGGGGAACTCTCGATGGAGGCGGTGGCTCGTCACGTGCAGCACCAGCCAGCCAGCCGTGACGAGTTGGTTCAGTCGCCGCCGGTCCCGGTGGAGCTGGTCCGGCTCGGCGTGCCAGTGACCGTCATACTCGACGGCGACCCGGAACTCGGGCCACGCCAGGTCCGGATGCAGCACCAGGCCGGACAGCAGCCGAACCGGGTGCTGCACCAGCGGCCTGGGTAGCCCGGCAAGCACCAGGCGAACCCGCAGGGCCGACTCGGCCGGGGATTCCGCTCGCGGGTCAGCCAGACCGAACACCCAGCGCGCCCGCCGCCCGCCCGGGCGCTCGGCATTGCGGTCGCCGATCTCGGCGAGAGCCGCCGGGGTGGTGAGGCCCCGGCCGAGCAACGCGTCGACGATCCCGACCGCGCGGATCGGATCCAACCAGACGGCGGTCTCCCAGGCGGCGTCCGCCGGGCCGGTACGCAGCGGTCTGTCGGTCGCGAACGTCAGGGGCCCGTCGGCCGTCCAAAGCGACCGCGAGGGCTCGCGCGGCCCTTGACCGGGTGGGAGGAGTGGCCCCGACGGTGGCGCCGTGAGCAGTTGGCCGGGTTGGTGGGGCCTCGGCGGTGGCGCTGTGAGCAGTTGGCCGGGTTCGTGGGGGCTGGGCGGTGGCGCTGTGAGCAGTTGGCCGGGTTGGTGAGGCCCGGGTGGTGGCACCGTGAGCAGCGTCGAGTGAATTCGGAGCCGGTGCTGACTTCGCAGCCGGGCCGGGCGGCGCGCGAGAACATGGACGTCGTCGGTGAAGTCGGCGGCGTGCTCGATGCCGTGCAGGTACGCGGACGACGGCCCGGCGATCAGTGCGTCCGACGGCAGTTGGAGCGCTGCCGCCCGGCAGGCCAGCGAGTGGTCCCGATCGAGGCGGGCGTCGGCGTAGACGTCGTGGCGTACCCGAACCCAGGCCGAGCTGCGCAGCTGATGCCGGGTGAGCAGGCCGTGCCGAACCACGTCTGAACCACGGAACACTCGCCATGCCAGGAGGTCTGGCCGGTGTGGTTGAGGAGGCATGCCGACCAGCATGGTGGCGCGAAACCGTCCGCCGGCACCCCTGTGGACAATCGCCGCTGGGTCGCCTCCACCAGCCTGTGGACAACCGGCACCTCGGCCGCCAGTTGTGCTACGTGAGATCAACTGCTGCGCGACCTCAACTCAGCCCTGCTGGGCGAGATCAACTCCGTGTGCGGCATGTGGCGGTCAAATTCGATGACGAGACCACATGTTGCCGCACACGGAGTGGATCAAGCCCCGGGCACAAAGTCGATCAAGCCCTGGCCGGGATGCGAAATCGATCGAGCCCCGGCGGGCGCGGAGCCGATCAAGCCCGGGCCAGGACACGGAGTCGAGGAGAGTCAGGCGAGGGCCGTGGCGATCGCGGCTGCGGCGGCGGTGACCTGGGCGCCGACCACGTCCACGTCGAGAGCGGACAGCGACACCACCCCGACGCTCGCCTCCAACCCGGGCACCCCGAGCACCGGCGCGGCCACCCCGTACGCCCCGGACTGGAGCTCCCCGCTGGTGCTGATCGGGCCGGCGGCGCCCGCCCGGCCGGCGAGGATGGCCCGCCCCGCCGCGCCCCGCTCCAACGGATGGCGGGACCCGGTCCGGTACGCCACGTGGAACGACGTCCAGCTCGGCTCGACCACCGCGAGAGCGACTCCCTCGCCGCCCTCGACCACGGTCAGGTGCGCCGTCGCGCCGGCCTGTTCGGCCAGCCGACGCAGCGCGGGCAACGCCCCCTCGGCGAGCAGCGGCTGGGCGCGCCGGGCCAGGTGCAGCACGCCGGCACCGAGGCGCAGCCGGCCCTCGCCGTCGCGGCGCAGCATGCCGTGCCCGGTCAGCGCGCCGACCAGTCGATAGACCACCGCGCGGCCGACGCCCAGCCGGTTCGCCGCCTCGGTGACGGTCAGCCCGCTGGGCGCGTCCGCGACCAGGTGCAGCAGCCGCAGCCCCCGGTCCAGCGTCTGCGCCGTCTCCCCGCCCCGCCCGGCCACCCCCGACGCCTCCGCGCCGCGGGCCGCCTCCGCGCCGCGGGCCGCCTCCGCGCCGCGGGCCGCCTCCGCGCCGCGGGCCGCCTCCGCGCCGCGGGCCGCCGCTGGCGGCTCGCCCAACGGCGCTCCGGCTCGGGACCGCGGCTCACCCGCGCGTGCCGACATATCCACAGCACGCAGCGTACGGCCGGCTCCCGGCGACCCTGAAATGCGCGGACGGCTACCCTTGTACGGTGACGCTACGCCTGTATGACACCGCCACCCGAACGGTCCGGGACTTTGTTCCCCGGGAAGCCGGCAAGGTGGGCGTCTACCTGTGTGGTCTCACCCTCCAGGCCCCGCCGCACATCGGCCACCTTCGCTCCGGCGTCAACTACGACGTGCTGCGCCGCTGGCTGATCGCGTCCGGTTTCGAGGTCACCTTCATCCGCAACGTGACCGACATCGACGACAAGATCCTGGTCAAGGCGATGGAGCAGGCCCGCCCGTTCTGGTCGATCGCGTACGCCAACGAGCAGATCCTGGCCGAGTCGTACCGGGCGTTGAACGTGCTGCCGCCCACCTATGAGCCGCGGGCCACCGGGCACATCCCGGAGATGCACGAGCTGATCGCCCGGCTGATCGAGACCGGGCACGCCTACCCGGCCACCGACGGCTCCGGCGACGTCTACTTCGACGTGGCCTCCTGGCCGGCGTACGGGTCGCTCTCCGGGCAGTCGCCGGAGGACATGCAGTCCGCCGGCGACGCCCCTGAGCGGGGCAAGCACGACCCGCGGGACTTCGCCCTCTGGAAGGGGGTCAAGCCGGACGAGCCGGCGGACGCGTACTGGCCCTCGCCGTGGGGCCGGGGCCGGCCCGGCTGGCACATCGAGTGCTCCGCGATGTGCTGGCGCTACCTCGGCCCCGAGTTCGACATCCACGGCGGCGGGCTCGATCTGACCTTCCCGCATCACGAGAACGAGATCGCCCAGTCCCAGGCGGCCGACCTGCCGTTCGCTCGCTACTGGGTGCACCACGGCCTGCTCAGCATCGGCGGCGCCAAGATGGGCAAGTCGCTGGGCAACGCCCTCGACCTCGACTACGTGGCGTCCCTCGGGGTGCGTCCGGTGGAGCTTCGTTACTACTACGCGGCCGCGCACTACCGGTCCCGGATCGACTACTCCGAGGACGCGCTGCGTGAGGCCGCGGTCGCGTACCGGCGGGTCGAGGGCTTCGTGCAGCGGGCCGCCGAGCGGGTCGGCGCCGGGCAGCTGGGCGAGCTGCCGGTCGGATTCGTCGCGGCGCTGGACGACGACCTCAACACCTCGGCCGCCCTGGCCGTACTGCACGAGGTGATCCGCGACGGCAACACCGCGCTGACCGCCGACGACGATGTGACCGTGCGCACGACCCTGGCCGAGGCCCGGGCGATGCTGGATATCCTCGGCGTCGATCCCCTGGATCCGGCCTGGACCGGTGGCGGCCGCGCGAGCGACCTGCGCGCCGTGGTCGACTCCTTGATCGCGCTCGCGCTGGAGCAGCGTGCCCAGGCACGCAGCCGCAAGGACTGGGCCGCAGCCGACGCCGTACGCGACCAGCTCAAGCAGGCTGGCGTGGTGGTCGAGGACACCCCCCAGGGCCCCCGTTGGACTATTGGAGAGCAGGACTGATGGCCGGCAACTCGCAGCGCCGTGGCCGGCGACTGACGCCGAAGGCGGGTGCCCCGAAGGGCTCCGGCGGCAAGAACAAGGACTCCCTCGCGGGCCGGGGTCGGACGCTGCCCGCCGACGAGCGCCCGTGGCACAAGGCGTACTCGGGCACCGAGAAGCTGCCCCAGCGCACCGCCTGGAAGCAGGAGAAGGAACGCCGTTCGGCGGTCGAGGAGGGGCGTGCCCCCAAGATCGGTCAGCCGGGCACCAAGGACACCACCTGGGGCAAGGGCAGCCAGGCCGGCGCCCCGTTCAAGGGCGGCAAGGGCAAGGCCACCACCGGCCGGAGTGGTCCCCGGGTCGCCCCGGGCCGCAAGTCCAACCCGGCCAAGGACAGCCCGGAGCTGCTGGTCGGGCGGAACCCGGTGCTGGAGTCGCTGCGTGCCCAGGTGCCGGCGACCGCCCTCTACACCGCCCAGGGCATCGACATCGACGACCGGGTCAACGAGATCGTCCGGACCGCCGCCGACCGGGGCATCGCGATCCTGGAAGTCAGCCGGGCCGAGCTCGACCGGCTCACCGGGGGCGTGCTGCACCAGGGCGTCGGCCTCCAGGTGCCGCCGTTCGCGTACGAGCCGTTCGAGGACCTGATGGCGGCCTCGCTGGAGCAGGCCGCCCCGCTGCTGGTTGCGCTGGACGGAGTCACCGACCCGCGCAACCTCGGTGCGGTGATCCGTTCCGCCGCGGCGTTCGGCGCGCAGGGCGTCTTCGTACCGGAGCGGCGGGCCGCCGGGATCACCGCGACCGCCTGGCGGACCAGCGCCGGTGCGGCCGCGCGGGTGCCGGTCGCCCAGGTCACCAACCTGACCCGGTCGCTGAAGGCGTGCAAGGCCGCCGGCTTCATGGTGGTCGGCCTGGACGCCGACGGCGAGACCGACCTGTACGACCTGGAGGCCGCGGTCGGCCCGCTCGTCGTGGTGGTCGGCTCGGAGGGGCGGGGAATGTCCCGCCTGGTCGGCGAGACCTGCGACCTGACCGTGAGCATTCCGATGGTCTCCGACGTCGAGTCGCTCAACGCCAGCGTTGCCGCCGCGGTCACCCTGGCCGAGGTCGCCCGCCGCCGCGCCGTCGAGGCGTAACCCGCGTCCTCAGACACGATAAGGGGCGGTCCGCCGTGGCGGACCGCCCCTTATTCGCGTACGTCAGATGCGCTTGCCGCTGGCGGCGTTGAAGACGTGGCTGCGGCCCTGGCGCGGCTTCACGAACACGGTGTCGCCCATGTTCGGCATGGTGCGCCGGTCGGTCCGGACCACGAAGCGCTCGTTGTGGCCGTCGAGCGCGGCGTGGCCGTAGATGTTGGCGTCGGAGCCCAGGTCCTCGACCAGCTCGACCACGACCGGCATGCCGCCCTCGGTCGGGCTGACCAGGTCGCAGTCCTCCGGGCGGAAGCCCACGGTGACCTTGCCGTTGCCACCCTCGGCCTGGGCCGCCTCGACCTGCTGGCGGGTCAGCGGGATGTGCATCTCGGCGAACGCGGCACCCTGCTGGGTCAGCTGAACGGTCTTGATGTTCATCGCGGGGGAACCCATGAAGCCGGCGACGAAGACGTTGGCCGGGGTGTCGTAGAGGGCCCGGGGGGTGTCCACCTGCTGCAGAACACCGTCGAGCATGACCGCGACCCGGTGGCCCATGGTCATGGCCTCGACCTGGTCGTGGGTGACGTAGACGGTGGTAACGCCGAGGTTGGCCTGCAGCGACGCGATCTGCGTGCGGGTCTGCACCCGGAGCTTGGCGTCGAGGTTCGACAGCGGCTCGTCCATCAGGAAGACCTGCGGCTCGCGGACGATCGCACGGCCCATGGCGACCCGCTGGCGTTGACCGCCGGAGAGCGCCTTCGGCTTGCGGTTGAGGAACTCCTCCAGCTGGAGCAGCCCGGCCGCCTCCTTGACCCGCCGGTCGATCTCCGACTTCGAGGTCTTGCGCAGCTTCAGCGCGAAGGCCATGTTCTCGTACACCGTCATGTGCGGGTAGAGGGCGTAGTTCTGGAAGACCATCGCGATGTCGCGGGCCTTCGGCGGCAGGTGGGTGACGTCCCGGTCGTCGATGTAGATGGCGCCGTCGTCGACGTCCTCCAGGCCGGCGAGCATCCGGAGGCTGGTGGACTTGCCGCAACCCGAGGGGCCGACCAGGACGAGGAACTCGCCGTCGCCGATTTCGAGGTCGAGCTGGTTGACGGCGGGGCGCTCGGTGCCCGGGTAGATCCGGGACGCCTTCGCGTAGGTGACCGTAGCCATGGTGGAGCGCTTCCTTTCACCGGCAGGAACGTGCCGGACGATCCGAGTGAAGGAGCGACCGGCACCCACGGTGCCGGCCAACGGGCGTCGCCCGGGCGGCCGAGGCCGACCGGAGTGTCGTCCGTGTCACTGCACGGTAAACGGGTTTTGCCACCATGCCAAGACGGTGAACATCCGGTGGGACGGACTGCATACCGCATAACGGTCACACGGGCACGGCGAGGCAGCAATCCTCCCGACTCGCGGTGAGTGTGGCGACGATCCGTCGGCGTCGTGGTCGGGAAATTGACGTTTTCCATGCTCGACAGCCCCTGCCGAGCGGGATTTCCCGACGTCAGTCGCTATGCTGACCACGGCAACACGCGCCCCTGTAGCTCAGCTGGCCAGAGCACTCGCCTTGTAAGCGAGATGTCGCCGGTTCGATCCCGGCCGGGGGCTCCAACTCCATCAGGCACTTCCTGGCAGTGGCCGCGGGCCGCCGCCAGGTGTGAGCGCTCGCCCTGGGTGATGCCGTCAGGAGCCGTCCCTGAGTTGGGCCAGCAGACCGGCTCGATCGATCTGCATCCAGTACTCGGTGATCAGCCCGTCCTCGACGTGATAGACGACCGAGTTGATCTGGCGCACGATCCGACCGGTCGGCGCAATGCCGTCCACCGGCCCGAGGTGATGCCCCACCTGGGTCAGCGAGGCCCGTCGTACGTCAGTCCGTGCGCCGGGCCTCGCGTTCGGCGCGCTTGCGCTCGCGCTGTTCGCGGCTCCACTGTTTACGCCGCTCAAGGTCCTGCTTCCACAGGTCGCGGGCCTGCTGGGAGCCGCCCTGGACGGCGTTCTCCACGGTCGGCGGGCCGGCCAGGTTGCGGAACACCCATCCCAGGAGGCGTCCACCCTCACCGGATGCCTTCTTCTCCTCGCCAGCCATCGTCCAGCCTCCGTCCCGCGATCCGTTGGTTGGTGGTCAAATGGTTGGTGCGCAAACTATTGGTACGGTAGCACCGTGGCGAAATCCGGTGAAGGGACGGGAGACCTCAGCGAGATCGACAACCCGCTGGCGTTGGAACAGCAGGTCTGCTTCGCCCTGTCCGTCGCGGCCCGCGGCGTCGTGGCCGTGTACCGTCCGCTGCTTGAACCGATGGGCCTGACCCACCCGCAGTACCTGGTGATGCTCGCCCTCTGGCAATACGCGCCGCTCTCCGTACGCGAGCTGAGCCGCCTGTTGCAGCTCGACCCGGGCACCCTGTCGCCACTGCTCAAGCGCCTGGAAGCGATCGGCTACCTCCAGCGCGAGCGGAACCCGGCCGACGAGCGCAGCCTCGCGGTGACCCTGACCGCGAAGGGGCGGGCCCTGCGCGCCGAGGCCGAGCGGATCCCGCCGGCCATCGTCGAGCGGCTCGGCATGCCCCTCGCCGACCTGCGGAAGCTGCACGCCACGTTGACCGAGGTCATCGAGGCCGCCCAGCAGGCGTCCAAGGCCGCCCCGCAGCCGGGCGCCCCCCGGCCCTGACGGCGTCCCGACAGCACACGGCCGCCCTCGCCAGGTGCCGGGGCACCTTGATGAGGGCGGCCGTGGTGGGGCCTCAGGCCGCCTCGGTCACCGTGACCGGGAACGTGACGAGGTTGTCGGCCGGGTTGAGGTCCGGTGCCGGGTACGAAGTCGAAGCGAAGAATTCGACGGTTACGTCGCCCACCTCGCCCAGCGCGGTGCCGGGGCGCGCCTCGACGAGGAACTCGAACGTGCGCACCTCGCCCTCCATGAAGGCGTCACCTGGCACGCAGCCGATGACGCACCCCTCGATCCAGGGCTCCCAGACACCCTCTGGGAGGCCCCGGGCCTCGTACCAGATGCTGTTGTGCGGGGCGTCGCCGTTGTAGCGCAACGTCACCGGCATTCGGCCTGCGAAGGTGCCATCCGGCTGCCGGACCAGGGTCACGCCCCCGGTGACGCTCACCGACACGTCCGGCCGCTCGTCCCGCACATATTGCTTCGGGTTGGCGAGCGAGCCGGTCGTCGCGCGGAACAGGGTCGAGAATTTTCCGCTGGTGACGGCACGGCCGTCGACCGTGACGTCGAGCTGCCCGTTGCCGGCCTTCATGGCGTACGGCTGGACGGTGGTGAGCACGCGGAAGTCGACGGTGAAGACGCGCCGCTCGCCCGGGGTGAGCTCCCCGCCGGGGACGTCGCACTCGACCCGGGTCCGGTGGTCGGGCAGGAGCTCGCCACCGCTGTAGCAGGTGACGCCCCACTCCTCGTTGTAGTAGGAGCCGGGAATCGGTTCGGTGATCACGTAGCGGGCCCGGCCCGGCGCGGCGCCCCGGTAGGTCAGCTCGACCTGCACCGATCCGCGGTAGCCGAAGTCGGTCGGTTCGAGGACGAGTTGGCTGGCGATAGTGGCGGTCGACTTGGTGGGCGCGGCCTGGGCCGGCGGCGCCGCGACCGACAGTGCGGTGGCCAGGCCGAGCAGGCCGGCCAGCACGGTGGACAGTCTGATGCGCATGGTTTCCCCCGATTCCCCGTACGCCTGCGGCGGGCTGTCCGTCGCGGCACTCGCGGCCACCTGGGGTGTCGCCGCGGGCGCATCCATGATCGCAGATCAGACCGTTTCGTGTTGACCCGTGGCGCCGGCGCGGACGGGCGATCGCCGCCCGCGCCGGCCGGCCGTCAGCCCCAGTTCTGCGGGGCCGGCTGGCGGGTCGTCGCGTTGATCCGGTTGAAGAAGTTGGTGGTGGCGATCCACAGCACCAGCGCGGCCAGTTCCTTCTCCCCGAAGTGGCGAGCGGCCTCGTCCCACACCTCGTCCGGCACCGGGTCGCTCCGGTCGGCGAGCCGGGTCGCCGACTCGGCCAGCGCGAGCGCGGCCCGCTCCGCGTCGGTGAAGTACGGCGTCTCCCGCCAGGCGGCCACGGCGAACAGCCGCTCCTCCGTCTCGCCCGCCTTCCGGGCGCTGCGTGCGCCGGAGTCGACGCAGGCGCTGCACCCGTTGATCTGGCTGGCCCGCAGGTGGACCAGCTCCAGCGTGCTACCGGGTACGCCCGCCGAGTGCGCGGCCTTGTAGAGCAGGTTGATCCCCTTCACCGCGTCGGGGAGCAGGCCCGCCGGGTTCTGGATGCGTGCATCGAGAGCCATTTTGATCCATCCTGTCCTGTTAAGCTGGCCGGCGTTCGTCGCGCCGTCCGTCGTCGTCCGTCACCTGGATGTCGAGGCCTGGGCGAGCGGCGTGACAGATGTGACGGCAGTCACCGGGGCGTGGAGGATGGCGAGGTCGTGAGCGACACCGACCTGTTGGTCCGGGGCTTCGAGGAACAGCGCCCGCGGCTCCGCGCGGTGGCCCAGCGGATGCTCGGCTCCTCCGCCGAGGCCGACGACGCCGTGCAGGACACCTGGTTGCGGCTCACCCGCGCCGACGCCGGCGCCATCGACAACCTGCCGGGCTGGCTGACCACCACCGTCGGGCGGGTCTGCCTGGACCGGCTCCGGTCCGGCAGCGCCCGGCACGAGGAGCCGGCGGACGTGGCCGGAGACGGGTCGACCGCCGAGGCGGTCGGCGGGCGTGACCCGGAGCAGGAGGCGCTGCTCGCCGAGTCGGTCGGCCGGGCGCTCGAGGTGGTGCTCACCACCCTCGGCCCCACCGAGCGGCTGGTGTTCGTGCTGCACGACATGTTCGCCGTCTCCTTCGAGGAGATCGCGCCGGTGGTCGACCGCAGTGCCGCCGCCGTACGGCAGATCGCCAGCCGCGCCCGGCGCCGGGTGCAGAGCCGGTCCGCCGACCCGGAGACCGATCCCGCCCGGCAGCGTCGGGTGGTCGAGGCGTTCCTCGCCGCCTCCCGGGAGGGCCGCTTCGACGACCTGGTCAGCCTGCTCGACCCGTACGTGGTCCTGCGCGCCGACGCCACCGCCGTCCGGATGGGCGGCAACGCCGAGCTGCGCGGCTCGGCCGGCGTGGCCGGCTTCTTCAACGGGCGGGCCCAGGCCGCGGTGCCGGCGTTCGTCGACGGCCTGCCGGGCGCGGTCGTCGTCGTGGACGGCCGGACCAGCCTCGCGATCAGCTTCACCGTCACCGACCGGATCATCGGCATCGAGGTGGTGGCCGATCCCGCCCAGCTCCGCGAACTCGACCTGGTCCTCGCCGGGGAGGCGGCAGGATGAGCCGGGCGGTCGAGGAGTCCAACCGGGCGATGCTGCGCGCCCGGGACGCCATGGACCGGGCGTACGCGCAGCCGCTGGACGTGCCGGCGCTGGCCCGGATCGCGCACGTCTCCGAGGCGCACTTCATCCGGACCTTCCGTGCCACCTTCGGCGAGACCCCGCACCGCTACCTGCAACGCCGTCGGGTCGAACGGGCCATGTACCTGCTGCTGCAGACCGACCAGCCGGTCACCGAGATCTGCTACGCGGTGGGCTTCGCCAGCCTGGGCACGTTCAGCCGCACGTTCCGGGACATCGTCGGCGAGCCGCCGACGGAGTACCGGCGGCAGAAGGCGCTCGCCGCGGGCGTGCCGAGCTGCTTCATCAAGGCGTGGATGCGACCGAGCGCCACCGCGCGCACCGGTGGCCGGTGACTGTACCGAACCGGTCAGTTTTGGATAAGCGGCAGGTCAGCATCGTGCTCTAGCGTCTCCGGCATGACGATGAACGCGATTTCCCGCTCCCAGATTTACGTTCTCGACCAGGACGCGGCCCTCGACTTCTACGTCGGCAAGCTCGGCATGGAGGTCAACACGGACGCGGACCTCGGCTTCATGCGCTGGCTCACGGTCAACCTGCCCGGTGACCCGGAGCGCGAGATCCTGCTGGAGAAGCCCGGGCCGCCGGCCCTCGACCCGGCCACCGCCGAGCAGGTCCGCGAGCTGCTCACCAAGGGCGCGCTGGGCGGCCACCTCTTCATGACCACCGACGACGCCCACAAGACGTACGCGGAGCTGATGGCGAAGGGCGTCGAGGCCTACGACGAGCCGACCGAGCGGCCGTACGGCATCGACTTCGGCATCCGTGACCCGTTCGGCAACAAGATCCGTATCGGCCAGATGTTCTCCCAGGCCTGAGACGGGCGGCCAGACAACCGAAACGTTCAGCGCGCGGCCGGTGGTGCGGGGGACCACCGGCCGTGCGCTGCTTGCCGTCCATCACTGGCCCCGCGCCGGGCGGTGGAGAGCACGAAACTGGTCGCCGCCGTGTTGCCGGCATGGCTGTCGGCGGAGCGTCAGTCGGTGACCTGGGTGAGCAGCTCGACCACGGCCGCAGTGGCGGCGGGCGGCGCGTGCTCTGTCGGGCAGTCCACGTAGCTGGTGGTGACCGCACCCACGGTGAGCTGGTAGGTGAAGGCGTCGGAGCACGTGCTGGCGGTGGCGGTTGCGGTGGCCTCGGCGAGCAGGCGCCGGTCGGCGGTGAGCTGCCGGAGCCGGTCGAGGTCCCCGGGCGCGAGCTGACCCGTACGGGTGGCGCCGGCCCGGTCGACCTTGGTCCAGCGGCCGTCGGGCGTCACGGTCACGGTGTCGTCCAGCCCGGCGAAGCCGCCTGACCTGGTCAGCACCACGTCCACGCCCGCCCTGCCGGCCGGTTCGGTGCCGCCGGCGGTGGCGGGCTCGGTGGTCGGCGTGGTGGTCGTGGCGCTGATCGGGCCATCGGTCGGCGCGCCGGTCGCGGTGGTGCCGGTCCCGCCGGCCTGGGCGCACCCGGCGAGGGGGCTGAGCAGCGCGGCGAGGACGGCTGCGGCGACGGGAGTCGATCTCATGCCGATCGGACGCAGGGTAGGGCCGTCCGGTTCCACCCACCTGCGTGGCCTCCTCCGAACGGCCAATGTCCCCGACCGGAATCGGCCTGCCCTCTTCCGCTTTCCTGGATGTATCGCTATATCTACATCCGTGACTACCCCCGTCACAACTTTCCCCCTCAGGAGGGCCCGTGAAAAGACCCCTTGCCGCCGTCAGCGCAGCGCTGCTCACAAGCGGCCTGCTGACCGGCGCCACCACCACGGCGTACGCGGCAACCCCCAGCGCCCCGGCCGCGGAGTCCGCGGTAGCCAGTGCGGACAGCCTGCTCCGCGCCAACCCCGGTGCCGTACAGGGCGCCAACGGTGAGTCGTACCAGGCCGTCCGTACCAAGGTGGACGCCTCCGGCGCCACCCACACCCGGTACAACCGGACCTACCACGGCCTGCGCGTCTACGGCGGTGACTTCGTCGTCCACACCGCCCCGAACGGCACGATGGCCAGCACCTCGGTCGGTCTGACCGCGCCGCTCACGCTGAGCACCACCGCCAAGGTCAGCTCGACCGCCGCCGAGACCAGCACGCGCAAGGCGTTCTCCGGCACCCTCACCTCCGTGGGCGCGCCCGAGCTGTTCGTCGACGCCAGCTCGGGCCAGGGCCGCCTGGCCTGGGAGACCGTCGCCGCCGGCTGGCAGGCCGACGGGCAGACCCCGTCCAAGCTGCACGTCATCACCGACGCCATCAGCGGCAAGGTGATTGGCTCGTACGACGAGATCGAGTCGGTCGCCGGCACCGGCAACAGCATCTACTCGGGCGCGGTCAGCATCGACACGACGCTCTCCGGCAGCACCTACCAGCTGGTGGACCCGTCGCACGGCAACGGCCGCACCTGCGACATGAACAACAGCACCAGCGGGAGCTGCACGACGTTCACCAACTCGACCAACACCTGGGGTAACGGCGCCACCTCCAACCGGCAGTCGGCCGCCGTCGACGCGCACTTCGGCGCGGCCAAGACGTTCGACTACTTCAAGAACGTGCACGGCCGCAACGGCATCTTCGGCAACGGCAACGGCGTGCCGAGCCGGGTGCACTACGGCAGCAACTACGTCAACGCCTTCTGGGACGGCGCCCAGATGACCTACGGCGACGGCTCCGGCAACTCCCGGCCGCTGGTCTCGCTCGACGTGGCCGGCCACGAGATGAGCCACGGCGTCACCGAGGCGGTCGCCGGCCTGGTCTACTCGGGCGAGTCGGGCGGCCTCAACGAGGCCACCAGCGACATCTTCGGCACGATGGTCGAGTTCTACGCCAACGCGCCGGGCGACCCGGGCGACTACGACATCGGCGAGAAGATCAACATCAACGGCAACGGCAAGCCGCTGCGCTACATGTACAACCCGTCGCTGGACGGCTCGTCGCACTCCTGCTGGTCCACCTCGACCAAGAACGTCGACGTGCACTACTCGTCCGGTCCGGGCAACCACTTCTTCTTCAACCTGGCCGAGGGCACCGGCGCCACCGCGTACGGCACCTCGCCGGTCTGCGGCTCCGCCCCGGCAGTGACCGGAATCGGCCGTGCCAAGGCGGAGAAGATCTACTACCGGGCGCTCGACGTGTACTTCACCTCGAACACCACGTACGTCAACACCAGCAACCCGGCCAACACCGCCCGGGCGTACACCCTCAAGGCGGCCACCGACCTGTACGGCAACTGCTCCACCGAGTACAAGGCCGTCCAGGCGGCGTGGACCGCGGTGAACGTGGCCGGCAACGACGCCGCCTGCGGCTCGACCGGCAACGACTTCTCCGTCTCGGTGTCGCCGACTGCCGGCACGGTGACCGCTGGTGGCGCGGTCTCCACCACCGTGTCGACCTCGACCACCAGCGGGACCTCGCAGACCGTCACGCTCTCCGCGTCCGG